>JAFGFY010000195.1 GCA_016930795.1 Deltaproteobacteria bacterium
GAAAGTGGAATAATAATAGTAGACTTGGTTTTATCCTTTTCTATTATACCTCCGCGAAAAGATTCAGGAAGGTCGTCAGGTATTTTTTCCGCCCTAATTATAGTGCCTTTCTGAAATCCTTTTATTTCTCCTTCGGGAGTTATACGAATATCCCTAAGGGGAGGAACAACAGCATCCGGAACAGTATATTGCATCATGACTCGACCAGATTTTTTATCATCCAAATATTCAACAACAACCGCTCGATCAACTCTAAGAAACTCTACAAACCTTTTTAGCCAGTTTGTGAGTTCGATTTGAATATCACCTGGTATGATAAGAGTAGTGGAGAATTCAGAAACAAGCTCTTCAAATTTAAGACGTTCCTCTAACTCTTTACGCGACCTATTAAGGTCAGTAATGTCACGTATAAAGCTACAAATATAACCATCTTTTTCATCTATTTTTGAACTTACCTCTATATCAAATAGACTGTCATCCTTTCTTCTGTGTATAGCTACCAGGTGAGTTGATCCATTGTTAATCAGTGCATCTAAATCTCTTTCAACCTTTCTCCGATCTCCGGAGGCATCCAGATCCCAGACTTTTTTAGCAAGTAATTCTTCACGGCTGTATCCTGACATTCGGCAATATTCATCATTCACGACCAGTATATTCTGATTCCAATCTGCAATCCAAAATCCCACATTAGCTGTCTCTATGATGGAAGTGTATCTCTCTTCAATCTTCTTTCGTCGATCCATTTCCTCAAGAAGGGCTTTAAGAGTACGAATGCGGAGGATGGCATTGGCAATAATCTCACCAATCAGTTTAATTCGTCTGACAGCATCATCAGGCCATTTGTGTTCTTCTCTGTAGCTGGAAAAGGATATGCATCCTATTACTTTGTTGCCAATGGAAAATGGAACGATAATGGCAGACTTCGTCTTATCTTTTTCTATTATACTTCCCAGAAAGGTTTGAGGGAGGTCATCAGGTATTTTTTCCGCCCTAATTATAGCGCCTTTCTCAAGTACTTCAATCACACCATCTGGAGGTTGATAATCAGATAAAACAGGAACCGAATCAACCTCAGGGACAATGTAATTCATTAACATATGTATTGTTTTTCGGTCATCTAAGTATTCAACGACACTGCACCTATCCACTCTAAAAAAATCTACAAACTTCTTCAGCCAGCTGTTTAGTTCATCTTCCAGTGCCTCTGCCGGAGCATCTATGAGAACAGATGAGAAGCCGGATATCAGGCGTTCAAACCTTAGAATATCGGACGGGACTGTATCTCCATCTTGTAGAGGAAAAGGCTCAATAACAGTGTTGGGAAATCGTCCCGATGGTATTTTGTTATTGTCGTTTTTATCGGCCATTTTTTATTCTACTGAAAAAACACACGAGTTTTGGCGGAATATTTCTCTTTAGGAAGATCCCGGCTTCCTGATTCTTTAAAGAGATATCTAGAAAAAAGGTAGGGATTATCAAGGAAAATATCTATTGCTCCTCGGCATCTAGAACTTTCCGAACTACGGAAAGCATCTGCTTTATATCAAAGGGTTTCTTAATAGAACTCTTGGCGCCTGACTCGATAGTCGCATCAACATGTCCATCTTCAGAATATCCGCTCGCAATAATCACTTTTGTGTTGGGTTCTAGCCTTAAGATCTCCTTTAGACAACGTTTTCCTCCCATCCCTGGCATCATCAGGTCGAGAATTATAAGAGAGATGATTTCTTTTTTATCCAGATATTTTTGAATACCGCTTTCGCCATTAATAGCCGTTAATACCTTATAGCCGAATTTAGTAAGAATCTGTTCACCAAGATCCCGGACGAGGGGGTCATCATCAATGATAAGGATAACTTCATCTCCTCCCAAAGTCAGATCATTTTCCGCCTCAACCGGAACCCCCGGATCGCTATCTATCACTGCTGGAATAAATATCTTAAAGGAGGAGCCCTGTTCCGGCTCGCTATGACAGGTGATATGGCCATGATGCTTTTTGACTAGACCATACACCATCGATAGACCGAGACCGGTTCCTTTCCCGGGTTCTTTGGTCGTAAAAAAGGGTTCAAAGATTCTCTCAATCGTTTTTTGGTCCATTCCGTGGCCTGTATCAGAAAGGACAAGGAGGACATAATTACCTGGAATAACGCCGAGATTGCTTTTACAGTATTCTTCGTCCAGTGTTATGTTCCTTGTCTCTATTTTTATAGTCCCCTCGTCTCCCATGGCGTCCCTTGCGTTAACAGCAAGATTCATCAATATCTGTTCTATTTGTGTGGGATCGGCGCTGATTATGTTAAGGTCTTCTTCGAGGTCAAGGACGATATTAATCATCTTGGGAATGGTTCTTTGAAGAAGCTTTTCAACATGTTTGATTTCCTGATTTAGATCGACTGGTCTAAAACGGCTTTCGACCTTACGGCTAAAGGCAAGGAGTTGCTGAGTCAATTCGATGGCTCGTCGTGCGGCCTTTTCAATTTGTATAAGCCTGGGATATTTGGAATCCGATTCCTCCGTGTCCAGAAGGATCATTTGCGTATATCCGAGTATAGCCTGAAGGGAGTTGTTGAAGTCATGGGATATGCCCCCTGCCAGCGTGCCTATGCTTTCCATTCTCTGTGCCTGCTGTAGCTGTGATTCCATCTCTTTTTTTCTCTCATCAGCTTCCTTGCGTTCAGAGATGTCTGTAATCACGGCAAAGAGGCCTTTCGAGGTTCCATCGGATTTCTTTATGACCTGTGGGGATACAAGGACGGACAATGTTTCTCCATTTCTTCTTAATAATTCTAATTCATAAGGCTTGGAGTTTTCACTCAGTGCTTTTTCTGAATACTCTTGATAGAGCTTTCTGTTCTTTTTATCCAGGAGATCGTTCATGGATCTTCCTATTAACTCATCTTTGCTGTAACCCGTCATTTCACATAACTTTTTATTCGCAAAGGTAAAAAGCCCGTCTCGATCCTGTACTCCCAGACCGTCGTTCATCGTCTCGACGAGGAGACGATAGCGCTCGTCACTGGCTGATTTTTCTCTTTCAAGTTTGAGTTTTTCAAAACACCTTTCAAGTGTTGCCAAAAGATCGTGAGGATTAAAGGGTTTTCGTAAATAGTCATAAGCGCCTTCCTGTAAGGCCTCGATCGCAGTATCGGCTTCGGTATAGGCGGTCATTACTATTGGAAGAAGGCTTGGAGAAGCTTCTCTAAGCTTATAGATCAGACTGATGCCGCTCTCCTTTCCCAGCCTAATATCGAGAAGGGCAACATGGGCATCAAAGCCCTTTATTTTGTCTGTCGCCTCTTTTCCACTGTTCGCCTTTTCGATCATATAGCCGTAAGGTTCCAGGATATCGATAAGGCTCAACACAAAGTCCTCTTCATCATCCACGATTAGGACTTTTCGTATTTCATCCTGTTCAAAAATAGGCGTATTATTATCCGTCATGACTATTACCCCGCTGATTTAGTGTAGGAGTTTCGATAGCCTCAAGCAGTCTTTTGGGATCAAACGGCCACTTAGTAACCCATCGACCGATACTAAACACCATTCATCAATAACGCCTCATTCATTCTCCTTAAAGGCAGTGACTGTTTTTGCCTGACAAGGAGGACTTTATCGAGGTTCAAAGTCAGGGATTTCGAATTGGCTTTCAAGACATTTTGTAATTATTTAAATGCGTCCTTCTCGTATGATACTCTCTTTCGGATAGATTCACAAGACTATGGGACAACGTATGTATTGACATCTGATGCAAGACTTTCCTATACTCAATCCCCAAAAGGGATTTCTTATCAACAAGTTCCGACAATCCAAATGAAATAGGTGTGAAGAGTGAAGGAGCAATATGAATGAAGAGGGATATGAGGAGACTTGGTTGGCTGTTTTTCTGTTGTTTGTTCTTGCTTTCACAGAGGGTGTTCTGTGAGGTTAGACTCCCCGCGTTGATAGCCGATGGTATGGTGCTTCAAAGAGAAGCCAAAGTAAAGATTTGGGGCTGGGCTGATGAAGGCGAAGAGGTGAGAATAGACTTCAATGGTAAAATGTATACGACCAGCACAAGCCCGAGCGGCAAATGGGTCGTTGTACTTTCAGAAATGAAAGCGGGCGGCCCATTCAGTATGAGTATCAAGGCCGATAATCATATCACCCTAAAAGATATTATGATCGGTGATGTTTGGGTATGCTCGGGACAATCGAACATGGAGCTGTCCATGGAGAGGGTGAAATACCGATATCCGGATGTCATTGCCAACTCTGATAACCCTGCCATCAGACAGTTTATCGTCCCGGATGCTTATAACTTCAAAAAGCCACAGCAAGATATGGAGTCAGGTCAATGGGTATCCGTGAATCCTGAAAGTATCTTGGAATTCACTGCCGTAGGTTACTTTTTCGCTAAGGAGTTATTTGGAAATTACAGTGTCCCCATAGGTTTGATCAACACCAGCCTGGGTGGTTCACCCGCCCAGGCATGGTTGAGCGAGGAGGCTTTAAGGGAGTTTCCCGAATATCTGGAAACAGCAAAAAAACACAAAGACGATGCTTACATTGAAGAAATCATTGAAAAAGATCATGCTATCAGTGATGAATGGTATAATCGTCTCCAGCAGGCTGATGAAGGTCTGCAAAAAGGGCAAAAACCCTGGTTTGACAACACCTATGATGCCTCAGAATGGGCGACCATGGAGGTTCCCGGTTATTGGGCAGACCGCGAATTGGGACCTGTAAACGGCGTTGTCTGGTTCAAAAAAGAAATTCACGTGCCGGTTTCTATAACGGGCAAACCCGCGAAACTCTGGCTGGGCAGGATTGTCGATGCCGACACGACCTATGTTAACGGTGAAGTCGTGGGGTCAGTCTCATATAAGTACCCACCGAGAATATATGATATCCATTCGAATCTACTCAAGACAGGGCTGAATATGATCACAATCAGAGTGATTAACCATGCAGGCCGGGGCGGGTTTTACCTGGGCAAACCATATGAACTGTCGACGGGCGAACAGACAATCGACCTAAAAGGCCCGTGGCAATATAGGTTGGGCGCTGTGATGGAACCATTGCAGGATAAAACGTTTATCGAATGGCAGCCGCTGGGATTATTCAATGCCATGATTGCTCCGCTCTTGCA
>JAFGFY010000196.1 GCA_016930795.1 Deltaproteobacteria bacterium
CGGACATCTTCAACGGTGATGATGATTCCTTCTGATTCGAGCATATCATCTCTATATTGGAGGGTTGACCTGATCAGTACCGAAAAAACCTCCTTCACTTCGCTGGTCTGATTCTTCGAGGCGTCAGCCGCACTGAAGAAGAGTCTCTCTATATCCTTTTCTTCCATCTTTAGATGTCCTATTGAATGACAAAAAGAAAAAGCCGATATTTCAGAACCGAGTAGTGAGTCCGGTCCCTCAAGGTGGGGTCTTCCACTGCCAGGAGACGCTATTTCATGTCTGATCAGACTTTTTATCAAAGCTTTTCAGAAATTCTCTAAACCAAGGGGGATTGTAGAGAATTATATAGATGAGGAATAGCGCAGTCAATGGGAGGAAGAATACGGCCAGATCGACCACGAGAATTCCAAGGCAGATAAAGACGCGATTTGTCATACTCATAAAAACTCCTCCAGCGATCGATAAGGCAACCTATTTCGATGGTGTAGTGCTGATGTTATCAAAGAAATACTGGATGTTGTATCTTTTTTCTATTGACATACAATATATTCAATTGATATTCTTTAGAGCAATCTTGAAAGATAGGATTACCCCAGTGCCCAAACCAATGCAATCCGCATGTTTGGGCACATTATATGTTCGGAGCCGATCCTGTCTCTTGAGAAAACAGAATGGCATGGGGTGGTGTATGGGCAAATTGCGCGTAAAATGCATTAGATGCGGTGCGGAGTGGGAAAAGGACTCCACGATATCCTGGGGAGTTGATGATTATAGCTCCTCTCTGTGCACACCTTGTTTTATCCAGGTCATTTCTCCGATTATTCATAGAAAACAGAGGAATGAGGGGCACTTCGCTTGTTTTGGAAAAGCGATCGGAGACTGCGACCAATATTCATGCAAATACAGGAAATGGTGCCTAATGGGCCACGAAACCGGGCGAGTGGCAAGTAGATAGGGCCATCTCGTATCCATCAGGGTCGATCTAGAGATCATCCTTTGATTCTGTTTCGCCCTGTGCCGGCCTGGTAAAGATGATCTTATACCGATCTTCAGACCCCTCAAAACAGATACGGCATTCCTTTCCGCCCCGGTCACTTTTCTCTTCCCCGGGACACGTTTCGCATTCAGGCTCATCGGTTGGAAAGGGTTGCAGATAAACCTCAAAACCAGCCTCTTTGTATACCTCAACGGCTTCGCTTAGACGGGGGTCATCGGCCACAAACCGTCTGGTCCAGCCTTCTTTCTCTAGGGTTGTTGTCGTTGATTTCTTTTCGTTCATATCGGCTTACTCTTCTATGAGAAAGAGTATTCTGTTTTCAAGGCATATGGATAGACTGTCGTGTTCATGATACCCGGCTTCGGGAAATGGAGGGAGGTATTTGAACGTGATTTTGAGTGAGTTCTCTGTTTTTTTATGAGGATATGATTTTTCAAGGTTTGTTGTCATTTTTTCCAGCCTGGGCAAGTTATGAATCGGGTCATCCCCAAAACTCAGAAGGAGGTCTCTTAATTCCCTCATGGTATTATTACCGGAAGAGGTTCTCTTTATCTCATAAAGGTCTTCAAGAGGAAGATGAGAGAAATCAGGAAATCTGAATTGAAGGCTTGATATCCCGTCGACCTGAGTTTCACCCCCCTCTTTTTTCCAGAGTTCTTCAGCGTAATTCATGAAATGCCGGTTAAGGGTGAGGAGCAAATCGTCTTCTCTTATATATACGCCAAAGAGCGCAAACCAGGCTTCAAAGATGTGCCGCAGATGTCGCTCCGGCATGAAGAAATCCGATTCGAAGGAAGGAAGATCTTCCACAGGATTTTGTACGTCATCGGATTCATCGATAATTCCTTTGAACAGGATACCCTTCTCCTTCAGGGATGTGAGCATCCTGTCCGCCTCGCGTCGTTGATTTTCCATATCTTGAGCAAGGTGAAGGATAAGATGGTATCTCAAGGTTTTATAGTCGGGGCTTTTCTCTCTCTTCCCGTTTCGAATCATCCCCCTGATTTCCCAAGTTGTATTCTCAGAGTGTCCTGCCTCTTGATTGGCTCTCAGAAATTCAGTATAGCCTTTGTCTTGATTAGCGCGAATCCAGCGTGAGTATTCCAGTAAGAGGGTCTTAAAATGCTCCTCCGGTTTCATCTCTTTCAGCGGATACTGGATGTCAATTGTATTTCCGCCGACGTTTATGGACTGAAGAGATGGAGGCTCCATAAACCATGGGCAAAACAGACGAAGAGGGCCGAACAAGGAGAGTATCTTCTTGATTTCAGTTCCGGAGAAATGAGAATAGGGGAACAGGGATGCAGGCAGTCCTTCAATCATATCGGGGGTCTTCATCGATTGATAATCACACCATCGAGTTATAAGATCGCCGCGTGATCTCATAGCGCGACAGTTCTGCCAAAACAGGAATTGACATCTAATTTTTCTTTCTTTTCTTTCGAGTTTTAGGAGCTTGTTTTTCCAGAAGGGCGAGCACTTCCTTTTTTCCTATGCCGCGAATAGCAGCAAGGGCTTCCACTTGTTGTGCGCGAGGACGCACGGCCCCATTTTCCCACTTATACACTGTTTGGCCCGTCACACCGATGAGCTTTCCATAAGCAGCTGCGGAAAGCCCCAAGCGATTACGATGTGAATGAAGTCCTTTAGCTGAGAACCTCGCGACTTTTTTGTCTGTTGACGGAGCGATTGACGCGGGTTGTTTCAATGCCTGTTTCTCAAGGGCAGTGACCTCGCGTTGCAGGTCGGATACGCGTTGCTTCAACGCGGCGATGGTTTTTCGTTGTTGGGCGGATGCCTTTCTCAGAACCTCGGTTTGCCGCCGGACTTCTTTGCGGGCCAAGCGAGTGATTTCCTCTTTCAGTATTGCTGCAATATTAGCCATACTTTCCTCCTGTCATAGGTATTGAATCAGACAATCCAAGACTTTTGATAAACGCCCCCTTTTGCCCAATCTTTCGCCGTCGCCCTTTCGACGGGCTCAGGGCTATGGCGGGACAAGCGGCGTCAGGCTTAAATTCTAATCCTCGAAATACTCAAGGTATTCTTGGCTGTCCCGATGAAAATCTGGAGGGTCAGAATTCTCGCTTTCCCCCGCAAGAGTGCGGGATCTTCGACTTGCCTTGAACAAAATTGAGCATTTTTCAAATGTCTCATCCATGATTGCCTAAAATCTGCTGTTTGTGCAAACAATATAATGACTATAATGCAAATTCTGATATTTAACAAGTATTATATATCAATGTTTTTTGTTTGCCCTAAAAGAGCCTTACCTTTTCAACTGAATGTGGCGAAGCATCAACGTCAGGTTTATGCTGCCTATGAACCACACGTCATCAGTCATGGCAGATTGCGGCTTTTTCAAAAAGAGATGGACTTGACACTCAGAATTCGTGACCATATATTGGCCATTAGAGGCATGTGAGGCTCGATTCAACATTTTCAATGGATGTCACCCAAAGGAGTTTTTCTTGTTTAGATTGATCAGGTCGGGGGTTGACTATGATTACCCTCCCTACCGCCCTCCAAGCGAGGCGCAGAGCCTCTTGCTGAGAATCACGCGCGGATGCCCGTGGAATCGATGCACATTTTGCTCCATGTACAAAGACGTGCGTTTTGAGAAACGTCCTTTAAAGGAGATCATTCAAGACATTGAGACGGCTTATCGGATCTACGGTTCTCAACCCCGGAGTATCTTCATCGGAGACTCCAACAGTCTTGTTTTGGCCCCCCGACTTTTTGAAAAAATTCTAAGAGAGCTCTATCGACATTTTCCTTCTGTCGAGCGAGTGACAAGCTACGCCCGCGCAAGGACGCTTTGTGACAAATCCATTGATGATCTCCGGCTGATCAGAGAGGCCGGACTTACTCGGTTGCATATCGGCCTGGAAACGGGGGACCCGCAGTTGCTCAAGGAAATCAGGAAGGGTGCAACCCCTGAACAGATGGTGAAGGGCGCAGCAAAGGCGAAAGAGGCAGGTTTTGAGGTGAGTCTCTATGTGCTGGCAGGAGTCGGTGGAGAAACAGGCTGGCGACAACACGCCGAGGGAACCGCAAATGTATTGAACAAGGTGGATCCCCATTTTATCCGTATTCGGACTTATGTTCCAGCACCCCATACCCCTCTCTGGGATAGAATCCAGGAGGGTTCATTTGAACTAGCCTCGCCGGAGACCGTATTTCGAAAACAGAGTCGCCTGATACAACGCTTGGAGGTTTCATCTCAATATTTAAGTGATCATATCTCCAATTATGCCCCCGTGTACGGAAAACTCCCCGAAGACAGGGCTGAAATGCTACGGACCATAGAATCCGCGCTCGAAATACTCAAAAATGACTCCTCCTATCATGACTCCCTAGTAAATAAACGAAATTTGAGAAGACTCTAGTAAGGTTTAATCATTTCACTCGTTCAGAGGTCTTTTTGACTCCGAACAAGAGTCCTAATCCCTGGGTAACACGTTGTTTTTCTCTGTTTTTATCTTTTTTCAGTTTTTCCCGATTTCTCTTTCTTGACTATCCATGACAATTAGATTAGAAGGATAAGTTCAACTTATGCAAATAACTGGATAATGCCCGATTTCAAATGGGAAGGCCCTAAAACGTCATGACGATGTCTGTTCAAAATAGGAATGGACTAATCCAAGGTCCATCGGGATGTTTTATCCTTAGCCTATGGCTTAAGGGATAGAGGGTACGGCAATTCATAATCATTATGGAAAAAACAAACCCAGTCATTGAAGAAAGAAGGAAGAAGGCTGAAACCCTGAAATCCATGGGTATTCATCTACACCCCGCGGGGTATAAATGCGACATGGCCGCGTCCGAGGCAATGAAACGCTTTGGTCATCTGGATTCGGCGGCCCTGGAAAAGGAAAACAGGGTGTTTTCCATGGCAGGGAGGATTATGGCCATTCGTAACTTTGGAAAGGCCTCTTTTATCCATATCAAAGACCGTTCCGGCCTTCTTCAAGCCTATATTAAGAAGGATCAGGTCGGTGAAAAAGCGTACACGACCTTTAAGTATATGGATATAGGAGACTTTATCGGTATTGAAGGAACCTTTTTTCGGACGCGGACCAATGAGTTGACCATTTTTGCCCATCATGTCATCTTGCTCTCAAAATCCATGAGACCCCTGCCTGAGAAGTGGCATGGCCTGGCGGATGTGGAAACAAGATACCGGCAACGTTACTTAGATCTCATTGCGAACGACCATGTCAAAGAGGTTTTTGTTCTGCGTAACCGAATTATCCAGTCCATTAGGGATTTTTTTATCCAGAGAGATTTTCTAGAGGTTGAGACACCCATGATGCAGCCCATAGCCGGGGGTGCCGCGGCAAAACCCTTTAAGACATTCCATAACGCGTTGGGTATGGATCTCTATCTGAGGATCGCACCTGAACTTTATTTGAAAAGGCTTGTGGTTGGCGGCCTTGAGCGGGTTTTTGAGATTAACCGCAATTTCAGGAATGAGGGAATCTCTATTCAACACAATCCTGAATTCACTATGCTGGAATTCTATATGAGCTACTCGACATACGAAGATCTCATGAGCCTAACAGAGACCTTATTCAATCATGTCGCACAAAAGGTCCTTGGGACCAGCACCATTGAATATCAGGGAGCCAGAATAGACTTTGCGGTCCCATGGAAGAGGATGACCCTATTCGATTCATTAAGGGAGATCGCAGGCGTCAAAGAAGAGGTCTTGAGTGATATCCGTACGGCTGTCAACTTTGCTGAATCCCATGATATT
Organism: Deltaproteobacteria bacterium; assembly: GCA_016930795.1. Lineage (GTDB taxonomy): Bacteria > Desulfobacterota > DSM-4660 > Desulfatiglandales > HGW-15 > JAFGFY01. The sequence goes on from JAFGFY010000196.1 coordinate 5,757, forward strand.
GCCCTGTCCAAGATGGACAAACTGGGAAAGGTGCTAACGAAGATTTTTGATGAAATGGTCGAACCTAAGCTCATAGGGCCCACTTTTATCATGGGCTATCCTATCGATGTCTCTCCTCTGTCCCGCAGAAACGATGAGAACCCGGATATAGCCGATAGATTCGAACTCTTCATTACAGGGAGGGAGATGGCCAACGGTTTTACGGAATTGAACGATCCGGATGACCAGCGTACAAGATTCGAGGAACAGGTCTCTCTTCGAGAAGCAGGGGATGACGAAGCTCAATTCATGGACGAGGACTACATAAGGGCCCTCGAGTATGGTCTTCCTCCCACAGCCGGAGAAGGTATCGGCATAGACCGGATAACCATGCTCTTTACGGATTCACCTTCAATAAGGGACGTTATATTCTTTCCTCAGATGAGACCCCGAGGAGAGAGTGGCACGGAGTGAAGTCTGGATGTTTTTTGAACTATTTATGGGAATACGGTATCTCAAGGCGAAGCGGAAGCAGACTTCCATATCCGTGATGACGCTCATTACGGTCGTGGGGATCATGACAGGTGTCATGGCCCTCATTATTGTGTTGTCAGTCATGAACGGCTTTAGGGATGATTTGATGTCCAAAATCCTGGGGGTTAATCCACATATTCTGGTACGGAGTTATGGCGGGAGTTTTGAGGGATATGATGGGCTTTCGCAAAAGATCGATGGGATACAGGGCGTTCAGGCAACCACGCCCTATATCTACAGCGAAGTCTTAGTGAGAAATGCGTATAACGCTACTTCAGGCGCCCTTTTGAGAGGAATCGATACTCGGAGTGTTGAAAAAGTAATCGATATTGGTCCTATGATAAAGGAGGGTTTCCTTTCCTCGCTTGATGAAACACATGAGGGACTGCCTGCAATGATCGTGGGAATCGAACTGGCCAGACAGATGGGGGTAGGGCCGGGTGATATATTGACCGTTACTTCCCCACAGGGAAGATTGACCCCGTTGGGAAGGATTCCCGCAAATAGAGACTACAGGGTGACGGCCCTGTTTGATTCGGAAATGTACCAGTTTGATGCAAGTCTTATGTTCTCGTCTCTCACGGAACTCCAGGACTTCTTGGAGTTGGGAGATCGGGTCCACGGTATTGAGGTCAAGGTGACAGATGTTTACAAATCGGATTCTATTGGAGAGGTGATTCAAGAAGAACTAGGCTATGGGTATTGGGTGCAAGACTGGAAAGCGACAAACCGGAGCCTTTTTTCCGCCATTGAGCTGGAAAAGCTGGTTATGTTCATCATTCTGACATTGATCGTGTTGGTGGGGGCGTTGAATATCATTAGTACACTGGTTACGGGTGTTGTGGAAAAGACCAGGGATGTGGCTATTCTCAGGGCCATGGGGGCCACATCCAGAGGCATTATGAGGATCTTTATGCTTCAAGGGCTGCTTTTGGGTATGGTGGGCACGGTCGCGGGTCTTGTCTCCGGGCTTGGAATATGTCACCTGCTTTCAAAATACATTCACATTCAGATGCCCACAGACTACTATGGGCTTTCAACTTTACCCGTAAAAGTGGAAAGAATGGATGTGCTGCTGGTGGCCGTGGCCGCTGTTGTTATATCCTTTCTGGCCACCCTGTATCCATCTTGGCATGCCTCCAGACTGAATCCTGTTGAGGCCCTGAGGTATGAATAGGCAAATGATTTTTCACTGTGCAGTGACTTCGTATCTATACTTTTTCGTTGGGAGAGTCAATTGCTTGAATTGAATGATATTCACAAGTCATTTACCCATAACCAGCATCTTATAGAGGTTTTAAAAGGGATCGATCTTAGTGTGAAACCAGGGGACAGCATTTCGATCATGGGCGCCTCCGGTGTGGGTAAATCTACCTTGCTCAACGTCATGGCTACACTTGAGCCTCCCACCAAGGGAACGGTCCAATTCGACAATCAAGATGTCAGCGAATTGGATGGATCGGACCTGTGCAAGCTGAGGAATAGAGAGATCGGCCTTGTGTTCCAATTTCATCACCTCCTTCCGGAGTTCAATGCCCTGGAGAACACGCTGATACCCGCTCTCATCGCGCGAAAAAAGAAGAAGGAGGCCGCGCAAAAAGCGGAAGAGATACTGGTCAAGGTCGGGCTTAAGCAAAGAATGAATCACCGGATGGGGGAGTTGTCCGGGGGGGAACAGCAGAGAGTGGCCATAGCCAGGGCATTGATCATGGCGCCAAGACTTTTGCTGGCTGATGAGCCTACGGGAAATCTTGACAGAAATACTGGGGAAGGAATTATGGACCTGTTGCTTCGCCTTAATGAGGAGGATGGATTGGCCCTCGTTGTGGCAACGCACAATCCACAATTGGCAGAGAAGATGTCTCAGCCTTTGGAGATCATTGATGGGCGGATTCTGAGAAGCGTATGAAGAAATCAACGCAGGATGACATGCAAACAGCTATTCCATGGATAAAGCTTTCTAAGATTATAGCGGTTTCGATATTATGCTTGCTTCTATCTGTAACGGTCCAAGGGGAAGAAGGAGAGAACAGGACTGCTGTTTTGCCCTTTGAAATCTATACGGCTGAGCCTATGGATCATCTTAGACATGGTTTTCAGGAAATACTCTCCCTCCGGCTTTCTAGTAAAGGGTTTCCCGTGGTCAGCACTGCAGTAGTTAATCAACATCCCAAGGCTTCCCTGTCGGTGCTGGAAGAAAAGGATCTCTATGCCATTGGGCATGATTTGGGTGCGGATTGGGTCGTTACGGGCACTATCACAGAAATTGTGGATAAGGTGAGTTTGAATCTCAAGATCCTTGATGTTACAGGAGGTAAACGGCCTGTGTCTCTCTCCATAGTTGAAGATGATATTAACCAATTGGGGGATGTGGCCGAGAGGGTATCAGATGCAATCTATAACCAGATAAAAGATATTGAAACGATCGAATCGATCCAGGTCAAGGGGAATAAAAGGATCGAGACCGAGGCCATTCTGACTGTTATTGAAACCCAGCCGGGGGATGGGTATGATGCTGAACGGTTGAATAGAGATCTGAAAGCCATCTATAAAATGGGTTACTTTTCGGAGGACCTCAGTATCGAGAGCCAAGATACTCCGACGGGTCGGATCGTGACATTCGTCGTGAATGAGATGCCCTCCATCGCCAAGATCCGTTTTAAAGGTGCAAAGAAAGGTAAAGAAAAAGATTTGATGGAAGAGGCGGGGATAAAGCTATATACCATCGTTGATCAAAATGAGATACGACAGAGCATCAACAGACTTAAAGAGTACTATCGGAAAAAGGGTTATTACAACGCGGAGATCACAGAGAGAATTGAAGAGCTTGAAAATAATGAAATTTCGCTGACCTACGAAATAGACAGAGGAGAAAAGGTCTATATCACAGAGATTAAGTTTGTTGGGAACAAAGAATTCGACGATGGTGACCTGAAAGATGTCATGCACACCAGTGAAAAGGGATGGTTTTCCTGGATCAACGATTCAGGAAAGGTGGATGATACGGCGCTGGAGTATGATGTTCACAATATTGGCGTGTTCTATCGGAACAACGGCTTTATGAAAGCAAACGTCGGTCATCCGGAGATTGCTGTTATCAAGGAGGGAGAATTGTCCCTCACCATAGAGATCATTGAAGGTTCTCGGTATAGGGTCAAGGAAGTCAAGGTGGGGGGTGATTTAGTCAAGACTGAAGAAGAGCTTCTCACTTTCACCAACATTGGGAAGGAGAAGTTCTATAATGCCGAGGTCATCTATGAGGATATTCAGGCGTTAAAGAATGTTTGTGCCGATTATGGGTACGCCTATGCCGAAGTCTCCCCACTCATCTCGGAGGATGATGAAAATCATCTGGTGGATATTGTCTACCATATTGATAAGGCGGAGAAAGTGCGTTTTGAAAGGATCAATATCCTCGGCAACGTGAAGACCAGAGACAAGGTCATCCGACGTGAGTTGGAGGTGGTTGAAGGGGGGCTCTATAACGGGACGGCCATCAATGAGAGCACTGAAAAGCTCAATCGACTCGGATTTTTCGATAATGTGGAAATGGGAACCCGAAAAGGAAGTGAGGACGATCTCATCATTCTTGATGTAAACGTGGAAGAAAGCTACCGAACGGGATCATACGGCTTCGGGATAGCGTGGAGTGATTATGAAGGTTTTGTGGGTCACGCCAATGTCACAGTGGAAAACCTTATGGGGCGTGGACAACAACTCAGCACTTCCGTGTATTATGGGGACGTGTCGAAGAATATCATGATCCAGTTCTCTGAACCATGGGTATATGATAGGGATATTTCCGGCAGTATTATGGCCTTTCTCACTGAGTATGAGTATTATGAGTATACGACTGAGAGTATCGGGGGCGCTTTGGGACTCGGTTTCCCCTTAGAGTCTTGGGGCCTTGGGGACCTTACCAGGGGATCTGTACGGCTTTCCCATGAAAACTCGGATATTCAAGACGTTGCAAGCTCGGCCGCCATGGTGATAAGAGAAATGGAGGGGAAGAATATCGCCAATAGTATTACCCTTGGCATATCACGCATTTCCTGGGACAGACCTTGGCTTCCGACGAAAGGATCTTATAACAGCTTCACTGTCGAGACGACAGGCGGAATTCTAGGGGGTGATGTGGGCTACAACAAGTACATGCTGAGAACGGAGTGGTATTTCCCGCTGTTCTGGTCAACGGTCTTTGTGGCGAAGGGGAACGTGGGGCTTATCAAAAGGAAGGGGCAGGAAAAACTCCCTGTTTTTAAGAAGTTCATACTGGGCGGTGTCGGGTCGGTCCGCGGGTTTGATGATTACAGCATCTCCCCCAGGGATCCTGTTTCCGGAGATAGGATACGGGGTGAGAAGATGATGTTCTACAATTTCGAGTACCGGTTTCCATTGGGCAAAAAAAAGCAGGGCATTACCGGACTGGTGTTTTTCGACGCAGGGAATGTCTGGACAACGGAGGAGGACTATGATTTCACCGGCATGAGGATGGCGGCTGGCGTGGGCGGCATGTGGTGGACTCCTATGATGGGTCAGATGAGTATATACTATGGCAGGAAGTTGGACCCGCA
>JAFGFY010000197.1 GCA_016930795.1 Deltaproteobacteria bacterium
CTAGAACCCTGAACCTCTCACAAGGAACCATAAATGGAATCGTATCGCTCCAAGATAAAAGGGCTTTCGAGCATGAAGCAGGAGATCGACGGCCTGAAATCAAAAGGCAAAAGGATCGTATTCACCAACGGTTGTTTCGATATCCTCCATCCCGGCCACACCCGGTACCTCTATGCGGCCAGGGGACTCGGAGATTACCTGATTGTGGCCGTTAATAGCGATACCTCGGTCAGAGCGATTAAGGGGGATGAGAGGCCGGTCCATCCCCAAGAAGTGAGAACGGAGATGCTCGCGGCCCTGGGTTGTGTGGACGGTGTGATCGTTTTTGATGAAGAGGACCCTTTGAAGGTCATTCAATACTTGATGCCTGATGTCCTCGTCAAAGGGGGAGACTGGCCTGAAAATAAGATCATTGGAGCAGATGTGGTCAAGGCGGCGGGTGGGGCTGTCAAAACCATCCCCTTTGTCACAGGCTTTTCCTCGACGGATCTCATCAATAAGCTAAGAGAAATATAAGACTTAGGACCCATTACCTCATATCTTACGCCTTCCGAAGATCCCGGTTTATTGTGAATACCACTCCTCGCCATTTCTTGTTGACAAACAATGTCAACCTGACTAGACTGACTAGTACAAACGTTTCATGGGAGGTATCACATGAAAAATACTTGGAAATTACAGGATGCCAAAGCGAAATTCAGTCAACTCGTAGAAGATGCCTTGAGAACAGGCCCGCAGTTTGTCACACGTCGAGGGACTAAGGCCGTTGTAATCGTTTCTGTCGAGGACTATGAAGCGCTGATTTCAAAGAAACCCTCTTTCAAAGACTTCTTATTGGACTGCCCTAGAGTGGAAGATGGCTTTGAGTTCAAACGCCTAAAAGACCTGCCAAGGAGCATTGAATTGTGAATTACCTCATGGACACATGTGTGATTTCGGAACTGGTCAAGCCCTCCCCAAATCCAAATGTAGTTGAGTGGTTGAAGAATACGCCCACAGAGCAGTTATTCCTGAGTGTCATTACGATTGGAGAAATCCGAAAAGGACTGACAAAGCTACATGATTCAAAACGGAAAGACAGGTTGATGGATTGGCTTAACACTCTGTTAGAGGAGTATTCGGAACATATTTACCCGATTGATCTTTCTGTCGCTGAGAATTGGGGTGTGATACAGGGCCGAGCTGAGCAAGCGGGTCATCCCATGTCTTCATTGGACGGCCTTATAGCGGCCGTCGCGTACACTCACAATCTGGTGCTGGTGACAAGAAATGTTGATGACTTCAAGGCAGGCAATCTCCCTATAACTAATCCTTGGGTTATTGACACGGTCTATCCTATCATGGATAAAGCACCCCAACCTAAGAAGTAAGATTTGACCACCCAGTTATTTAACTGAACCATCTGCCCTCTCAACGCATTGAACTCTCTCGCAGCCTCCCTTCAACATACACCAAGGCGTCAGCCAAACGCGTCCTTGCCAGGAGCCAACCGATCATCACGCCGCAGACATTGGCGCCCATATCCAGGGTGCTGAAGCTTCTGTAGTCCAACATCCCTTGAATCAGTTCCAGGGCAATACCCATGACGATGAACGCAAGCCCCACCCTCATGTAACGCCTTCCGCGCAGGTAGATGAAACCGAACCATAGCATCATGACGGAATAGGCGACGAAATGTCCGATCTTATCACTTTCAGGAAAGTCGCCTATATCGGGTGGAGAAGGTGTTAGGGTCAAGAAACAGACCACCCCCACCAGCATAAAACCTATGGTCAACCATAGTCTGATGAATCTGAGTTCCTTCATCTCATGGGTCCGTCTTACGCAAAATGCCTATATTCCAATTCTCTCCGGACCAGAAATAAGGAACATGGCATCTTTCGAACAAGATCGCGAATTTCACGCCCGGAAATGAAGTGTTCAATATGATCCTGTTCGTGGGCGGCCATGACCAAGAGATCAATTTGCTCTTTGTCTATAAATTTTGAGATCTCGTCCTTAGGGTTCCCCTCTATGACAGCCTCCTCTATATCCAAACCTGTCGTCTCCTCTGCTTCAATATATTGATCCAAGGATTCTTTTGCCTTCCGAGTCATTGTTGCGAATTCTTCCTGCAGGGTAGCCATGGAAGGGATGGGTAAATTCCATCCTTCCAGTCCGAAAGGATTATGAATAATATGGATGATAAAGAGTTTGGCGCTATATTTCCTAGCGAGAGAAATCCCCCATTGGACCGCCTTCAGACAATGCTGAGTAGACAAAGATACGACAAGTATACGATTAAGATTACTCATTTCTTCTTCTTTTCCTCTACTTTTGTTTTTCTATATATCAGCCCGAGTCCGACTCGGACTGCCCCCTGCCCTAAAAATCAAGCGCATATCCCGGACAGGACATCACTCAAACGTTCCTGGAGGAACATGAGTGTCCTGTCACCAAGAATGATGCCGATCTTTAAGTTAGTCTTTGGACGAGCGTCCTGTCAATCCCTTTGCATATAAGCGAGGGTTCAGTTGCCTCTTCCTGTCTTTCACGCTTATCATTTCTAGGAATCCCTTGACTTACATGAGGGCGTGCGTTAAGAAAGTGATGATCCTGACATGCGCGGGAGATGTGGGACCAGAGTTTGAAAAATGGAGAGATGAGAACAGGTCCTGTTTTGGCTCATTCGATAACCATTCAAAATTATACAAGTTCTTTACAATGCGCTCATAGCTCAGTTGGATAGAGTGACGGACTACGAATCCGTAGGTCGCAGGTTCGAATCCTGCTGGGCGCACCAGCAATAACAGGGCTTTCAACGGGGTTGAAAGCCTTTTGTTTTTGAGGCCCATGGGGTGCGTTCCATGGGCATATCAACACCACTCCTTTCGGCTACTCCCGGCTGACGCCCGCGAGATCCTGTAGTTCTCAGCCGAAGTCATGTAGGCCTCGATATAGTCCTCACGCAGCAGGGAAACATTGCGCAGTGCATAGACTCCCATAAGGCCGTTCGCAACGAAAGCTGCCGGGCATGAAACGATTAACCATTTGATATAATGGTAATATTAGCCATTTCGCCCGAATCGTTTCATGAAAAGTGAAACAATAGATGTGGAGGCGTGGGACGAATGTGTAGAATCCGGATATGTGGTGGCTAAGATATGGGGCCTGTGAGAAATCAGTATCTCTAATAATAGGATCTCCGGTTTATTCTGATTGATCTTTATCAAAGGTCAAGCTGATACCATTTACTTATCTGAAATCTTATTCAATTTGTGATATTGGCAAAGAACAAAGTTTGAGAATCAAATTTTTTCTGTAATGAACGTCACAAATAAAAAGATTTTCTCTTTGAGATATATCGAGAAGTCTTCAAGTCTGTAAATAAACGGCGGACCACAACATACTGTGTCCGCCATTTTTTTCGGAAATTGGTGAAGGAAAGGTTAGGACAGCAAATACTTGGAATTTAATACAGTGAGAAGGATAGCATTATAGCTGAAATCCTTGTTTGCAAAGGCTTTAATAAACAGTCAGCAAACTTCAAATTCTGTTCAGAACCGATATCATCACATCTAATAAAGATGAGGAAATAGTGACTTAGAGGAGTTTTACGACCTGGCTATAATTTGGTGACTACCCCATCCTGACCCGCCATTGCTTCAAATGGCAGGCCAGTAAGGGCCTCGAAACAATCAGCCGCCATTTACTCCCATCTCGATCCGGTCGCCGATCTCCTTGTCGATTTTGCGCCAGTATTCGAACGCACGCTTCAGCACAGGTTCGGATACGCCATTCTTGAGGTTCCCGACGACATTGGACACCAGCCGGTCGCGCTGGGCGTCGTTCATGACCTTGCGCACCAAGGTACCGGGCTGGCCAAAGTCGTCATCATCCTTTCGCTTTGTGTAGGAGGCGCGAACAAACTCGCCGCTGGTACTCCAGACGGCCTGTTCGGGATAGCGCTCGGGGTCTGCCTTTGGGCCGCCCTTGGAGTTTGGCGCATAGACCGGATCGGAGACGTTTTCAATCCGCATCGTACCGCCCTTGCTGTAGCTGTGCACCGGCACTTTCGGCCGATTTACCGGGATCTGCTTGTAGTTGACACCCAGGCGAGCCCGGTGGGCGTCGGCATAGGAAAACAGACGGGCCAGCAGCATCTTGTCCGGGCTTGGACCGATCCCGGGCACGAAGCTGTTTGGCTCGAAGGCCGCCTGCTCGATCTCGGTGTGAAAATCGCTTGGATTGCGGTTCAGGGTCAGCCGGCCGACCTCATGCAGGGGGTAGTCGCCGTGGGGCCAGATCTTGGTCAGATCGAAGGGGTTGAAGCGATAGCTCTCGGCTTCTTTGAATGGCATGATCTGAACTTTCAGTGTCCAGCTTGGGTAATCCCCCCTTTTGATCGCCTCGAACAAATCGCGGCGGTGGTAGTCCGCGTCTTCCCCGGCGATCCGGTCAGCCTCTTCCTGGGTGAAAAACTCGATGCCCTGTTCGGTCTTGAAGTGGTACTTGACCCAGAACCGTTCGCCTTTGGTATTAACCCACATGTAGGTGTGGCTCGTGTAGCCGTTCATGTGCCGATAGCTCTTGGGGACCCCGCGATCGCTCATCAGGATCGTGACCTGATGGGCGGTCTCTGGCGACAGGGTCCAGAAGTCCCACTGCATGTCGTTGTCTCTCAGACCGTTATCCGCCCGGCGCTTCTGCGAATGGATGAAGTGCTGGAACTTCATTGGGTCGCGAACAAAAAAAACCGGGGTGTTGTTTCCCACCATGTCGTAGTTACCTTCGGTGGTATAGAACTTGAGCGCAAAGCCACGCACGTCCCGCCAGGTGTCAGGACTGCCGGCTTCGCCAGCCACCGTAGAGAATCGGGCCAGTACCTCGGTCTTGGTACCCGGTTGGAACAAGACCGCCTTGGTGTAAGCGCTGATGTCCTGGGTCACCTCGAAGTGTCCGAAGGCCCCCGAGCCCTTCGCATGTGGCTGGCGGTTCGGAATCATCTCCCGGTTGAAGTTGGCCATCTGCTCCATGAGGTAGTGGTCTTGAAGCAGGATGGGACCGTCAGGTCCTACGGTGAGCGAGAATTCGTCACTCGAGACCGGGTTCCCGGCATCATTCGTGGTAAACTTAGGATTGTGCTTACTCATGGTTATACCTCCTTTTTCTGATTTTTTCATACTTCCTTCTTTTTGGGTTTGATCTACCTTTCTTTAATTCTGCAATCGCTACATATACCGAAAAAGTCCAACCTATGATACAGAATGTTGAAATGGGTCTCTAATGAGACCTCCTTCTTCATTCCATCCAGACTATCCAGGTCTGGCTCGACTATTTTTCTACACTTGATACAGATAACGTGTGGATGGGGATAGGGCTTTTTTCCATCATACCGGTTACTCCCATCCGGGAATCCTAACTCTAGAACTTCACCCAATGATTTGATTAATAAAATATTCTTATACACAGTGGCAAGACTCATGGTTGGAAAGTCTTTTTTTATCTGAACATAGATATCTTCAACACTGGGATGGCCTTCACTTTTCGCAAGAATCTTAACGATAGCCAGCCGCTGTGGTGTGATCTTGTGGCCATTGTCCCTTAGTTTTTGGATGATGATTTCGTACCTATCTTTATTGTCCGTCAACCGAAGCCTCTTTGACTCAAATAATAATTTTTATCAATTAACACTCATTTTCCTTTCTGTCAATCCCTATTTGGATCGCTTCAATAAAAGACTTGGTTCTTCTCCCAATTAGTTGGGAGAAAGGAATCAAGGATTCTAGGGTTCAAGGATTCAAGTGTTTGTTTTCAATCGATTTATCAACAAGTCAGAGGCCTTAAAATACAAAGACTAATTATCCTATGTAACCTTAAGCATTGCACTCTGAGATAATACAAGGCTCCAGAAATATTATTCACTTTGCCGGCTTTATACTTCTTCTAAAGGCAATTTATAAAGCCTTGATATGATCTAATGCTGTGCTACATTCAGGTTACTGTAATTATTAAGTCTTTCACTCGATCCCTTGTCGAAAATCCCGGACTTTGAGCGGGGGCCCCTGGAACCCTTGAATCCTGATCATCAATCAACTAATTTGGAGATGACCCAAAAACTTTATAGGTCAATGGGTATCAATTCTATTTTATAAATGAGGATATGATGGTTAAGTCACAAAGTCTATCGAAACAGCCTATCGGGCGAATATGGTTTTGAAGAAGAGAGATCTTAATCTTAGGGAGGGGAATGGGGAACGTTCGGCGGAACCGGGGATCTTTTTCCATAAGGTTGGTGTGAGAGAAATTTTCTAGTAGTGGGATCAGGTCTC
>JAFGFY010000198.1 GCA_016930795.1 Deltaproteobacteria bacterium
CCTGCAAAGGAGTATGTGATTATGTCCAAACACAGTCATCGGTTTGTGGAAGAGTACGATGGGCTTTTCGGTTTTTGCGCCAGTCGAGAAGAGAATGAGGCGACTGTAATCTATTACCTACAGAAATTCTCAGATGATCAGCTTATAGCCCTTATCAGAAAGAGGATGTCGAATCAGGATCTAGATGATCTCTTCAACCTCATAGGCCGACTGATGAAGAAGCATCTGACCGAAGAAGAGTATCATGCCTACTTTCTTAAAGACTAGCCTTAACTTGGCATGAAAACACCTTAGGCTCTTGCAGTTTGGCATCCGATTTCTTTAATAGTGTTCATTACCCCCTCTTGACAAGAATAAAGATACAACAAATCACAAACAACGGACAATTCCCATGAATGAGTTTAAAGGTTTTACTTTTATACTTAACGTAATAAGGTTCTTCCTCTGTATTGTTGGAGCATTGTTTGTTATTACGATGTCTACCGGCGGTAAGCTCTTTACTTTCAAGCATCTTTGGCTCTACTCCCTATCCTCAATTCCATTTTGCTTTCTTCTCGCGTACTGTCTTGAAAGATTCGGATCTGTTCTTGGAAATCTGTTCTCCGGTTGGAGTTCAAGAAGAGTCAGTCCCAGAGAAACCCTATCAGCCGATTTAGAGAAGGCCAAGTCAAGTAAGAGAAATAGCAGATTTGAAGAAGCGAAACACATAATAGACCAAGTGCTTGAAAAAGATCCTGATTTTCCGGATGCGCTCTATCTTAAGGCCCAAATATTGTGGGAAGGGTTTCAAAAGAGACAAGAGGCCTCAGCGTGTCTTCAGAACGTGATGCGATTGGTCCCACGAGAAAACACCCTTCATCGCTGGGCTTCGAATTTATTGAAGGAGATCATAGACCATGAGTAGAAGTGATCCCTTGTCTTTTTTGTTTTGGACAAACACAAGGGGTCTCTCTCTGTTCTAATTAACAGGGGAAATATATTTGACTTTTGAGGCATCCCAGGTTTAGATACATCTATCATCCAATCCATGCAGTTAATACCATCACGGAGAAGGGGATCTTATCATGAGCCAAAGGAAATATGAGAGACTTGTCTATCAATTCACGCCCGAATACAATGAAGCTGCTGCCGAAGGTGTGGGAACCGACTATGTCTATTCTCCCCAGGCATATTTCAGAGGGGCATCCCAGATACCCGGCTCAAAGTACAATGTGGGCTTTCAGATCTTTATCAAGCCTTTTTTTTTGGACAGGACTCCACATATCCATCCGGTAGAGGAGTACCTGATCTTCCTTGGAGGGACTTTCCCCAATGTCTTTGACTTCGACGCTGAAATATCCCTTTGTATGGGCGAAGAGATGGAGGAATATATCATTACACAGCCGACAATCGTCCGTATTCCGCCCGGCGTAATGCACTGCCCCCTCAACTTCAAACGCATTGATAAACCCGTTTTCTTCCAGGCTGCACTCATGCAAGGTATGTTCGGTGGAGTATACAATGGGAAGGAACTGTTCTACAACGGTCCGGGAAAGTGCGTGTATGACGAGAACAAAAAATGTGACACCTGCAAGAAGTGTCTGGAGGACGACTGGGACAAATAGTCATTTTTTCTTTCATTATATCCTTGAAAAGGAGGTGGAAGTGGAAAGAAAGCGGGTCAATCAATATCGGACACTACAACCCTGTCGGATAGGGTGCATCATGGCTATAGGTATGACCATCTGGGCCATCTCTACGGCGGTATCGGTCCAGGCACAACCCTTTGCGGATCTCAAGACCTCCCTTGTCGACTACTCAAAGACGGACATTGAACCGGTCAAGGGTTGTGAGGCCTTGAGTCGATTCAAGTCGAGTGACATCGTGCAGATAGCATCATCGGCCACATCCGCAGCCGATATAGTCCCCGCATTCTGTAGGGTCTCGGGAATACTTGATCCGGAAATCGCGTTCCAAGTCAATCTTCCAGACCAGTGGAACGGAAGACTCTACATGATAGGAAATGGCGGCCACGCGGGTGAAGCCCTGGATGATCCCATGCGCGTTTCGCAGATAAACCAGGCATTAATGGTCGGTTTCGCCGTTGCTCAAACCAATACGGGGCACGACTCCCGCAAGGAACCAGGCGCTTCCTTTGTAATGAGCAATCCACAAAAGGCAATCGACTATGCCTACCGAGCCGTACACCTGACAGCTGTCACAGCCAAGAACATAATAAAGGACTATTACGGCCAACCCATAGCCTTTTCCTACTGGAACTCATGCTCCAATGGAGGCCGTCAGGGATTGATCGAAGCCCAGCGCTATCCTGAAGACTTCAATGGCATTGTTGTCAACGCTCCATGGCTGGATCAGACGGGTTTCACCATCGGCGCCATGTGGAATCAGAAGGCTCTCAGTGAAGTGACGGTGACATCGGATAAAATGGCCCTGGTAGCTGCCAAGGTCATGGGCAAGTGTGATGAGATTGACGGGTTAAAGGATGGGTTGATTGACGATCCGCGCAAATGCGATTTCGACCCGGCTCGGGACGTTCCGGTCTGCAGTGAAGGTGCGAATGGTCCGGATTGCCTTACCGCGGCCGAGGCGGCAGCCATTGCCAAGGTCTACAGCGGCCCGGTGAGTAAGGGGCAAGCCATATTTCCAGGTTTTATGCCGGGGAGCGAAACTGTAATGCCGAGCCTGTTCGGCGGCGGCTCCGGAAGCGGATGGATGAACGTTATCGTAAGTGCCCAACCCGGTTTTAAGCCTGCCGACTTCAGCCTGGCTGAAGAAACCATGCGTTATCTCGTGCACAAACCACCGAAGCCGGATTACGATTGCAGCACATTCGATTTTGACCGCGATATTCACCTGCTGGATGAATGGGGCAAACTGGCCGACGCGAAGAATCCTGATCTCTCGGGATTCCGAAAACTGGGCGGCAAGCTGATCATGACCTATGGATGGTCGGACTCGATCCTTCAGCCGATGATGGGTGTGAATTATTATGAACAGGCCATGATTGAAAATGGTCCGGACACGACCGATTTCTTAAGGTTGTTTATGATACCGGGGATGGCGCATTGTGGCGGTGGAGTCTGTCCCGATCAACACGATCCTATGACGGCCATCATCAACTGGGTTGAAAAAGGGGAAGCTCCGGAAAGAATTCTGGCCAGGCAGATCGTGGAAGGTGAAATAACGCGCACACGCCCCTTGTGCCCCTACCCCAAAGTGGCGCGCTATTCAGGAGAGGGGAGTATCGACGATGCAAAAAGCTTTCAGTGTGTAGAGCCCTAAAGAGGCTCTTATTTCACATCATCCCCGGTTTCATAACGCCCCGTTTCAGCATGACATCTATCGGGGCGATGAAATGGGTTCCCATCATCTTTAGCTTTTCGTTCTCACTCTGGGAGCAGGTTTTAATCAGCTCGATCAAGACTTCACCCGCCGTGGTTTTGTCCCAAAGCCATTCCTTCAAAGCTTTGCTTGATAGATCCTCCTGCCCTGGTTGCGCTGTAACCGCTTCAATGTAATAGCCTTTCAGGTCTTCGACCGCCAGTTTCAATGAGACCGACGGATCAACATCCTGAAGCGGGTTGTCCGGCTCTTCTCCTTTGACATAGGCATAGATATACTCTCCCAAAAGGTCGATATTAACGCCACTCCCCCCAAGGGATGTTCGCCCTCGCTTCTCCAAGGCCATATCATACCAGGGACGCATCGCCTGAATCTCTCTGAGAAACCTGGTTTTAAGTGGATCAGAGGCACCAGTCGCCTGATCATCAAACCTCACCGGGCAGGACAAACCGGCTGTTTCCTCTTCCGATTCGGGCGCGTCAAGAGGGTAGTCATCCAATACGATCGGACCATCGGGCCTATCAAGCAACCGCAGGAGAGTTATCAGTACTTTTTTCTGAAAACCTGCGTCATGGGGCACCCCTAAGGGTCTCCCAAGTTCAAAGGAGACCCACAAAGACCTGGGGGGTTTCACTCTCTCAGAATGGGGTCGAATCAGGCTGATACATGCCGTTGAAATCCCATGTTCTTCTATTAAATGACCAAGAACGCCACCTGCGTAAGTACAGCCCGGTCAGACAGGGAATAAAAGGACCGCGTCGACATGGTCCTTCTTAAACAAATCACTCAGTTCCAAGGCGACAGTTTCATTTTCCCGCATGGTGAGGGGAGTTCCAAATGAGTAGTGATAATCGGCCACACTGCCGATTACACCCTCATCCGCCAGCTCTCTCAGTCGATCCAGTGGAAATACCACGTTCCAGTCTCTTTGAAAGCCGGTTCGGTCGAAACTGGCTGCTCCGTGAGACATCACGACTTCGCCATCCCGCGTGTCTCCCGGGATAACCCTATAGTAATCGGGTTGACCCATTTGAAAGGGACGATCCCCTCGTTTGTGGAGACCCGCGGTTGTGATAAGGGCCACTCTGCGTTGATTCAACGGCGGTCCTTCAACCCAGGGACGGCTTTCAAAGGTTGGGCCGTTCATGCCCATTAGGATCTTCTGATCAATCTCCGGTAAATCGGCCATTCTAACCATGTCTATTTCCTCCAAGTGTCGTGTCTCAGATGCAATTCACATCATTATATCTACGTCATAGATCTGAGAGAAACAAGGGGGTCTCTTTTTAGTTCGTCACCATCTGTCCAGAGGTAGTGGAACGGCACCAGGTTTATGCATGTTTTGGAGCAACCTCACAAAACCATATGAGTATAGCGATGTGAATTCTTTGTGCCTGTCCACTGCGGGTTGTCCACTTTGGGGCGATAACAGGCTTGGTCATCTTTTGGGTGACGGAGCTAAAAAGAGACCCCCTTGCTCCTCTCCTATTCGTTCTGGATCCATTCAGGATAATGAGAATTATTTCTGAGACACGACACAAGCATTCCGTATCATATATTTACAGATCAAGTCAAAGATGAAGCATGGGATATGAACTTCAGCCCCACATTTGAAATGCGTATCGTCTATTTTTTCGTCTTTTTCGCGATATATTTGGGACGCCCGCCCTTTGCCAACTTCTTCGGACGAACAGATGCCTCCTGGGTAATACTGACGTCGATGAAAATGAAGGGCTTTCCGACCCGTTTTATATCCAGCGGACAATGCATTGTGTTTTTGGGAACAAAGACATAACAGGGATAGTCGATCTTAATTATTTCATCGCCGAGTGTAAATTCAATATCGGCATCAAAATCGACGAAATTTTTTGATTCTCCGATAAGATAGATCCATTGGTCAAAGGGGTGTTTGTGCGTCGGATTGCCCAGCGAATCAGGTTTAGTGATACGGGCGAATCCCATCGCCAGGGCAGATTCGGGGATATCCATGGGGCCCAGCCCGGTTATCATCGGTTCTTTAATCGTTTTGTGTATAGATTTCCAGGGTTTTAATTCAACGACATTCGGTTCACGTAGAACGTTCTTTAGTTTATCCATGCCTGCCATAAGTCTCTCC
This sequence comes from Deltaproteobacteria bacterium, assembly GCA_016930795.1. Lineage (GTDB taxonomy): Bacteria > Desulfobacterota > DSM-4660 > Desulfatiglandales > HGW-15 > JAFGFY01. The sequence continues at coordinate 5,459 of JAFGFY010000198.1, forward strand.
TTTTGTTTGATTTGATAAGAACGAGCCTTTTAATTCTATCAGTAACGGTTTCAAATTCTGAAACACGATCATTCTACAGGCAAAAACTCCTGGCTACTTGCTAGTGTCATGTCCCAGAAATATCTTACATCATTTTAACCGGTTCTATGACACATTGGGGGCATGGGGGTCTCTTTTCAGTTTCACCACCATCTATCCAGAGGTCGTGGAACGGCACCATAATTTTGCATATTATGAAGCAGCCCCACG
>JAFGFY010000199.1 GCA_016930795.1 Deltaproteobacteria bacterium
AGGGCTGAATCTTGCTTCAAACGCCCCCCACGCGGAGGCCGTTTCTTCAGGGGCTCCCGAATCTCCGACAGTATTTTCTTCGAAGGCGACAATGGTTCCATCATTCTTGAATCCAATTTTTGCGTGAGAATAACGCTGGGGATTTGCCGGATAGTAATCGTTCCGCCTTTCGTTTACGCATCGGACAGGCCGCCCTGTCCTTCTGGCCAGCAAAGGGGTCACCAGTTGGGAGCGGCGGAGAATCCAGTCGCAGTACTTTCCACCCTGAAACAGGGTGCCGCGATGAAGCTTGTCGAAAGTGACATTGTATAAAGGGAGGAGCTGAAACGCGCCCCATGTAGGAGACACACCCTCGATATACAGGGTTTGTCCTTCACCCCCCCATGGGTCTTGCGCCCACCACGCGACACTCCCGTTCGGATTCGGTATGTGAGAAGCAGTCTTTGAGTGTCCCCAGTCGAATTCGACGATATGGTCCGCGTTTCTAAAACCGGCCTCAACATCCCCGGTGGAGTAGTTGGATACCAGGTCTTTCGGGTCGTGTTTGATAACCGGGGCGCCTGATTTCAAACCATCCAGAGGGTCCACAATGCTTGGCAGAACGTCCCATTCCACCTCAATCAGCTTCAGGGCCTCATCGCAGATTTCCGGGCTCACGGCGACAACGACCGCTCCTATCTCCTCGTCTTCAGTCTCCGCTTCGCCGGGGATCAGAGGCCCGTGGATACCGGCCATTGTCCTGACCGGGGAATGGGTCAGGCCTGGGTTTATGGACATAACCTCCGGATCATCCCAGATGACGATGTCCACCACACCCTCCAGCGCCTTGGCTTTGCTGATATCCATGCTTTTGACTTTGACACGACCATAGGGACTCCTGAGGAATTTGGCATGGAGCATGTCGGGGACCACAAAATCATAGCCGTATTTGGCCCTGCCTGTGGCGATGGAATAGGACAGCCTGCCCGGCACGTTTGCTCGTCCAACAGTCTTGAATTTCCTCCTCTGACCGTTACTCCCTTCAATATCCGCCATATTGCCCCCCTGGATGATATGAACTCGCCTATTTGTGTCTTGAGTATATGGGATTGCTCCTTGTATGTCAAAAACCTGTTTTTCATCAGCTGTACCCGGCTGGGGTCCATTTCACAAGACTACGCGGTTCCCAGTTTTCCGCTGTCCCGAAGTGTCTTTATCATCCTTTCTAAATCCAGTTTTTCCAGTGTCTTTCTTGTCGGCCATCCGTGTTCTTTGTCCCATCCTTCCAGGGCATAGTAATGGCTTTTGAAATCGTCCACGCCCTTCCGGTCCAGGTACATGTCAGGGGCTGGGTCGGATCGCCATTTGCCCTTTTCATAAATAGGCACTCCGCCATATACAGCTAAACCCGATGCTCCCGGCATATACATGTAGGGGTAGAAGTCTTCCGTCTGCCGGCTTCTTCCGTGCATGACACGGATGGCGCGTTCCAGGGTCCATATCTTTTGGCCGATTCGCATGGTGTCGGCAAATGAATCGTTCTTTCCCGTAACGGCTTTGTAATACATGATTTCCATCTCAGGAGTATAACTGTGAAGTTCCGGTAGGAACATCTCGCAGAACGCCATGGACTCATTCCAAAAGGCCGAATAGTGGCGGCTCCAGGCGACCTGTTTGGCCTTATGCGGGGAATAGATGCCGGTCTTCCAGGCCTCTTCTCCCTTCCAGGCGTAGTTGAACATAAAGATATCATCGGTATAAGGAATGGTCCTCTTCGACAGCTTCTCAAGAGACTCTTCCAGGGGTGTGCCATCACGGGGCACCCCTGTAGGCGCCATGAATCCATGCCAGGCAGGATCTCCCGCTCCGAGCATGTAGGCATACGCCCATTCCACGAAGGGCATGGTCCAGTGACTTGTCGCTCCCCAGGCGGGAAGACGCAGGGCGCCGCTGTCCCTGTCCATTTCCAGTCTTCCCCATTTCTGAGCAGCGCGGCAACATCCTTCAGCCAACGCATCCCCAATTCCTTCACGCCGGACGATGCAGTCTATTAATGCCTCACGAAAACTCAGTTCATTCCATTGATCCAGGGGCAAGGGTGCCGAGTCGATCTGTTTACCCGGGCCCAACAATCCCTGTTCCTTGAGGAATTGAAGATACCATCCAAGGCCGGAATCCGTCGGCACTTTCTTGCGGTAAAACTTCGGAGCGCCTTCAATCTCGATAGACATGGCATGGAAATGGAGTGACCAACTGCTGAGGCCGCTCTTTATTAGGGCTTCGCAGGCCTTGTCTTGGGCCGTCTGATTCCGGTTGTTGAAGTACCAGGATTGATCGGCACACATGCTTTCTCCACCATAATAGTTGCTTCTTCGACGGTCGGCTCGCAGGCAGGGCATGCAGGAGGCCGCCCCAGGCCCGGAAGCAAAAGGGATGTCCCCGCCCGTGTAGGTTTTCATCTGAAGGATTCTGGCCTTCAGGACCCCCTCGGGATCCGACATCTGTACACTGCCGGTTCCGGTTACGCTGATCGCATTCAGATTCTTGGCCCCGAAGACCGCGCCGTGGCCGCCGATTCGCGCGCTGACACCGCTGCCGGTTATGAGAGCGGCAAGTCTTGATTTGGTTTCACCCACTGGACCGATACAAAGAATCTCCGGACGGGTTGTGGTATAGGTGTCCCCGATCTGTTGCCATTCTTCGCCATAACGGGTTTTCCCCCCCACCATGGATGTAATTCTATTCTGCGTTTCCCAGGTATCCAGGCCCCAAAGCTCCTTGCCGTCCTCGATCTTCACCTGGTCATTGATGATATTGATCCATACCGGCTTGTCGGCCCTGCCTTGCACCACAATTCCGTCCCAACCGGCCAGCTTCATCATGTTCCCGAACCGGCCACCCAGATTACTTCGCCAGAATTCGCAGGTCGGAAACGTCTCAGGAGATAGGCCACAGACGTTGGTTCTTCCCGCGCCGGGAACGCCTGTAGCCGCCAATGGACCGACCATGATAGGCAGGACATTCCGGGGATCATAGGCATCCTTCAGGTCCCATTCGCCCGGAGCGACCGCCAGGTCCCAGAATATGGCTGTTCCCATTCCATAGCCGCCCCCGAACTCTTCGTATTTGGCCGTATCGATCATGTGGATTAACCGGGTTGTCAGATCAATTCTTAATATCTTTCCTGTATATCCGCCTGTCATGGTTTTATTCTCCCTCTTTCTGGTTGTCGTCTGAGTCTTGGTTAAAAACATCCATAAAACTTCCCGATGGAACCTGCGGTGGTGCGAGTTCGACGTCATACCCGTTTACGTCTGTTTGAAGAGGAGGTTCGTGAACCAGCTTAAGGGCCTTTGCCGGACAGATATCCACACAGGCCTGATGACCATCGGGCCCTCCCTTGTTACTCCAATATGGGGTGTTAAGGCAGAGGTCACATTTCATTGAAATATCTTTCTCGGGATTCCAAACCGTTCGATGGGGTCTCTGGGGGCAGGATTCGATGCAGGTTCCACAACCGATACATTCATTGGGATCGATTACCCTGACATTGCCGTTTTCCGTATCAATATGACAGGCGCCTGTCGGACAATTCTGAACACACAGCGGGGTGACGCATTGCCTGCATACGGACATGACAATATCATAGGGGTATTTGGTGAATGAAGGGGCGTCGCGGATAATCTGAATCCTTGACAGAGATGGACTGGCAACACCTTCATGGGCCATGGAGCAGGCATACATACAACTCTGGCAGCCAAAACAGAGTCTGCTGTCATGCACAATGTAACCCTTTGACGGTAAATAGGATACCTCTCTTATCGGATCGGCTAACGCATCTCCTGTGGGTTGGGAGGCGTAGACTCCCATCGCGCCGGCTGCAATCGCCGCGCTCCCTTTTTTGAGGAAATCGCGTCTTGAAACCGACTTTGTATCATTTTCAGTCTTTTTTGTATCTACCATACAACAGCCTCCTTACTCAGCGCCCATCCATAAATAGCCATTTTGCCCAATCTCCCGACATCGCTAAAAGCTATGGCGGGACAAGCTGCGTCATGCTCAAATTTCAATCCTCGAAATACTGCAATGTATGGATGCCTGTCCCGATGACGATCGGGAGGGTTTAAATTATCGCATTCCTTGACGTTGAACAAAATTTCTCATTTCTGAACGGACACTACTGAATTACTATAACGATTTTCAATGTATTTTCTCGATAACTCCTGCGCCCTTCTCTTCGACCACACCCAAGGCATAGAAATCTACTGCGTATGTGATTCATAAAAAGTTCCATTTCAGCGTATGAGTATAGAAAAGCATTGAATTGTGTGTCAAGAGGAAGCCATATATCTATGCTCTTATAAGGACATCGCGGGCCTTCGGGCCGCAATTGAACAGAAGATCAAAAGTAGATAGATTGGGTATGAACCCGCCCCAGAGTTGAGGGTATATGGGAGAGGGAGGTCTGAAATATTCTAACTCAATGCCCGCATTCCGAAAAAGGGACTCATTGAGATATTTCTTTGCTCCTTTTTGTGTAAGGAAACGGTCGGCTCCAAGCCCCTGACAAAGTTCAATAGGGAGTCGATCCCCCCGCGCTCCAAGATCCAGTTCCGAAAGCAGAACGAGCTTTGTTTCTATGTGGAGTTGGTCAAAAAGGTATCGAATGATCTGTAGGTTCAAATCCGCGATTTTGTCTATATTTGAGGAAAAGATCCTCTCCACGAATTCCGAATGATCTTTAAAATATGGGGCCTTTTCATAGACGTTTTTCAGGCTCTGCAGATGTTTCCGCGCCCACCGTCCTTCGTGGCAAATTCTCACCCGGTCAATCCTCTGAAGGCCCAGCCCTTTCTTCCATACCGGTATGGTTATCCATAGAGTCCCCTGGTGGTTCTTAAAGCGATTCCTCGTCACCCATGTAGTTCCTTGAGGAAACTGGACCGTATCCAGAATAACGAAGATGTCAGAGAGATGGGCCTTATAGAAGAACCCGGGATAAGGGGAGAAATAGGGTTGGTTGGCGGATAGGATCATAGGATAGGCCCATGTTCGGCAGTCACTTCATGATGACGCCCACTTTAATTCTACAAACAATCCTCGGAATCTATGTCAAGAATCAGGGCAACAGCCTTTTTGATTTGTCCCAGATCATCAGCAGATATGTCACCTATCTTGTCTGAAAAGCGATTGTGGCTTATAGCCCTTATCTGAAAGCAATCAACCACAGACCTTTTTTTTAAGCCATTGACGGAGCTTGGTTCAAGGACGGCAAAAAATGGATTATGGTCCCATAATGAATTCCACCCGGTTATGGGAACCACTATGGCAAGCCTGAGATTTTTAACATGGCCTGGATTCAAAATGACAACAGGCCTTCTTTTTTTGATCTCATCTCCCAATGAAGGATCTAGATTAACCCAGTATATTTCACCTGTTTTCAAATTCTTCTCCGTCGAGTGAATCAAAGAGATTCTCATAAACTCCTTTACCGATCATTTCCATGGCTTCTTCTCTCTTAAGTTCCCTAAGCTTTTTTTGATCAGTCCTTATTTTTTCTTTAACAGCCTGCCGAATATATTCGCTAAGGCTTTTATAATTCAGCTTTTTATGAGTTTCTTTTATGAATTCATAGTCTTCACTGTCAATTTGAAGTTTTGTCTGCGCCATGGTTTTCACCTCCTGTTAATAGGGGTAATAATTTATACCAAAAAATACCCCCAATATCAAGGCCCTTAATTATACACCTATTTAAAGATTCCCAGCCCAGGACTTTTTCCGATCATATTCCTGTATCATTCCAGAAATCTCACTGATTTTCCGTGGCATGACCCTCATATTTTGACAACAAAGTTTACTCGCGCATGCTGTCATAGCCCCCTTTGACTCCATCCTTTGAAAACACAATCTGCCATAATTCATTTCGTCTTGCTCGAAAACTTCCCGCGCAGGAAAGGAGATAGTAAGACCACATCCGGTAGAACCTCTCGTCGTAGGCGTCTCTGATTTTGTCCCAGTTCTTCTTGAAATGGTGATGCCAAGCCATCAAAGTGGCATCATAGTGGGATCCAAAACTGTGCCAGTCTTCAATCACGAACAAGCCTTCCGCGGCTGATGTAATTTGTTTGGCTGACGGGAGCATGGAATTTGGGAAAATATATCTGCCGATCCACGGATCTGTTGATGCCACAGAAGTATTCCCGGCAATGGTATGCAGTAGAAACAGGCCATCCGGCGCCAGACAGCGATCAACAGCCTTCATATATGTCCGGTAATTCTTAAACCCTACATGTTCGAACATGCCGATTGAAATAATGCGATCAAACACACCGCTCAGCGCCCGGTAATCCTGAAATCTGATTTCAACAGGGAGCCCATGACAGTAGTTCTTAGCGTATTCAACCTGTTCCTGAGAAACCGTGATGCCAATGACCTTGACACCGTATCTTTCAGCTGCGAATTTTGCTAAGCCACCCCAGCCACAACCGATATCCAGAACGCTCATCCCGGGCGACAATCCTATTTTTCGACAGATCAAATCCAGCTTCGCCTCTTGGGCATCGTCCAAATTCTTCGCTTTGTACCAATAAGCGCAGGAATAGTTCATCCGTTTGTCAAGCATCACGGCAAAAAGATCATTCCCGATGTCATAATGCCGCTTTCCTATTTCATATGCCTTTGATCTTCGCTGTCCGAT
>JAFGFY010000200.1 GCA_016930795.1 Deltaproteobacteria bacterium
ACGAATATCACAATCTCTTCTCGGCCCTAATAACCGACTGGAGGGAGAAATGGAATCAGGGCGATTTCCCTTTCATATTTGTACAGCTGGCCAATTTTATGGAAGCCAGAGACAATCCCTGCGAAAGTGAATGGGCAGAATTGAGAGAAGCACAACTCCAAACCCTTTCCATACCCAACACCGCCATGGCCGTTACCATCGATATAGGTGAATGGAACGACATTCATCCCATAAACAAGGAAGATGTGGGCAAACGCCTCGCGATCGCGGCCCAGAAGCTGGCCTACGGCGAAGAAGAAGTCGTCTACTCAGGCCCTCTTTACAAATCCATGAAAATAGACGGCAACAAGATTATTCTCTCCTTCACAAACATTGGCAGCGGACTGAGCACAAAAGGAGGCAATGAGCTGAAACACTTCGCCATCGCCGGAACGGACAAGGCATTTGTCTGGGCAAAGGCGAAAATAGAAGGGGACAAAGTCGTTGTTTGGAATGACGATATCCATACACCCGTCGCCGTACGGTATGGTTGGGCTGATAATCCCGAAGGAGCGAATTTATACAACAAAGAGGGCCTTCCGGCTTCACCTTTTAGAACGGGAAAATAGAGACAAGCAAATGCATCTATCACGCCCCTATTCTATGCAATGGTTATTGTGGATGGTCATAGTTTTTCTTCCCGGCACAGTTTTGGCCGAAGACGGGTATGAATTATGGCTTCGTTACAATAGGATTCCTGACCCCGAGCTTCTTTCATATTATAAAAAACACGCAACGGAAATGGTGGTCCAACAATCTTGCCCGATATTTAGGACTGTTCAGGATGAATTACTTATGGCTCTTCAGGGATTACTTGGTCAAGAACTTCCAGTAAATCCATCAGTTTCAAAAAAAGGAGCCATCATACTCGGAACATTGGATGAAAGCCCCATACTCCGTCGATTGGTCCAACCCTTGGAAATGGAAATCGCCGGGGATGAAGGGTATATCATTCGCTCCTTGTCCTTTGATAACCGACCGGTTACAGTGATCGCCGCCAATAAGTCAAAGGGTGTTCTATACGGAGTATTTCGTTTTATTTGCCTTATCCAGAACCGACAGGCCATTGACAGGTTATCCATTCGGAGCAAACCGCGCATACAGAGACGCCTCCTGAACCATTGGGATAATCTAAACGGCAGTGTGGAGAGGGGATACGCCGGCAAATCAATCTGGAACTGGGAAAAACTCCCTGCGGAAATCGATTCGAGGTATGAGGACTATGCACGAGCTAACGCCTCCATCGGTATTAATGGCACGGTCATGAACAATGTGAACAGCCAGGCGGAGATCCTGACCAAAGGTTATATTTCAAAAGCCGCCGCCATCGCGAACGTATTAAGGCCTTACGGTATACGGGTCTATTTCAGTGTAAAATTCACTTCCCCAATGGAAATAGGCGGCCTTTCAACCGCCGACCCCTTTGATCCGGGCGTACGTCGATGGTGGAAAGAAAGAGTGCGGCAGATATATGAACAGATTCCGGATTTTGGCGGATTTCTGGTCAAGGCCTATTCGGAAGGCCAGCCGGGCCCGCAGATTTACGGTCGAACCCATGCCGACGGCGCAAACATGCTGGCTGAGGCATTGTCTCCTTTTGAAGGCATCGTTATGTGGCGCTCATTTGTTTATGACCTTTCCATTGACTCTGACCGCGCCAAATGCGGGTATCTCGAGTTTGTTCCTTTGGATGGTCAGTTCGCGGCGAATGTTCTCATACAATCCAAGAACGGACCGGTGGACTTTCAGCCCCGCGAGCCTTTCAATCCCCTTTTCGGGGCTATGCAGAAAACACCCCTCATGATGGAACTTCAGATCACTCAGGAATATACAGGCCAAGGCAAACATCTGGTCTATTTAGCACCACAATGGAAGGAAGTGCTCGATTCGGAGACCTTCGCGAAGGGATCCGGTACACTTGTCGCCGGGATAGTGGATGGTTCTGCGGAAAATCATGCCCTTAGTGGAATCGCCGGGGTGTCGGGAATCGGCACGGATCGCAACTGGATGGGACACCATTTTTCTCAGGCAAACTGGTACGCGTTCGGAAGGCTCGCGTGGGATCCGGCTCTGACCTCCGAACAAATCGCTGAGGAATGGATAGAAATGACCTGGTCCAACGACCCAGAAACTATAGATGCTATCATGAAGATGATGGCCGGCTCCTGGGAAGCGTGCGTGGATTATATGACACCCCTGGGACTTCATCACCTTATGGCTGCCGGGCACCATTATGGACCCGAGCCGGAATATGTTAATCCCGATAGGGCAGACTGGAGTTCAACCTACTATCACAAAGCCGACTCCGAAGGAATTGGGTTCGACCGAAGCTCGGCAGGCACTAACGCCGTGAATCAATATGCGGGACCCCTTCGGAAATTATGGGATTCACCGGCTACCTGCCCTGAAAAATACCTCTTGTGGTTTCATCACCTGCCTTGGACACATCAAATGTCGTCAGGAAAGACACTCTGGCAAGAGCTGCAGCTCCGCTATAACAGGGGAGTTGAGAGCGTTATGACTATGCAAAAGGCCTGGGATTCGCTGGAGGGAAAAATCGACGAAGAACGTTTTGAGCATGTCAAGGCAAGGCTGGAAATGCAACTCGAAAACGCTCAGGAATGGCGGGATGTCTGCCTCGACTACTTCGGACGGTTTGCAGAATCACCGGACACAAGAGACGGTGAATAAAACCTCAATGAAATCAACATAATCTTCTTTTTCACGAGCTTTATATCTTTGCCTGAGGAAATACACCCACAATATGGTGTGATGCTGTTTTGCTTGACATACAATTTAAACCCTTCCTATACTCAGACCTAAGAAGCGAGTCCTATCAACCTTATTGAAGTAAAAGGGATAAAGACTGAATGATTTCAACATTAAACTAATGGTCTAATGTTGGGACGAAAATGGAGGGTGATATGAAATCGAGTGAACACACCAAAGAGGGGAGAGCAAAACTCACAAGAAGGCGGTTTATGGGAATCGGCGGCCTAGCGGTCGCGGGCGCTTCTTTGCCTGCCAATGCTTGGGGCGTCTCTTCCGAAGGGAAGGGCGCTGAATCTGATAAGCCTGTAATCAAGGAGACTCGCATATTAGGCAGAACAGGATTCGCCGCATCCGACATTGGAATGGGAGCCGCTTCGCTCAAGGAAAGCAATCTTGTTCGATATGCCTATGACCGGGGTGTCAATTATTTTGACACAGCCTCCACATATGGCAACGGCGCTTCTGAGACGAGCATAGGAAAGGCCATGCCGTTCATGGACCGGAAGAAGATTTTTATCAGCACAAAAATCGATATGAGGAATGATGACACGGAGCAGAGCCTTTTGGACAAATTTGCTCAATCCCAGGAACGCTTGAACACGCCCTATATTGACGCGCTGTTAATAGCGGGCGTCACCAATGTTAATCAGCTCTATAATGAGGCCTATCACGCGGCAGTAAAGACCCTGAAGGCGGATGGTCGCTTGAAACACGCGGGTGTTTCCTGCCACGGTCCCAGGGGTGTGGGTGATTCCATGGAGAAGGTCCTTGTGAGTGCTGTGGATGACGGCAGGTTCGATTTGATGCTGCTGGTATACAACTTCCTGAACAAACAAGAAGGTGAAAAGGTGCTGGCTGCGTGTAAAGAGAAGAATATCGGCACCACGGCCATGAAGACAGCGCCGGGTAAGATTAAAGACATACCCACCTTTGATCCTGAAAACCCGAGCAAAGAGTATGAAGAGCGTATCAAGATGATGATGTCCTTTGGGCTTCCGCGAGAAGAGGCGATTCAGATGGTCAAAGGGATGGTGGAGTCAGAAAAGGTGGCCAGGGAACAGACAAAACCTTTTCTGGCAAAATATGGTCTGAAAACCGAGGACCAGCTCTGGGAAGCGAGCATAAAATGGGTGCGTCAAAATCCTGATATGCACTCTGTGTGTATCTCCATGACCGATTTTAACAGGGTTGATAAAGCTGTCGCGCTTTCCGGAATGAATTTGACAAAAGGACAACAGACATTTCTTCGCGACTATAAAAAAACATTAGGCTGGTCCTATTGCCGCCATGGGTGCAGCCAGTGCTCAGGGGCATGTGAATATGCCCTGCCGGTGAGTACGATCATGCGCTATGCCTATTATTATGAGCAGGGATATGAAAAACTGGCCATGGAAAAATACGCGTCCCTCAAAGAGAATAATGCCATGAGATGCGCCGGGTGCACGGAATCATGCGCGGGCGCCTGCCCTTATGGCGTGATGATTAGGAGTAATCTGCTCAATGCGCACACACTCCTGACTCTGGTGTAGGTCCAAGGAAAGGAAGAAATGAAAAAGACGATCATGATACTGGCGGCAATGCTGTTGCTTTTTCCCGTGATGTCTCAGGCCGAAGAGTTTCCGGAACTAGAAGGATGGCGTCCTGAAGGTGAAGTCAAGGTTTACGGGCCGGATGACCTCTGGGAGTATATCGACGGCGCCGCAGAGAGGTTTGTGATATACGGATTTCAAATTCTCCGGTTCCGGGAGTTCTCAAAAAAAGAGCTCATGATGACAGCCGAAATCTATGACATGGGATCTCCTTTGAATGCCTTCGGCATCTACACCACCGAAAGAACAGCGGAAGGGAAACGGCTTTCGATAGGCACGGAGGCGGTTCTAGGCCCATCCCATTGTCTGCTCCTCAAAGACCGGTATTACGTCAAAATCATCATGCTTCGAGGGCTCCTTGATGATGAATCAGGAGAGGCTGTATTGAAGTCCATTGAATCACATATCAAGGGAAAATCAGGCCTGCCTCCTGAACTGAACATTCTGCCCACACGAGAGCGGGTTTTTGGATCGGAAAAATATGTAACCCAAGCGTATTTAGGTCTGAGTGAATTAAAAAATGTCCTCTTCGCGGACTACAAGGACTCCAAAGGGAGTGAATACCGGTTTTTTGGGGTCATACAAACACCTGACGCGACGGTTGAAAGAGTATGGAAAGAACTGTCCGGAAAGTGGACATCAACCCTATTCAAGGACTATACGGTCCTCTATAGAGATGTCCCTTACGAAGGTAAAATCGGGGTTATTCGGAAGGGCAAAGAGATTCTCGGTGTTTCAGGTGTTTCCGATGAGACGGAAATGTTTGAACATCTGGCCGAGATATTGTGAAGGTCGATCCTTACACCCTGAACCTTACGCCTTATACCGTTCTCTTATATACTCCACCGCGTTTCGAAAGATGCGGATGCCGTCCCCTTCCTGATTCTTGATGCTCTTTCCTTCCTTCTCCAGGATGCGTTTCTTTTCAGTCCAATTGGGATGATTCGTGAAATGATTGAAGGCCTCGGGGTGGGGCATGAGACCGAAAATGCGTCCCGTGGGATCGCATATCCCCGCGATATCTTCCAAAGATCCATTCGGGTTTTCAGGCCATTTTCCATTGGCTCGGTCCCCGTCCGCGTTCGCGTACTGCGCGACCACCTGGTTGTTCTCAAAAAGGCTTTTGATATCTTCGGTTGAGGCGTAGAATTTTCCTTCGCCGTGTCTCACGGGGAGTTCAATGTGTGAGATGTCTTTGGTGAAGATGCATGGGGTCTTCGGGTTGATTTTCAGATTCACCCAGGTGTTGATGAAATTGCCGGAATCATTATAGGTCAAGGCCACCCTGCGTTCCTGATAGTTTTCTTCGAAACCGGGAAGCAGCCCCAGATTGACCAGGGATTGAAATCCATTACAAATGCCTATAACCAGTTTGCCGTCCTGGATGAACCGGTTGACCTGCTCTCCTATATTGAACCTGATTTTTGAGGCCAGGACCACTCCCGCCCCATGGTCATCTGCCCAGGCAAAGCCTCCGCCAAATACCAGGATGTGAAAGGTGGATAAGTCAAGATGGGGATTCGAGCCCTGATCGGAGATCAGCTCGTTGATGTGGACTCTATGGGATACCGCTCCAGCCAGCTTGAGGGCATAATCCGTTTCATAATCGCAATTCAGGCCGTAGCCGGTCAGTACCAGGGCTTTAACGGGACTCATATCAAACCTCCGAAAGGTCTGTTCCAGCTATCCTTCAGCTGAAAGACCTCTGCCTCTATGATGAGGGCGCCTTGACTCCCTTGTACGCGAAGGATAGGGGATTCCGTCACGACCCCTATCTGTTTGATGTTCATGTCGGAAAACACCTTTTCAAAGGCTTTTTGTTTCTCAGGGGCCACAGTAACCAGGAATCGCCCGGCTGATTCTGAGAAGAGGATTCGGCTGTCAGAGAGTCCATTCCCGGAAGGGGCGTCTCCAAGGCGAATATCCATGCCCAGCTCCCCACCCATGGCGATCAGGGCCAAGTGGACCCCTAATCCCCCGCGCGTGACGGCATGCGCGGATGAAACGAGCCCCTCTTGAATGGCCTGATGAAGGCATAGATAGAGGGGCCATAGATCTTTGGCGTCAACCTTCGGTACATGAAGACCCACGTGGCCCATCATCTGATAGTACTCGCTTCCCCCGAGTTCATCTCTGGTTTCACCCAATACATAGACAAGGTCTTCAGGTCGCTTGGCCTCCATGGTGATGCATTTGGTAATATCTTCGATGACGCTTGATACCGTGAACAGAAGGGAGGGTAACCCGGATACCTTTCGCCTCTCACCAAAGGGCCCTTCCAGGTTCCCGTCAATATACATGCTGTCCTTGCCGGATAAGAGGGGAATCCTGTACGCAAGACAATAGTCACGTAGAGCCCAATTGGCTCGAACAAGCTGAGCGGCCTTGTATTTCCCGTCCGGATTTTGTGCCGGATCATACTGAACGGAGGGCCAACAGAAGTTGTCGACCCCGCCCAGATGTTCGGGATCTCCTCCAACGGCCAGAATCTTTCTGACTGCCTCATCAATGATGACGGCGGTCATGTGATAGGTGTCAATCCTGGAATAGACAGGATTAATGGCCTGGGCCACGGCTATTCCCTTCTCTGATCCAAGGATGGGTCTGATGACTGCCGCGTCACTGACCATATCCCGTCTTTTTCCTACAAGGGGTTTGATGACACTTCCCCCCTGGACCTCGTGGTCATATTGTCTTGCAATCCAGTTCCGGGAGCAGACATTGGGGCGAGAGAGCAAAGTTTTAAGAAGAAGACCATAATCATGGGGTTCACTCAAAACGGGTTCTCGAAGCCCCCTCAATTCAGCCGGGGTCCATTCCGCATCAAACTCCCACTGGGGAAAATCCGATTCCAGGAAATCCATTCTTATGAGGGCACAGGTCTCGCCCTTATAGTCCAATCTGAGATAGCCGGAATCATTGTATTGGCCGATGACTGTGCTCTCTACGGCATGTTTTTCGGAAAGTTGCATGAAACGATCAAGGTTTTCTGGCTTTACCGCAATCGTCATTCGCTCTTGGGATTCTGAGACCCAGATCTCCCATTGGTTCAGACCATCGTATTTTAGGGGCACCTTGTGCAGATCTACCTGGCAGCCGTTGCTGAAACGGGCCGACTCCCCTATGGAAGATGAAAGTCCTCCTCCGCCATTATCGGTAATGAAAGTGATGAGTCCCTCCTCCCGTGCTTCCATTAGAAAATCGTGCATCTTTTTTTGAGTGTAGGGGTCTCCGATTTGGACATGACCGGCGGGTGTAGACGCACCATAGGTCTCTGATGCCGCTGTTACTCCATGAATCCCATCCTTTCCGACTCTGCCTCCTGACATGATAATCAAGTCCCCGGGCGATGTGGTTTTTAGATGGGACGATTCGTTGCCGATCCTGGAAGGCATGATCCCGAGGGCGGTGACAAAGACCAGACATTTACCCAAAAAGCTTTCATCAAAGAGCAGAAGTCCATATGGGGTAGGTATGCCGCTCTTGTTTCCTCCATCTCTAATACCCTCTATGACGCCGTCCAGGAGCCGACGAGGATGAAGATGGGGTTTCAGGTCCCCGTCATAGTCTCGCGGCCCCACGCAATATCCGTAGAGTCCCATGATGAGTTTTGACCCTTTGCCTGTTCCCATGGGATCACGATAGATGCCGACGATCCCGGTAATGGCGCCGCCATAGGCCTCCATGTTGGAAGGGCTGTTGTGGGTTTCGCCCGTAATCGTGTAGTAGGTGTCATCTTGAAAGCGGGCCACTCCGGCATTATCCCATAGAACAGATATGACCCAGTCTTTCTTTTCTTTGATCTGAAGGGTTGGGGCTTCAATGCACGTCTTAAACAGATTGTCGACAGTCTCCTTATGACCGGTTTCAAGGTCATGATATTTGAAGAGCCCTCTGAAGGTGTTGTGGTTGCAGTGGTCGCTTCGAGCCTGTGAGATGTATTCCAATTCCACATCCGTGGGCAATGAGAGGCCATGTTTTTTCCTCTCTTTCTGAATCTCTTCTCTCAAAAAGTACTGTCGAATGATCGGAATGTCACTGTTGTGAAGAGCAAGGCTGCGCTGGGAAGAAATCTCTTTGAGTTCTTTGTCACTCTTTATGGAAATCGTGTCTGCCCGTGGTTCATGGTCAAGTACGACCTTTGGCACAATGAACCCGATTCCCTCTTTAGGGTCCCATTCATGGATAGAATGGACCCGCCATTGTTGTATGATGTCATTGGCGAGAATCTCCCGGGCGATATTCTGGGCCTGATCCCTCGAAAGCTTTCCATTTATCACGTAGAGCTTGGAAGTATAAACAGCCTCATCGGGCCCAAACTTCGTCTTTAGCAAGTCCTCAATGGCCTCTACCGCGGTGCTTCCCGCCGTATCCCTGACCCCGGGACGAAATCCCACCCAAATGAGCCAGTCAAACGCTTTAGCCATGGGCGAGAATGAGGACTCCTCTGTGACGGGATTTGTGAAGATAACTGTTCTGATTCTCTCCAGTTGAGCTGTATCCAGGGCTGCATCGATGGTCAGGACACGGATAATACGTATGTCTTCTGTGTCAATATTGAAGTAGTCCTTGGCCTTTCGCCTGATATTGGCTCCTTCGGCATCTGCTAGATCCCTCTTTAGCCCGATTTCCAATCTGGCAGGCATCTGTTACTCCTTGTATTCGTTCGGCTTCTGCGTTATCCTATACATGATCCTTTGTGAGTGGCCGGCCCTGCCAATCTCTGTCTTGCTCGGAATATGGGATGGTTGACCCGACCTTTAAAAGCCTTTTCATCCCTGAATGAACATGGGGTAAACCCTAACGTTACAAAAGTAGAGGATGATGTAGATCCGATTGTCATGGTTTTTATGCAATGATAGGGTAAATCTAGTTGAATTGTCAGATCGAGTCAATACAGTACTTGCTCAGCAGGGTTGAAATCCCGATTTCAGATGCCTATATTTTAAAACGGGATTTTCGTTTGATTTCATTTTTTTACTAGTAGAGGTTATTATGGAATACGATATCAAGAATGAGGATAGTATGGGGAAGCTTCCTGATCAGAAGGAGCTTGAAAAGGAGTTGAGCGAGTATCTATCCAAGAAATATGGGGACCGGATTAAGATCATATCTCCTTTTGTCTTCCCAAAAGGGAACAAGGCAGAGATGGATGAAGGAAAATTTGCCCCCAAAAAGGAAGGGGCTCCCTTATTCGATATGCTTCCTGAAGAACTCGAGGCCTATCTTGATGGCTTTATAGTGAAACAAGATCAGGCCAAAGCGGTTTTGGGTACCAAAATATGTACGCATTTCAACAGGATCCAATTTTTGGATAACAACACCGGAAAAAAGAAACCCTTGGGCGTGGGGATGATCAAGAATAATGTTCTTATGATAGGTCCAACGGGCGTAGGCAAGACTTACATGGTCAAGCTTATTGCGCAGAAACTTGGGGTCCCTTTTGTTAAAGGTGATGCCACGAAGTTCAGTGAGACCGGCTATGTAGGTGGAGATGTGGAAGATTTGGTCCGCGATCTCGTGTATGAGGCAAATGAGGACATAGATCTCGCGGAAAACGGCATCATATATATTGATGAAATTGACAAAATAGCATCAGCCAGGAACATTATCGGGCATGATGTGTCCAGAACGGGAGTTCAAAGGGCCCTTCTGAAGCCGATGGAGGAGACGGATGTAGATATAAAAGTTCCCCATGATCCCGTTTCACAAATCCAGGCCATTGAGCATTATCGACGGACCGGCAAAAAAGAGAAGAAGATGGTCAACACAAAGAACATCCTTTTCATCATGAGTGGGGCCTTTGGGGATTTAGCTGATATCATCAAAAAGAGGCTTCAGAGTCAGGGGATCGGTTTTGAAGCCGATGTGCGATCAACAGAAATTCCTTGGGAGATTCTTAAGGAGGTCAGGGCACAGGATCTGATTGAGTTTGGGTTTGAATCTGAGTTTATCGGTCGGCTGCCCGTTATCGTGGTCTTTGATGAACTGACCAAGGAAGACCTCATTGAGATCCTGAAAAATCCCAACAATCCTATTATCCTCAGCAAGAGACAGGATTTCAGGGCATACGGGATTGATATCAAGTTTGAAGAGGAGGCGTTGGCCAAAATAGCTGAACTCGCTGCTCGAGAGAAGACAGGCGCGCGAGGTCTTGTCAGTGCCATTGAAAAGGTCCTTATCCCCTTTGAAAAGACTCTTCCTTCAACGGATATCAAGGAATTATTGGTGACACCGGAACTTGTTGACAATCCTGAAGGAGAGCTTCTTCTATTGAAGCAAAACCCTGAGGCCCCAAAAAGGCTGGAAAGATTTCAAAGGGGCGCACAGGAAGAGTTGGAGAACATAAAGGCATTTGTCAGAAAGAAGGCCCCCGAATTCAGTCACAGGAGCGGGATGGAAATCTATGAGAAAAGGATCGAACTCATAGCCGAGTTGTTTTTACGAACAATTAGTGATGTCAACACCGCTTTTGAGGATTTTCTTGAGATGAGTCGCCAAATCCGTGAAGAAGAAACCTCTATATTTGATAAGCTTGAGACGAAGATTATCTTTGAGGATAGTGCCGTGGATGAGATCATTCGGCGCACTATAGAGACAGGAGAAGAACCCGGTTCTTTGGCCCTGCAGTTGGTCAAGAAACTTGAATACGGTCTCAAACTTGTAAAAGACCGAGCAGGCGTGGAAAATTTTGTTATTACCGGAGAGGCTGTAACGGACATGGAGAAATATATTAATGACCTGGTCAAGAAGTACTACCAGGAAGAATACGAACGCCGTCCGGCAAAGATTACGAAACGTGGGATTGAATGATAGGCATCTCAAAACTCTATTGCGGAACCATCGAACCCTCTGACGCGCTTCGTTATGGAAGAGAGTCGGGACGTCTTCCCTCACAACTCCTTCAGTTCTCAGTCGACAAGAAACCGGTGGTGGTCTGGAATATGACACGGGCCTGCAACCTCAAATGTATCCATTGCTATGCCCATGCTGTTGAGAGAAGCAAAGAAAGGGAATTGACCACTGAGGAAGCCCAGACCATGATCGATGACCTGTCAGAGTTCGGGGCACCGGTTATTCTGTTTTCCGGGGGGGAACCTTTGATGCGCCGCGACTTGGTTACCCTTGCCCACTATGCCGTGGACAAAGGAATGCGGGCCGTCATATCTACAAACGGGACTCTGATTACCAAGGAAAAGGCCAGGGAATTGAAAGATGTGGGATTATCTTACGTGGGAGTAAGCCTGGATGGAATGGAAGAGGTTAATGACCATTTCCGAGGGAAAAAAGGCGCCTTCAAAGAGGCTGTATTGGGTATCAGGAACTGCCAGGACGCTGGGCTCAAGGTTGGGCTTAGATTTACCATCAATCGCCTGAACGTGGATGAGGTGCCGCGGATTTTTGATCTCATCGAGGAAACGGATATCCCAAGGGCCTGCTTTTACCATTTGGTCTATGCGGGCCGGGGTTCGGATTTGGTCGCAGAGGACCTGAGTCATGAGAGTACCCGTAGTGTCGTTGATTTGATTATGGATAGGACCAAAGATATGTATGACAGAGGCATATCTAAAGAGATCCTAACCGTGGATAATCACTCGGATGGTCCTTACCTCTATCTCAGGATGAAAAGGGAAAACAATCCCAGAGCAAAGGAGGTCTTAGAGCTTCTCAAGATGAATGAGGGTAATAGCTCGGGGCGGGGTATCGGCTGTATAAGCTGGGATGGCTCCGTGCACGCAGACCAGTTCTGGAGATACCATAGTTTCGGCAATATTCTGGAAAGACCATTCAGCCAGATTTGGACTGATCTGTCCGATCCTCTGATGGCCAGATTGAAAGAGAAGAAGAAATATGTGAAAGGGAGATGCGCTGCCTGTCGATGGCTTGATGTTTGCGCGGGGAACTTCCGGGTGCGGGCAGAAGCCGTGACCGGAGATCTATGGGCTCCTGATCCCGCCTGCTATTTAAGCGATAGGGAAATCGGCATTGACGGAAATGGTTAAAACATCTAATACTCAAAATGCCTAAGAATCGCGGTGTCACTTCACTCGACTGTTTTCATTCCAACTTATTTGGGAGATTGTAGTTCACTTTTTACCGGAGGGACCAGACTATGATCATTCGTCCACGCCGCCTCAGAAGAACCGCCTCGATCAGGGAAATGGTCAGAGAGACCACTATTTCTGTGAAGGATCTTATTTCTCCCCTATTTGTTAAGTATGGCAAGGGGAGAAAAGATCCGATTCTTTCCATGCCCGGCCAGTATCAGTTTTCCGTTGACACGATTGTAAGTGAAGCGGAGGAATTGCACGCGCTTGGCATCCCAGCGGTCATGCTTTTCGGTCTTCCGGAAAAGAAAGATGCAACGGGGAGTTGTTCCTATGCCGACGATGGTGTGGTTCAAGAGGCGGTTTTGGCCATTAAAAGCCGACTTCCAGCTATGGTTGTTATGACAGACGTCTGTTTGTGTGAGTACACGGACCATGGGCACTGCGGGATTATCATGGATGGCCAGGTCGATAATGACGCCACCCTTGATGTCTTGGCTCGTCAAGCCATAAGTCACGCTAAGGCAGGTGCTGATTTTGTAGCCCCTTCTGACATGATGGACGGGCGTGTTGCCGCGATAAGAGAAGCACTTGATTCAAACCAGTTCAAAGATACGGGCATCCTTTCCTACGCTGTAAAATATGCGTCGGCCTTTTACGGTCCCTTCAGAGAAGCCGCTGATTCTGCTCCTCAATTCGGCGACCGTGCGGGATATCAGATGGACTACGCCAATGTCAAAGAGGCCATCAAAGAGGCTGTTTTGGATATGGAAGAGGGGGCCGATATGATCATGGTCAAACCTGCGCTCTCTTATCTTGATGTCATTACCAGAGTACGAGAAGAATGCCTTCTGCCACTCGCGGCCTACAATGTCAGTGGAGAATATGCCATGGTCAAAGCGGCTGATGAAAGAGGATGGATTGACGGAACAATGGTAATGATAGAAAGTTTGACTTCCATCAAGAGGGCGGGCGCGGATCTCATATTGACTTACTTTGCAAAAGAGGCTGCCCGTGTCTTGTGTGATAAATGATAAAAGGCACATGGCGCAGGGCACACGGCGCAAGGTATAAGGTGTAAGGAAAAGGTATTTCCCTTTAGCCTTGGGCCTTGAGCACTATCCCCTTTACTTATTATGAAAGAAGAGAACCCACATACCTATCAGCCCAGACTTGTTGCGTGGGAAATCACCAGAAGCTGTAATCTGAACTGCGTCCACTGCCGGGCCGCATCTGAACGTGGACCTTATTCAGGAGAATTGGACACAAAGAAGTGCTTAGACATTTTGGATCAGATTGTCCAGACAGGCAAGCCTATTATTATTCTTACAGGAGGAGAGCCCCTGTTGAGGAATGACGTCTTTGAGCTGGCCCGGTACGGTACGGACTTAGGGCTGCGTATGGTGATGGCAACGAATGGAACCCTCTTGACTCGAGCAATTGTTGAAGAAATGACCGCCTCAGGGATCAAGAGGGTCAGCATTTCTCTTGACGGGGCCGCCCCTCAAGAACACGATCAATTCAGAAAGGTCCCGGGGGCTTTTCAGAGTGCCCTGGATGGGATTGAATTATTGAAGAGAGGAGGCGTCGAATATCAGATCAACACCACGGTGACCAAACATAATCTCCATCAGGTGGACAGGATACTTGATTTGGCTATTGAGCTTGGGGCTGTGGCCCACCATCTTTTCTTGTTGGTTCCAACAGGCCGTGCCAAGGAGATGATCGATCAGGAAATAGAGGCCTCGGAATACGAAAAACTGCTACACTGGTTCAGTGACATGAGAAACAAGACACCACTCCACCTCAAGGCTACTTGTGCACCTCATTACTACAGAATTCTTCGTCAGGAGGCCCATGCCAAGGGAGAGAAGGTTGATTTTGAGACCTATGGCCTGGATGCCGTGACTCGGGGCTGCCTTGGGGGGGTATCCTTCTGTTTCGTTTCTTATGAGGGGGTGGTCCAGCCTTGCGGCTATCTCGAACTGAATTGCGGAGATCTGAAGCAGTCATCCTTTAAGTCAATTTGGGAGAATTCAGAAGTTTTTCTGCGGCTCAGGGACTTCTCGGCATACAAAGGGAAGTGCGGTCGATGTGAATATCTGAAATTCTGTGGTGGTTGTAGGGCCAGGGCTTTTGAATCCACAGGAGATTATATGGCCGAAGAACCGCTGTGCACCTATCAGCCATCTCAAAAGGTCTCCCATGGATGATATGGACAGGGCCATAGTGAACGAGATCCAATCGGACTTCCCGATTATATCCAGACCGTACCATGAAGTCGGAAAGCGTGTGAATTTATCAGAATCTGAAGTCTTTGAACGGGTGAAGAGGCTCAAGACAGACGGGGTCATACGGCGGATAGGAGGAAACTTCGATTCGAGACGTCTCGACTTTAGAAGCACGCTTTGTGCGGCAAAAGTCCCGGAGGGGGATGTGGAAGACTTTGTCCGGGTGGTGAATGCTTATCCCGGTGTTACGCACAACTATCAAAGGAATCACGACTACAATGTTTGGTTCACGTTTATAGCCCCGAGTATGTCTCATATAGAGGAGGCACTAGAAGAGATATCTAGGGCAACCGGTGTCACGGAAATCGTTAATTTGCCGGCTGTGAAACGGTTCAAGATAAAGGTGGATTTCGAAGTCTAGTTTGGTGGCGAGGATATTGTTAAATGAGTTACATCTGGGACACGACACGAGTTGCTTAGAGAGGCCATCAGGACCTGTCTTTTTCTTCAATCATATCCACTAGTCTTTCCATTTCTTCTTCAGTTATCCTTCCCGTCTCAATCAGGAGATCGCCTATCCCATCTTCACGGAGGGGATCTACCGACAGGATGGCCTTGTTGGTCTTCAGGTCCGCACTATAGAACGTATACTCCAGGGTTAATTCTGATTTTTTTAATAATCTAAGACTTTTGTCAATGTAGATGATGTGGTAGCTTAGAAAGAAATAGAGAATGCCACATAGTATGGCCCAAAAGAGGAGCTTCTTGAAGAAGACCATGGGAAATGCCCTATATCTTGAGTAGGTGAATGACGGGCGATGCGGGATCCAAAAGCCTTGCCTCCGGCTCCAGAATCACCTATCACCCTTGCTCATTCTAAGAACTTGAACCAATCCAAGAGTTCAATATTAGCAAATTGTGTAAAATTACGCAAGGATACCGCATCCTATACGCATCCATAGTGAGCACATTTGTGGGAAAATGAAAAGCTCTCTCGATGATGAGGAGTCTAAGCCGTCCTGGAGACTTACAGACCGGGAGATGAAGAATAATTCATCACGATACCCCCTGAATCGATAGGGGTGATAAAAGAAATAAATATGCTCGGTCACTTCAATATTGATCGTGATATGATAGTCTTTTCCATCTCTTTGGTCCCTTCATAGATCTCCAAGATCTTGGCGTCCCGGTAGAGCCGTTGGACCTTATACTCATCAATATATCCATAACCCCCGTGCATCTGCAGGGCCTCGTCGGCACAACGGATGGCCATTTCGGCTGAATACCATTTTGCCATGGCAATCAGGGCGTGGTCGATCTTCCCGTTATCTACAGACCAGGCTGCCTCATAATAGAGGTTTCTTGCCGCTCTGATGTGGGTGGCCATCTCGGCGATCTTGAACTGAGTGACTTGAAAGGAGGCAATGGGTGCGCCAAACTGCTCACGTCCCTTGGTATGACGGATCGATTCTTCAAGGGCGGCGCGGGCCAACCCTACAGCTTGGGCACAGATGTGAAGCCGCGTTCGGTTGAAAAAAGCCATCAATTCCTTGAATCCCTTTCCTTCCTCACCTACCAGGTTGGATAACGGTACACGGACATCAGTGAAAGAGATTTCCGCGGTATCGGAAGCGCGGATGCCCAATTTGCCCCGGATCTTAGAGGATGAGTATCCAGGTGTGTCCGTGGGAACGAGAATGAAACTATAGCGATCATGCCGGGAAGGATTATCAGGATCAGTCATACAAAAGACCAGCAAGAAATTCGCGAGGTTGCCATTGGTGGCAAACATTTTGGAGCCGTTGATAACCCATTCATCACCGTCCCTGACGGCGGTCGTATTAGCGCACGTGACATCACATCCGGCATCAGGTTCTGTGATGGCCGTGCCCATGATGGCTTCACCCTCCACCAGTCGTGGAAGCAGAAGCCTCTTCTGTTCTTCAGTTCCAAAGAGACCTAGGATTTCTGAACCAAAAGTGGTCGAACCGATCGCCATTGCGATACCCGGGTCAACAGCCCAAAATTCCTCGACAATCAGGCAGTGCTCAAGAAAACCGTATCCTGCCCCACCATACTCTTCGTCAATAAAGACCCCTACAAATCCAAGCTCGCAAGCCTTCCTCCAGATATCAAGGTCAAATTTTTCCTCGCGGTCAAATTCAAGGGCACGGTCAGGGAATTCGCCTTGGGCAAATTCTCGAGCTGCCTTGATAATATCTTGCTGTTCTCTGCTAAGTGTAAAGTCCATAACACCCTCTCTCGAAAATGACGGTCATTTCAGTCCCTATATGATCTTACAGGGGATATAGTGTTTTTCATAGGGGATGTCCATTATTTTTAAGAAGTTACTAGATATTCCAGATGATAGAGACGCTCTCCGGCTATACCATTTTCTGGGGTTGGCTGTTGACAATCCAAGAAGGAGCGTAGAGTGCATGCCAAGACCACAAAAAATCAATGGAGTGGAACGACAAATGAATACCAAAAAAAGACATTTACAGAAGAAGCCTTAGTTTCATATTCTAGGCAGTGGCATAACTGTTTGGAATGTTGGGTTTTTGTTGTAAAGACACCTGTCAAGATCTCCTGGGTTGTGCGGAAGGTTTTTATCCCTTGTGAATTTATCTTGGGAAAACTGCCGTTGTTTCTGCATAAGACGCGGAGAGTATACAATCACCTTATTTATGGATAAAAGATGCAATGAAAGTTTTTTCGCTATACCTTTCCTGATTTTAGTGGTATATGGATTTACAATCTGTGTGTCTCTCCCAAACAATGGCTTTGGATCATAAATCATCTAAATTTGAGTTATTCAACGTTTCTTAACCAACAACCATGATGAGTCAGTATTCAATTTGTTAATCGATAATCTCACAAATCATATGCCAGATCTTCCATAATCATCTTTCTGAAAGCTTCGAATGAAGCGGAAAAGGCTGATATTGAAGGGCAAGCCGTTTAACAGCGCGAACTTAAAGCCATGGGTTTAGAGGTGATAATCTATGAATGCCGGGCTACCGAAGGATAACCGAGGATGTCTTTTAGTGGGAATGCCCAAGGGTGCGCTTTTCTTGAGAGGTTGAAATGTTATATGGAATCAATCAGTTAGGTGGAAGCTTGAAATGTCTGATGCTTTTGATCCTGACATTTCTTGCATGGTGCGCTCCGGCCTATTCTCTCGATATTACTCTCCAGTGGGACGCGAATACGGAAACAAACCTTGCCGGCTACAAGGTCTACTACAAGACTGAAACCTCAGGACCACCTTACAACGGCACAGGGGCTGTAGAAGGCCCTTCTCCCCTCCATGTGAGTAGAAATACAACGCAATACATCCTGCATGGTCTGAGTGAAGACGTGGTCTATTTTTTTGCTGTGACCGCGTACAACACGAACCAACTGGAAAGCGGCTTTTCCAATGAAGTAGACGCGCTTGGCGTTAGTCTGGATTCAGGTCCTAACCTGGTCTCTTTGTACAGACAACCTGAGAATACGAGCGTGTCAGCCGTATTAAGATCTATCCAGGGTCAATATACTAATGTTTGGGCTTATGTGAATGGCGGTTGGCGAGTCTATGACCCAGCAAAACCTGGATTCAATGATTTGACCACGATGGAGGCCGGGAAGGGGTACTGGATCGAGATGAATGAGCCGGGCATCCTGCTCCTGTACGGCCCTACCTCCCCAGCCTCAATCCGTCTCACAGCCGGCTCCAATCTGGTGGGCTACTTCTCTCCCCGTACACAGTCCATTTCTTACGCCATTCGTTCTATTCAAGGTAATGTCATATCCGTGTGGGGCTATGTGAATGGCGGTTGGCGAGTCTATGACCCAGCTAACCCTGGATTCAGTGATTTGAATATTTTGGAGCCGGGAATTGGTTACTGGATAGAGACATCGATGGCCTGCACATGGTCACTGCCATAAAAGCAAGGGTAGTAAGGTTTTAGGCAT
>JAFGFY010000201.1 GCA_016930795.1 Deltaproteobacteria bacterium
CTGATTAAATAGGAGCCACCTCTAAACTGAGTTCTCCTGATAGGGATACTTTTTGCAATCAATATGCCATGAGTGCCTTTTCATGGCATATCATTACAGCCGCGGCCTTGGTCAAAAATTACTCCTATATTCGAGAAGATATGATTTCTCTTTTTGAGAGAAAAGGATTCAAAGACTTTTTTTATGGGAGGGATCGTATTCCAGGTATCTTATCTGTATGTTTAGAATCATGCGCTATACAAAAGGATACCTTTTAGGTGTTCTATTATTGTCTCTTAATACCAGACCAATTTGACCATTGACTTTTTAACCAATCCTTGCAAGATTTGTTCATTATTATATCATCTAACGCTCATTTTCCTTGACTTTTTGTAGCAATTACACTAGGTTCCTCCATCGGAATTCTTCTACTATCCCTCTAACCTCCATCTGGAAGTTTTGTCATGGAGAAAAATCTCAAAGTGTGCCTACCTTGCTCCTGACAGGATGTCTCTTGACCTGTCAGGAGCCTTAATCATCATATCGAAAAAGCCAAACCCATCGTGAGATGCTGATAGAATCCCATGGGTCTTGGCTGTTCCTATTTCCTTTAATCCGAGGTCGATTCGCAAAGAAAGGAGGGTTAAAATGATTGGAATGGATTTTATGAGCTTTCTCATTTTGTTGATTATTAGCCTAGTTGTCTCTGGGATCTTACACTTTGGCTTCAAGTATTACGTCGTACCCGGATTCTGTTCCTTTTTGTCCAAAGTTTTTATCGGGTGGATCGGTGCATGGTTAGGTTCTCCCGTATTCGGTTATTGGTGGGAAGGCTTGAACTATAAGCAAGTCTATATCGTCCCTGCCATCCTGGGTTGTTTATTGCTCCTGATTTGTATTGTGGACTGTGTCAAGACTTGTTCAAGCACCAAGAGTGGATAATTCTAGGATCAGCCCTTTACATGTGGGATATATGCTTGGCATAAACCTCCTGTGTGGATCACAGGAGGTTTATTTATATGGTAAGGACATTTTGATAAGCCATAACAATGATCTTTCGTCAAAACCAGTCATCAGAAAATCACTTGAAAGCCAAAATCCACCATCTAATATGAATATATTCTTTCAAATCAAGTGGTTTGGACTCATCCCTGATCACCAGCAAGGTATTAGATGTAAGGCGCCGAGGAGCGACAACTGAGGCGTATAGGTAATACGCCACAAGCCTTTCGAGCGCCTCAAGGTCGAACGAGAGGAGCGATCAAAGGCAACGCAGCCCTTCGACTTACTCAGGGCCATAAGCCTGTCGAATGGCAGATGATGCCTTGATGGTGAATCAGGGAAAAAGCTTAATGATAGCCTATTGGGAAGGAATGAGGTATCATATTATATTGACCTGCGATCATCCGTTGAGGTGAAGGAGAGAATTATGAGAATCATACTATTTGTTCTTGCCATCTTTGCTTTCATAGGGGGGGCTGCCATTTTGACCAAAGCAAGCAGCGCTGCCCACGAAATTGAGGGACTTATTCTCTTTGTTATATTTGCCGTTTTCTTATCAGGAGCGGGTATTGTGGAGGCCATCAATCTGCTCAAGAAAGAAATGAGCTCCGATAGACCCTAATTCAAAGTGCGCCGCTTGAGATACATTCATTCACCAAATAAAAGAACCCCCTCTATTTTCATACATCGGACGACCCTAGCTCTTGAGCGAGTTGAAACAACAATCCATCATAGTCACTCATGATATTGTTTGAGTGGACCCAAAGTCTTTTTGCTCTCTTTCTTAATAGGGAGACCGATTAGTAGACATCTTCTGACCTGCCTGAGTCAAGGCTCAGGAGGAATAGACAGCAACCAAAAATGACTATGAAGGAGTCCTATGAAATTAGAAAAAGATGTTTATGAAAGGATTATCGAGAATCTCCATGACGGTCTCTATTTTGTAGACCGAAACAGGGTCATCACATACTGGAATAGAGCGGCCGAACAGATTTCCGGATTTACGGCTGATGAAGTGATCGGTACATCTTGTTCTCAGAATATACTGACCCACGTGGACAGTGAAGGCCACAATCTTTGTACCGGGATGTGCCCCCTTGCTGCAACCATTGCCGATGGAAAGCCCCGTGAAGCTGAAGTATACATGCACCATAAAGATGGCCACAGAATACCGGTCTCTGTTCGTGTCAGCATATTACCCGGAAGAAACGGTGATATAGTCGGCGGAATAGAATTATTTTCAGATATCAGTAATCGAGCAGCCAATGAATTGAGGATCAAAGAACTTGAGAAGCTGGCTCTTCTTGACAACCTTACCCTGTTGGCAAACAGAAACTATATTGAGAAAGAAATCCAAATCAGATTTGAAGAGAAAAGACGTTATAACATACCGTTTGGTATTCTATTCATGGATATTGACCATTTCAAGAAGTTCAATGATACCTATGGACATGATGTGGGCGATGTTGTTCTCAAATTTATCGCGAATACATTTGTCGCAAATGCCAGACCGTTTGACCTTTATGGTCGCTGGGGAGGGGAAGAGTTTATCGGCATTATACGGAATATAAACAGCCCCGAGCTTGAACAGCTAGGGAATAGACTTCGTTTGCTGGTAGAAAAGTCATACATCATTCATGATAACAAAAAGCTGTATGTCACGGTTTCAGTTGGAGCCACAGTGGTTAACGACAATGACACGATAGACAGCCTCATCAAGAGAGCCGATACTCTTTTGTATCAAAGTAAAGCAGCGGGGAGAAACCGTTTAGCAATGGGTTGAATGCCAAGCGTTTTAAGAACGCTCTTTAATTTGATGAAAGGTCTTGAAGCGACGGATACTCATGCTAGGCATCATTGAAAGGTAGGTCACCCATATGGCAAAGAAATCCTTTCCCCTGTCCAAGGTCTATGGCCTGCTCGAACCGGGACCGGTAGTCATGGTCACCACCGCGAACCACGGGCGCTCAAATATCATGGCCATGTCATGGCACACCATGATGGAATTCGAGCCGCCGCTGGTCGGTTGCGTCATCAGCAATCGCGGCCATTCCTTTTCGCTGTTGAAGGCAACCAAAGAGTGTGTCATCAATATTCCTACAAAGGATATAGCTAAAAAGGTCGTGGGTTGCGGTAATACATCAGGCGCGAAGATAGACAAGTTCGAGAGATTCAGTCTCACACCGAAGCCCGCCTCAGAAGTCGGAGCGCCTCTCATTGAAGAATGCTACGCAAATCTTGAGTGCAGGGTAATCGACACAAAAATGGTGACCGAGTATTGTTTTTTCGTCCTTGAAGTCATCAAGGCATGGATTGATCCCATGGTGAAAAACCCGCGAACGCTTCATCACCTTGGAAGAGGAAACTTCATGGTTGCAGGCGAAAGGATCAAGCTGAAGTCTAGGATGAAATAGGTTCTTCCGGATAGTGACGGGATGTGGCAATGGCTGATTTTTGACTACATGAAGCTGTAAACCCGCGGGTATTGTTTTTCATTGAACAGGCAGGATCAACAGGCCTCAATTCTCCTCGCGGCCTCATCGAACTTTTTGGCTATCAGATTTTCAAATTCCTTTCCTAAAAAGGGCCGGTTCTGCATCAGGTATCCCTTTGTCCCATCCCAGTAGTCCTTGAGGTCTTTGAGGTCGGATATTGTTTCAATTAATCCATTAATCTCGTTCAATTTCTCTCGCCTCAACTGGTCTTTTCTCACTTCGTACAGATCGCTTAATCCGTACATCTGGTTCTTGGTGAATCCTATTTCCAGAGCTTGATCTGTTAATTCAGAGTAAAGCTCATGGATCTCTTTCAGATCTTTGATTAACGCCAACTGCTGCTTGGCTTGCTCGAGTAAAAGTCCTGTGATTTCCTTCAATTTCTTGTCATAGGCCTCCTCCATTCGCATTTCATAGTCTTCCGTTTGGAAAGGGTATTTTCTCAGGGCACGCAGGCTATAATGATAATATTTTTTGAGGTGCTCCACGTCCGTAATCGTGTCCATATAAGATATCTTCTGAGAGATGTTGAAACGGTCCATAAAATCAATGGTGAGTACCCTTTGGGATTCGTTACATCTCATTACGAGACCCGTTTTGGCCTTGAAGAGGTGATTGAGATGGGACTTGCTGTTCCACAGCTTTTCTATAGACACGTAGGCTAGCAAGTCATTCAGGGCCTCATAACGTTTTTCAATCTTCCCGGCCAAATCCAAAAAGTTGAGACAAACAGCGCCTTCATTTGGATTGAACCTCTGTGCTCCCATCAGGCTGACCAGAAGAAGCTTGATCATGTTCCTATCATTGAGATAGAGACCTACTTTTTCATAACCAAAAATACGAATCTCATCGGTAAGTAGATGCTCTAAAATGAAATCTCCGACCATTTTGGGGAAACCCAGGAAAGCGTTGTAGATCCGATGTGCCTCAAAGAGCTGCTTTTCAAAAGAGCCGTAACCTATCCCGGAATAGATCCTTTTTTTATAGATATAATTGAGGGGGACTTTGACAATCAGTTTAGCCAGGTCAGTGAATTCCACGTACCTTACGGCTCGCAACCTTAGAATCCTGTCCATGGCATAGATCCTCTTTCCTTCCCGAAGAAGGCGGTCCTCTTCTATTTCCGTTGCATCCACCTTCCATGACTCCAGGTATTCCATTGGGGTCATTTTTTCGGGCAGCCCTTCCCGTCGGTATGTCTCAAGGGCATGGAACAGCTTTCCCCTACGAATATAGACCTCTCTATAATGATCTTCGAAGGTCGTCTCTCCCTTCATGATTCTGTGACATACAGTCCTCAATTGAAAGAGACGTCTCGCCAGATCTTCCTGCATCAGACCTTCCTGCATGGCGGAGAACATGACGAACGAACTGACAAAGATGGCATCAAACAGATCCTTATCCTTGTAACCGATGATCTCCTGAATGGCGTAGATAGAGAACTCTCCCCTGATCATATGGTGAAGGAGGTCGTGGTATCTGACGAGGATTCCCAGGTATTCCTGCGTCTTTGTCTCCATATGGTACTTGGAAGGGAGCTTCTCTCTCTCCAAAAGCACTCTCCCTGTCTGGGCATGATCGGCCGGGTGGATCTCATCCTCGTACTTCTCCCTGAGTTGGGGGGCTAGACCGAGGTCATGAAAGATGAA
>JAFGFY010000026.1 GCA_016930795.1 Deltaproteobacteria bacterium
AAGAAGGAAGACGATAAGGCATCGTCTGAGGAGAGTCCGGTACCTAAGGAAGAGGATGCCGGTGTTGAGATATTCTTTGATAGCGGTGATTCTAGGGAGGAGACTTCCTCAGATATTGAGAGAACCGCTAGGGCGGATGAGGAGATCACGGAGGTTCTGGAGAAATCCGCTCTCAATACCATGATTTCCGCGCTTGAAGGGGGTGGGAGGAAAGGAGACGAAAAAGCGTCCGCTGAGGAAAGCTCTGCGTCTGAGGAAGAGGAGGCCGATGTTGGGATAGTCGTTGACGGCGACGATCTAAAGGAAGAGATTTCTGCAGATACGGAGGGGATTGATGAAGCAACAAAAGAAGGCCCCCTATTTCAAGAGAAACCTGCCGCGCCTAGTTCAATCATCATAGAGGATTCTTTGTTTGAAACAAACGCGAATGAAACATATCCTGAATCAACATTTGAAGAGGAGTCAATACCAGAAGACAGGAAAGAAGTTGTTGAGGAAGCGCCTCAAGCCGTCGATCTTGAGAAAGAGCAGACATCAGATTCTGCGAATGCCGACCTGAAAGAGGAGAAGACACGATCCCAAGAGAAACCTGCCGCATTTACAGCGATACTCTCCAAGCTACCAGGGAACGAGGTAGATGTGTTTGATGTTCATCATATACTAGAAGATAAGGAGAGGCCGACACTTGAAGAAAAGAGGGAGGGTATAGAAAGGACTTCTGAGGCAGTCGGCTTGGAGATAGGGCCTCTTTCGGACTCATCAGAGCCGGCAAAGGAAGAGCCCCGATTTCAAGACATACTCATGCCCAGTTTAATGTCCTCCAAGGATTCTAAAGTCAACACGGATGCGGAGGAGCATCATCATAAGCCGGTGGCCGAAGAAGAGTCCGTGCCAAAGGAAGAGGATGGTATTGAGAGGGTTTCTGAATCCGTTATACCTGGGAAAGAGGAACCCGCGGACCTGGAGGAAGATTCTGCTCTCACTGAGGAGGACCTCCAACTTATAAGGAGGTCCGGACATCACTCAAAGGTTATAAGAATTGGGCTACCCCTTGTCCTATTTGGAATTCTTGTCATCATTTTGATTATCCAATATTCACCACTTGATTTTTTCAGCCATGAGCAAGCGCGGAAGCTGATGAGTGACCAGTCGGTTGAAGTCTCTTCTCCCAAGAAGCAGGGGGTTACCCCTAAGACTTTAAGAGAGAGGTCCCCAGCTACAAAACAAGGAATTCAACCTTCCACTCCTGCTTCAGCAGAGAAGGAGATCGTTCGGGCTCCTGTTCCCAGGAAGCGAGATGCCGGTCCAAAGACTCAGAAGGAGACAGTTGATGCCGATATCCAGGAGGTACAGCCTTCGACCGCTGAACCTCCAATCATCCTGGCGATGAAGGAGAATGTTGAGGGATCTTCCCCTCGGGACCAGAACACGACCTCGACGACCTCGAAGGAAACCTTTGTCACAACTGACCTAGAAGTCCAGCCCCAACCCCCTGAACCCGCAACACCCCCTCCGCCCGGTGACGCTTTTGTAAAAGCTGAGGCAAATCAGAGCAATGCATCAATATCTCGTCCCTATTCGGTATACCTTGGCTCGTATAGCACCCTTAAGAGTACAGAGAAGGCCATTTCGAACTACAACGAGAACGGCCTGTCATCCCTCTACTGGCAAGAAGTGGATCTAGGAGACAAGGGGATATGGTACAGGGTCTTTACAGGACAATTCGAAACCAAGAATGAGGCGGAGGAATACGTCAAAGAGCGTCAGCTTGTAGATGCCGAAGTCCGGAAGACAGAACCGAGTGCCATAGTCAGTTCTGTTTCGGTCAAGGATATTGCACCTAAAACGAAAATCCCGGAAAAACAGAGACTGCTGCCTGAGGCTATGGCTGGATCATCCTACCCGTATTCTGTCTATGCCGGCTCCTACAAAGACCTTGATCGTGCCCGGAAAGCGGTTTCCGACTTGCAGAAAAAGGGGGCTTCTTACTGGGTGAGAACCGACCTTGGAGAGAAAGGGATATGGTACAGGGTCTATATCGGCTGTTTTCAAACCAGGGACCAGGCCGAGACATTCATTAAAAACCATCAAATAGCGGATGGAGAGTCCAAGCGCACAACCTATGCCAATCTCATAGGAACCTACGGATCAGAGGAGGAACTTGACAGGATGCGCCTTTCTCTTTTAAATCTGGAATTCAGTCCATATGTCATTGAGGCATCCGGTGGCAAATCTCACCTCTTCACGGGGGCCTTTTATCAAAAGGCCGATGCGGAGAAAGAACAGCTTGATTTGAAAGCAAAGGGAATAAAGAGTCAACTCGTTGAAAGATAAGAGAATCGTTTTGTTCCGAACCCCTGTTTTCGTTTTTCTCCTCTGAAGTCTGGGTAAATTCTTACCAGTATATGAGATTTCATTTCCTTTCTAAGGGAAGCTTTTTCTTCAGAGTCCTATCACGCATTTTTTCCTATTATCTAACTATATGAAATTATAAAAATAAATCAACTGATCTCTTCTCCTCCCTTCTTGGCACACCGCTTGCTGATAGAGAAGTCAGAAGCGCATCAACATTTTCCTTTTTGACAAAGATCAAGAAGATGAAGGCCATGAAGATCATAGTGGACCCTAAAGGAAGGATGATGTCAGAAACAGACTGTCGTAATTTATTCCTGGACTGTTCCGGAGAAAGGAAGATGGGCAAAGTATCACTGAGAAAGCTGCGAAGTGTTTTCAAAAGGCAAGAAGATCGTGGCTTCGGATTTATAAGGAAGCTATCCATCACAGCAAAAAGATGAGTTCTTGGAGAATGAAACGATAGGCATCGTTTCGACGATACCCGTCCGTATTATATGGAAAGAGGCATATGATTATGTATAGAAATATCGGTATGTTAAGGTCATTTCATATGGATAGAGGCGGCAGACGTTCAGGACAAGATCGCAGGCGTTTTGCCTATTCAAATCATATTCCGGAAAGAAGGCTTGGAAAAGACCAGGAATTGAGCCGTGACCGGAGAAATGGCAAGGATCGGAGAAAAGCATTGTGCGACAGATATTTTTCGGATCTGAGGAGCGGCCGCCGCTTTGAGTGAAGGATCGCCAACAGACAATTCAATGAAAAACTACAGCAATCGGGTCTTTGTTTGTGACGGTCATAAAGAGAGGGATAATCGAATGAGTAACATTGATAACGCCCATGGAGAGATTAAGGAGTCTCCTAGCACGACAGAGTTGCTGGCAAGCCTTTTTAAAGGATCAAGGGAATCCCAGATTAGGCGTGTCAAAGAGAAAACACGCCCTAAATCAGCTACAAGAATGGGTGGCGCACCCATCAGAACGATGAAAGACGCTCAACAGCAGATTCCAGTAAATCATCGAGGGAGGCAGATGTGGTTTTCTGGTTCCAAAATAGAGGCTAGGGTAATAAAAAAGAAGACTCATGTCAGGAAGCCAGCTGTGTCCGGGAGAATGCTTGTAAAGGGTCGCAGGATCAAAGCCCAAGCGCAAGAGAAACCTCAAAAGAGCGTCGCTGAAAAAAGATCAGTATATGCCATTCGGCAAAACAGGGAAAGAGGGGTTTCCCAAAGCCGTATTGTGAAAAGAGAAAGATCCGCTGTTTCAGAAGGTTATATACATCCCACTGAGGTGAGTAACTATTCTCAAAGAAGGTCCATTTTTGGTTCGACGACCTTAGGCATTGGGTTGCCTTTTGTCATGGGGGTTCTTTTAGCTTTTTTGGGAACCCGGTTAACGCCATTATACCTATTTGATGGCGATCAGGCGATCGCGTTGGCGAAAAACGAGATGGTTGAGAATCCTGTCCCTGTGAAGCAGGATGTCGCCATCCCAATGACCTCAGAAGCGGCAGTTGAGACCGCAAAACTGGATAATGAGAATAAAAGCCCTGAACCGCCGCCAATCGGCCTGGAAAAGGGGGCGATTGAAGGGTTGATCCCCAAAGAGTCCGATACCTCTGTTTCTGAGACACCCAAAAAAACCATTGCCCCCGCAAAACAGGCGGTATCTCCTTCAGATCCTGAGCTTTCTCAGTCGACTCATAGTGACGAGGCGGCAAAGACTGAAACGTTTCAGAGGGAT
Organism: Deltaproteobacteria bacterium; assembly: GCA_016930795.1. GTDB lineage: Bacteria > Desulfobacterota > DSM-4660 > Desulfatiglandales > HGW-15 > JAFGFY01. The sequence continues at coordinate 4,098 of JAFGFY010000026.1, forward strand.
GAAATTCAATCATATCCTTATTCCATCTATCTGGGCTCTTACAAAAACATAAATCGCACCGAGGAGGCCATTTCCATCTTCAAAAAGAAGGGATTGTCTCCATATTGGGTAAGAGTCGATCTTGGAGAGAAGGGCGTGTGGTATAGGGTCTTGGCCGGGTATTTCCATACAAAAGACGAAGTAAACGCATTTATCGAGAAAAATCAGATAACTGAGGGGAGATCCAGGTATGTACTCTATGCTAACCTCATAGGCCTTTTCAGTTCGGATGAAGAACTCAGAGAAAAGAAACTATCCCTTGTAGAGTTGGGGTACTGTCCCTATGTCATTGAAGGGGATGACGGTGAATCTCTTCTTTATAGCGGAGCCTTTTATTATAAGGAGGACGCTGAAAAAGAGCATATTGAATTGGCGTCAAAGGGGATTCAGAGCCGGCTTGCCAAACGGTGAGAGCTGTAACGCCCTTAACTCATTGTTCTTTCTAAACCGTTCTATTGACAGTGGCTTCATGTAAGAAGGGGCTTCGTGATGTCCTTTCAGCCTCTCTTCCTCCGTTTTCAGCCCTCACTCAAATTCTTCAGACTCCTCGGTGGGATAAAAGAGGTATTGACTTTCTCCCTGGATTTCCGCGCCTGTCCCGTGGAGAAGAGAGCTTTCTGAATGTTTTCGGAAGTCTCTGGCTTTCTCCTCCAGGGCATTCAGCTTTTGAATGACCCCATGCTCTTTCAGCATAACTTTTATCGTGTGAAAGATCTGCCCGCTGCCATAGAGAAATGCCCCTTCATGAAGGAGTTTGCAGGCGACCATATGTTTGAAGGTGTCAAACTTGATTTGCTCTCTAATGCGGTTCAGGTCTTTTACGACATAATCGATTTCCTCCCTCAAGTGGGGAGTGATCAAGAGCCTGTGTTTCTCCTTGTAGATGGCCTCGTCGATCCTTTCAACTAATTCCTTTGGGAAGTCGTCCCCCACCACCACAATCAGATCCATATCCGAACCATTAACCAGTTTTCCGGTACTTCGCTCAGGACGTGGGACGTTGTGGGCCATGTTGTAAACGATATCCCCTCCGATAATGAAACAGACTTGCTCCTGAATCGGGAGTTCACATTCCAGTTTGTCGACCAGAGTGGAGACAATGCTGTAGGCAAGCTCTAATTTTGCTTTGCTGATCGTCTCAATGCGTAATGCGATATTTTTGGTTTTCTGACTAAGTAAGACGTCTTGCTTGGCAAGCCCAATTACCGAATAAGTAAGGAATTCCCTTAAGATGGAAGGGGAGAGACGGGCAAAGCCCTTGATCCGGCGGTCCAGTCTCATGTATCTCGTCCCAACGAATCGAATCACGAGGTTCTTGGAGAGCGTGCAGGTTCGCCAGAGTATAAGACCATCGCCGCCTAGAGTCTCCATTATCTCCGATCCGGTGAGAGGGCCTTTCTCATGAATAAGGGCTATGATTTTTTGTTCCATTCCTCTATAGGTTTTCAAGACTCTGCAGGGGAAACTTGCACCATAAAATCTCAATCAGCAGGTTTCAAAATCTGTGACCTTCTTGGTGATGGGTAAAAGAATTCTTCTGAGTCGCTCATAGAGATAAATCGACGTCCAATTCTCATGTTTTTAGAATATTCTTAATCCTACGTTTCTGAGAACGACGCTAGACAGAAAAAAGCTTGGCGATTATGTTATCGGTCTGGAAATGAGAGTGCTTCGGCGGCGTCTCGCCAATTCACGCTTATCAATGACCTCGTCTGACTCATCAATGATTTCTCTTCCAAGGATTTCTTCCAGTATGTCCTCCAGGGTGATCAGACCTGAAAGCCCACCATACTCGTCGATGACCACGAAGAGCTTTTGCCTGGTGGCCATAAATTCCGTAAAAACATCGTTCAGTTTGGCCGATTCGACCACGAAGCGCGCCGGTCTCATAAGCGAGGTCAGCGGACTATCCTTTTCCCCTTGGGCCAGGGTTGTAAATAGCTCTTTTGTCAGAACAATGCCCACCACATCCTCCGTGTCCTTATCATAGACAGGGAAACGGCTATGCTCCCATTTTTTTGATGTTCTGGCTGCTGCTTCTACGGAGAGATGCTCACTGAGGGAGAAGATCACGGTCCTCGGCGTCATCACATCCTCGACCGTTTTTTCATTCAGGGACAAAATGTTTTCTATCACTCTCTTTTGGTAGTTTTCTATGCCTCCTGTCCGGAGGCTAATCTGTGCCATGATTCTCAGCTCATTAGGCGATACAGACTCATCGACTTTTCCCCTGGCAACGAGTCGTGTGATATGACCGCACAGCCATATGATAGGAGCCATAAGGCTGACCAAGATTTTCAATGGGTATGCGACAAAAGGGACTAGAGGCCTGGCATAGATGACCCCCGCGGTCTTGGGGATGACTTCTGAGAAGATCAAGATGATCAAAGTGAAAAAGGCAGAGAAGTACCCTAGCCATTGATGCCCAAATACTATGGTTGCGGCCGATCCGGCGACAGCGGCACCGGCTGTGTGTGCAATGGTATTCAGGGATAATATGGCGGTAATCGGCCTGTCTATATTATCTCGTAATTCTTTAAAGATTTTTCCACTTGTTTTCTTTTCTTGGACCATTGCTTCAACGCGCCTCATGGGCGTTGAATAAAGGACCGCCTCAAAAAGGGAGCACACTGCTGAAATAAAAAGGGCACAACTTACGGCAATTATGAGTTCAAGCATTTTTCAACAACCCCCCAAGAATCTTTTGTTGAAGAATATCCACTCTTGCGCCTTCATTCTTTACCCAATTCTGATCGATTCCGTTATGAAAAGATCAGCGGATTACTCACCCTCAAGTCTGTTGATGTATGCGAGTTCTCTAGGACTGTTTACATTAAGAAAGGATTTCAACCTAGAATCAAAGGATCGAATTTCTTCCTCTTTCACATACCGTACTCTGATGTTATCAAAGATTTCGATGATCTGATAGCCCCGTGCGTCAATCAGTTTCTCGATGGCAGGGAGACAGTTTTTGGTGTATATGGCATGGAGCGGTTCTATTTTCCAGTCTATTTTAGGGACAACGGCGTCAAAGTCATCCCTTATTTCAACCATATAACGGATAAGACTGCCCTGAATAAACGGCATATCACATGCTACGAAAAACCCTGATTCATCGGATATGGTCTCTAATCCAGTATAGACGCCGCCTAGGGGGCCAAGACCCTTGATGATATCCTCACGCATCGGGAGTTGGAGATAGTCGTATTCGCGGGGAGTATTGGTGATAATTATCAGGTTTTCAAATAGAGGCCGTATCACACTGATGACCCTTTCAATCAAACGCGTGCCGCCTACTTCCACCAAGGCCTTGTTTTTTCCATAGCGAAGGCTTTTCCCACCAGCAAGGATAATCCCGGTGATGTCTTTCGGACTTGAAATGATTGTATCAGAATCCTTCGATGCGTCGGACATGACTGTATATGCGATTGGAGTCTTTCGCCATATCTATGAGGGTGACGTTATATAGTTTGGCTGCGCGGACAGCCCTCGATGTCGGTCGGGACATGACAACAAAGAGGGGTATCCCGGTACGTACGGTCTTGAGAATCATCTCAAGACTGGCCCTGCCACTCGAGAGTAAAATCTTGTCGTGACATGGGATCTCTTTGATAAGCGCGGCTCCGATGACCTTATCAACGGCATTGTGACGTCCCATATCTTCAGCGCAAACCAGTGGGTTTCCGTCGGAATCCAAGAGGATAGCAGCATGGGCGCCCCCGGTCTTCCTATAAAGAGGTTGATACTGTTCCAGAATATGGGGTAATCGCTTGAGTACAGCCATGGAGAACTTTTTTTTGCTCTTTACCCTTACAAGTCCTCTCTCCAGGTCATCATAATTTTCTTTTCCGCAAATGCCACAACTGGAATAGGATGTCCTCATCTCCTTTTTTTCAGGCAGTTGTGATTCTATGGAGGGGATTTTGACCTTTGCTTGAATGATCTCTTCTCCATCTTCCTTCCCAAGAGGAGCAATGAGACACTCTTCTATATCGGAGATTTGATTAATGAGTCCTTCCGTATAGATGAAACCGGTGACAAGCTCTCTGGCCATTCCTGGGGTGAACATAATCAGAGTGCTTGTCTTCTCATTGACGATAATCTCGATAGGAGTCTCCAGAATAAGATGACTCGAGACCGGTAGGATTCGACCGTCAGCGTAGGTGAAGGACCGAAGGGATGAATACATGTCTTTGGGCGTCATCTGGCAAATATCTAACATACGAAATAGTGTGTCAAAGATTCAATTCGATCAGAGATCACTCCTATATCGAGGAAAAACACTCATATTAATAATCAGTTAGACGATTTTGTGCGAACCGTCAATTTCCTCTCTCACAGAGTTCCACCAAAACTCCATTGGTCTCTTTGGGATGAATAAAGGCAATTCTTGCCCCTCCTGCCCCTTTTCTCGGTGCTTGATCAATCAATCGCACTCCTTTTTCTTTCAACTCTCTGAGTGCTTCTTCTATGTCTTCTACACGGAAGGCGATATGCTGAACACCTTCTCCGCGAGAACCCAAGTATTTCGCGACCGGTCCGTCAGAGTCAGTGGATTCCAGCAATTCTACCTCGCTGTCTGCAACGGGTAAGAAAGCCACGTTGACTTTCTGATCTGAGACATGTTCAATATCATCGATTTCAAGCCCTAGTATATCGGTGTAGAACTTGCCTGCCTGTTCGATCCCTTTTACGGCGATGCCGATGTGATCAATGCGTTTAACTTTCATATCCACTCCTTAGTTTCGCTGGAAATTCTTGCCTTTACTGGCAAGGTGTATTATATTTACCGAACCTTGGAAATCTCCTCAACATCGTGAACCTCAAGGTCTTTCGAATGTGCCATTTGCCCGTTCAGGAGATCCCACTGGAGAGGGACCTGGGTTTTGCGAGAGGTGTGAACAGGCCGATATAAGGTGATTTCCCTAGATTTTTAACCTACTCAATGCTCGAAGTCCAGAGGTTTTGTCTGTGAAGAGAGACCCACTCGATTTCCTGTCCTCCAGGTCCCAGACGTCCACACCGCGGCAGGCGGATTTTGACCAGCTTGAGGCCACCGAGCTCTATTGTCCCCAATGCGGTCGTTCCGTCCGGGTCAAAAAGTCTCTACTCCTGATTTTACCTGAGGGGGAGAAGTTTGAATACCGGTGCCAATTCTGTGGGACCACGGTGGGAGATAAAATGAATCGTTTCTGACCTTGGGGGAATGAAAGGGCTGATTTGCACCATATCGGTTCTGTACGGCCAATGGGGTGTATCTTTTCGGCTAGTCTGCAAAAGGGCGTTTTTCTGCGCTCTGAAACTGGAAGCGCCTTTTTGAAAAGGGCCTCCTTTCCGCGCGAGGAAAGTGATTTTCATTGTTAACAGAACACTCTAAGGAGGATATCTGATGAAACAATCTATCGTCTTCGTATTTATGGCATGTGCTATATTTTGCGTGACATCGCCCCTTCTGGCCGGCGGCATAGACAACAAGACCAATTACAGTGCGGAGTACCTTCGGTCTCTCAATCGGAATGCCGCAACCGACTCGGCCGACGCCGTGATTTACAATCCCGCGGGCGTGATGAAGATGAAGGATGGGATATACCTGAAGCTCGATCTTCAGTATACCGCCATCAAAGAAGCCACCAATCGGTTCAGCGGCATGGAATTCGAGTCTGATAAAACAGACATTGTCCCCGCCCTGTTCGCCCTTTATAAAAAGGATCGGTGGTCGGCCTTTGGGGCCTTTTCTATCCCTGCCGGAGGGGGGAGCATCGAATTTGAGCAAGGGAACGCAACGACAACCGGAATCGGCATGGGATTGATCCCTAGTTTTATGGGTGCCTACGATACGATCTCCGATCAATATCTCGAAGGCAAAAACGTCTATTATGGTTATACCGTGGGAGGGGCCTACGCCTTGAGTGATATGTTTTCCATGTCTCTGGCCGCCCGATATATAAACGCAGAAAAAGATGGCAATGGATTTGTCACGTTGTCTGGCTTATATCCTGATGCAACATATGCTGTGGACTATGAGCAGGAAGACGGTGGATTGGGCTTCATTCTGGGTCTAAATTTCACCCCCGCGGAAGAGTGGAATATCGGGGTGAGGTATGAAAGCAAGACAGGCCTTGATTTGGAGTACACGGTCAATAAAGATGATGTGGATCCGCTTACACCTGATCCAGGCGGTATTCTTCCTCCGACCGGTTTTGTCGAGAATAGAGATCTCCCTGCCATATTCGGTCTTGGCGTCGCCTACACAGTGTCGCCAAATATAAGAATTGAAGCCGACCTGACTTACTATCTGAACGATGACGCGGATTGGTCAGACCCAAGGTTTCGCGACGTGGATAACGGCTTTGATCTGGGTGTCGCCCTGGAATATGCCTTCAGCCCGGAGTTGAAATGGAGTGTCGGGTACTTGTTGACCCAGACCGGTTTAGATCCGGACGGCCTCCTTCTTGAGTATCCGGAGTTAGACGCCCACACCATCGCTGCAGGCGTAGCCTATGAGTTCAATTCCTCCTGGACATCAAATGTGGGTTTGACGAAAATCTTCTATGGCGATGAAACAACGAGCTCCGGGATAACACTCGAAAAAGACGTTTTGCTGCTGGGCGTCAGCGTTCAGTACAGGTTTTAAACAGCCGTCCTCTTTTGTTTTGGGAGAGACCCCATATGAGAGTCCTTGTGAGTGATGATCTTTCGGATTTGGGTATAGAGATCTTTCGGGAGACACCCGAAATCGAGGTGGACATCAATACGGGCCTTAGCCCCGAAGATCTGAAGACCATTATCGGGCAGTACCACGGGCTTGTAATTCGGAGCGCCACCAAAGTGACTGACGAGGTCATAGCGGCTGCCGAGAACCTTAAGGTGATAGGACGCGCAGGGATCGGTCTGGACAATGTAGATATCCCAGCGGCCAGCCGGAGGGGGATTGTGGTGATGAACACACCGGAAGGCAATAGCGTCACCACAGCAGAACATACCGTGGCCATGATGATGGCCCTTTCCCGGAATATCCCGGAAGGGACGCTTTCTCTTAAGCAGGGGAAATGGGAAAAGAAAAAACTGCTGGGCCGGGAGATCTATAATAAGACGCTGGGCCTGATTGGTGTCGGCAAGATCGGAAGAATCGTGGCGGATAGGGCAAGGGGAATGAAGATGAAGGTCATTGCCTATGATCCCTACCTTAGGCCGGAGACTCTGGATGAACTGGATGTGGTGCCTGTTTCCTTTGAAGAGTTGCTGAAAAGGGCCGATTATGTCTCAATCCATACTCCTAGGACTGATGAAACCACTAATCTAATCAACAAGGAAATCCTGACCAATATGAAGAAAGGGGCCATGCTGGTCAATTGCGCCCGGGGTGGAATCGTCAATGAGGATGATCTCTATGAAGCCCTAAAATCGGGTCATTTAGGGGGTGCCGCCCTTGATGTTTTTGCATCTGAACCACCCGGACATATGAAACTGATGGATTTGCCCAACTTCATTTGTACACCCCATCTCGGGGCATCAACCAGGGAGGCCCAAGATAATGTAGCTAAGGATGTAGCTGAACAAATCGTCGCATATCTGTTGCACGGAACAGTTAAGAATGCGGTGAATGTGCCGAACATCGGTCCTGAACTTGTGAATATCCTAAGACCCTATGCATCCCTAGCAGAGAAAATGGGCTCTTTGCAGGCCCAACTCGTGGACAGCGGAATTTTGGAGGTCGAGATCAATTATGCCGGAAAGGTGGCAGAATATGATATAACCCCTTTGACCACAGCTACGCTAAAGGGGCTTCTCACTCCCATTCTAAAAGATGACGTGAATTATGTGAATGCCTCGTTTGTCGCCTCTGATAGGGGAATTAAGGTGGTGGAGTCGAAGACTAAGACATCGGAGGATTTTGCCAGCCTTATCAAGCTTTGGGTAAAATCCATGGAAGGATTGAACATTGTCTCAGGTACTATCTTTGGCAAGACCTTGCCCAGGATCTTACGCCTCAATGATTTTTATCTTGAAGCCATTCCTGAAGGGCACATCCTGATGATAGAGAATGAAGATGTGCCAGGGGTCATCGGTCTGATCAGTACGGTTTTGGGAAAATATAATGTAAACATAAGCCGCATGCATGTGGGACAGCAAAAGGCAAAGAAACAGAATGTTGTATTACTGACCACAAGTGTTTCCGTCAATGAGGAAGTCCTTGAAGCCATTTGTGGTTTGGAGGGTGTTTTTTCCGCCCGAAGAATAGAGCTATAATGATAGACAACCGTTTCTAGGGGGCCAGAACGATGGGTGAAGAAGAGAAAGGATTTGTGATAAAGGATAAACGGTCATTAAATGAAAAGGGCGAGTTAAAAGAAGAGGGGCAAGAAGAGATCAAAGGGGAGGAAAAGAAGGAAGAGACAGAAGAAGATCTCCAGAGGATTCCTCTCCCAGAGGTGAGTCTCAGTTCCCTGGTTTTCAGTCTCAGTTCATCTGCTCTGTTGCATCTCGGAGAGATTGCTGATCCCCAGACCGGTAAAAAGAAAGAGGACTTGGCCTTAGCCAAACACTCTATCGATACCATTGGTATGTTGAAAGAGAAGACCAAAGGGAATTTGACCGAAGAGGAAGACAAATTCCTTGAGTCAATCCTTACTGATCTCAGATGGCGTTATGTGAAGGCCAAGAAATAGACCTTTAGCATGTCACAATACTCAGGATCAGTGTTCGCCTTAGTCACACTAATTATTGTTTTAAAATGAGGATAGGATGGACAGCATAATGAGAGGACGGAGATTATTGTTTGTTGGATCGGCCATACTTTTTTTTGTTGTTGGCCTGGCATTTGCCACACTCTTCGCGGATATCCCGGCACCCTCTGCCCAAACGGCGGGGACCAAGCCGGCGTCTCCCGAATCTTTTTCCGGATTGGTCAAGGAGGCGAGAGATTCTGTGGTCAATATCAGCACGGTCAAGATTATCAAGCGAGAGCAGATGTTTGAATCGCCGTTTGGTCGAAATGATCCATTCAATGATATGTTTGAGCGGTTCTTTGGAGACCGGATACCTCGGGAGTCGCGGCAGACCAGCTTGGGATCCGGCTTCATCATTGACAAAAACGGCTTCATCCTAACGAATAATCATGTGGTGGAGCAGACTGACGAGATCAAAGTGATGCTGAGTAATGGAACGGAGTATGACGCGGAAATCGTCGGCCGCGACCCCAAAACAGATTTGGCTTTGATACGCATAGAGGCTGAGGAAGATCTAAAGCCCCTTCCCCTTGGAGACTCAGAAGAACTGGAGGTGGGTGACTGGGTCCTGGCCATTGGAAATCCTTTTGGTCTTGATCACACTTTGACGGTGGGAGTGGTTAGCGCTAAGGGGAGGACATCTGTTGGTATTACCGACTATGAAGATTTTATCCAGACAGATGCCGCGATTAACCCTGGCAATAGCGGCGGTCCCTTGATTAACCTGAAGGGGGAAGCAATCGGTATCAACTCTGCGATCTTTTCACAGAGTGGAGGTTATATGGGTATCGGTTTTGCTATTCCCATCAACATGGCCAAGGATCTACTACCACAGCTCAAGAAAGGGAAGGTAATCAGGGGATGGTTGGGGGTTATGATTCAAGGAATTACGCCGGGGCTCAAAGAGAGTTTTGGGTTAAAAGAGGAAATAGGCGCCCTGGTCTCTGAAGTCACTCCAGGAGGGCCCGCTGAAGAGGCAGGAATAAAGGAAGGAGATGTCATCGTCTCTTTTGACGGGAGAGAGATTCAGGAGATGAGCGATCTTCCCATGATTGTGGCTTCAACGCCGGTAGGAAAGATTGTGACCGTAGAGGTCATCCGGGAAGGGAAGAAAAAGCGATTTGAAGTGAAGATCGACGAATTGGAGGAGGAGATAGAAGAAGGAGAGACTCCGGGCGAAGAAAAGAGAGATTTGGGCATGACCGTAGATGAAATCACCCCTTCGGTGGCACGCCAGCTTGACCTTTCCGATGAAAGAGGAGTCGTTGTCGTCCGGGTTGAGAGTAACTCACCGGCGGAGAAGGCCGGTATTGCCAGGGGGGATGTTATCCGGGAAATCAACCGTGAACCGGTGAACGATGTGGGGACATATATGGAGAAGATCCGTCAACACACGAAGGGGGATGTTATACTTTTTCGTATAAAGAAACGGGGTGGTCCTACCCTTTTTGTGCCTTTGAAAGTAGAGGAATAGAATAATTGGGGTGACAAGAAAGAGATGAGAGAGGGTGAAAAGTCTTCCAAATATATGCCTCTGAGGGAATAAGTTGTCGCTCGTCACTTCTCAATCGTCACCTTTTACAATCAAAACCCCCGCCAAGCTAAACTTGCGCTTGAAGGTCACGGGTCAGCGACCGGATGGGTATCATGATCTGATTTCCATCATGATCCCAATAGACCTCTGTGATGTTCTCAGGATAAAACTCACCTCCCAAAACCGGGTGAGACTTTCCTGCGAAGGACTTCCAGTCCCTACCGATGAAGAGAACCTTGCCTATCGGGCGGCCCTATCCTTCTTGACCCAAACGGGGATCCAAAGAGGCTTTTCCATCATACTCACAAAGAATATTCCGGTGGCGGCTGGGTTAGGTGGAGGAAGCAGTGACGCGGCAGCCGTTCTTCTTGTCATTAATGAGATTTGCGGAAGGCCGTTGAGTTTTTCCGAACTCCATGCCTTGGCCGTCGCGCTTGGCGCGGACGTGCCTTTTTTTCTGGAGAGTAAGCCTTCACTGGCCACCGGTATTGGCGAGATTCTGGAGCCACTGGAAAAATGGCCTAAATTCTGGTATGTTATCGTAAAACCTCCCATTCAAGTGGCCACATCGTGGGCCTATAGGAACCTTAAATTAGAGTTGACAAGGGGAGAATATGACTTTATAGTAAAAATCCTGAAAAGTGACCCTTTTAGGGTATCAGATGTCCTTGATAACGATTTGGAAAGGGTGACCGCCGCCAGGTTCCCAGTCATTCAATCCATTAAGATTCGTTTGATGGATGCCGGGGCGGAGGGGGCCCTAATGTCGGGGAGTGGCCCCAGTGTTTTCGGAGTGTTTTCATCCTTAGATCAAGCTGAAAAGGCAAGAAAATCACTCATCTCCCAGAATTTGGGGGATGTTTTTATTGTAACGGACTGGAAAAGACCCCAGCCTTCCGATTCCTGGATTAGGTAACGAAATCAAGAAGATACGCCAAGTATTCCACGTTCTTCATCCGCTGAAGTAGACCACGAAAAAGGGAATTTGCCAAGTGGAGGACTTAGGAATTCGGAAGAGAGCCCATTGTCATGTGCGGATGAGGCGATAGAGTTCTCCCGCCCGTAATGAGCTTACCTTTTGGGGTGTCGTCAAGTGGTTAAGACACGGGTTTTTGGAGCCCGCATTCGGAGGTTCGAATCCTCCCACCCCAGCCAATGTGGCTTCGATTACTGCCAAGGCAGATGAACGGTTAATAGACTATAGGGCGCACTGATTCCAATGAAACTTTTCGGTGGTACATCTCACACAGCTTTGACTCAAGAGGTCTGCGACTACCTGGGCGTTCAGCCGGGGAAAATGGTAGCCAAGACTTTTAGCGACGGAGAGACACAGATTGAGATCCATGAGAACATAAGGGGGCGAGACGTCTTTGTTCTTCAATCCACTTGCACTCCCGTTAACGATAACTTGATGCAGCTACTGATCATGATGGATGCCCTGAGAAGGGCCTCGGCCGATCGAATCACGGCAGTGATTCCCTACTATGGATATAGTCGACAAGACCGCAAAGTGAAGCCGAGGGTACCCATCAGTGCCAAGCTGGTGGCTGATCTGATCACTGTTGCAGGGGCAAGCCGGGTCGTTTCCATCGATCTACACGCAGGTCAGATTCAGGGCTATTTTAACATCCCGGTGGATAATCTTTATGCGGCACCTGTTTTGGTAAAATACATTCAAGCCCACTTTCAAGAGGACCTGGTGATCGTGTCCCCTGACGCAGGCGGTGTGGAAAGGGCAAGGGCTTATGCTAAGAGGCTGGAAGCGTCCTTGGCTATTATCGATAAAAGGCGCGATGCTCCGAACGTTGCCGAGGCAATGAATATTGTTGGAGAAGTTGAAGGAAAAACAGCCATCATCCTGGATGATATGATCGATACGGCAGGGACGCTGACTCAGGCGGCCAAAGCATTGAAGGATAATGGCGCTGGCAACATATATGCATGCTGTACCCACCCCGTTCTATCAGGGACAGCAGTTGAGAGAATAGAGGCCTCCCCTCTAGATAAGGTAGTGGTGACCAATACCATTCCGCTTAACGAGAAGGCTCGGAACGGCTCTAAGATTATCGCATTGTCTGTAGCGGAATTGCTGGGAGAGACCATTAAGAGAGTACATAATTCTGATTCTGTAAGCACGTTGTTTGTGTAAGCGTCACAATGCCTTAGAAAATCAGGCTTTTTCGTTACGCAGACGAGACGTGCCGTTTTTGGAGGGAATGAATGGCTAAACCGGTTCTGAATGCCCTGACCAGGAAGACCAAAGGAAAAGGGACTGCCAGGAGACTTAGAAGAGATCAACAGATACCAGCCAGTTTTTATGGCCCGAATACGCAACCCGTGATGCTGGCTGTGAGTTATGCAGAGCTGGAACGACTCATGCGGCGATCTGCTGCGGAGAATATTATTCTTGATTTGAACATACAGTCGGACGATGGGTCTGAGACCAGGAGCGTCATTTTAAAGGAACTCCAAGTCGATCCAGCTAAGGACATCTACCTTCATGTGGATTTCTGTGAGATATCTATGGACAAAGAGATTACTGTCCATATTCCCATCTCTCTCAAAGGCACACCCGCGGGTGTTAAGGAAGGAGGTGTTCTCCAGCATATCAGGAGGGAACTGAACGTCTCCTGTTTGCCTGACAAACTGATAGACACCTTGGAATTGGATGTGTCCGGACTCGAAATCGGAGAGGCCTTGCATATTAGAGACATTAATCTCCCCGAAGGTATTACGACCCTCGAGGAAGGTGATCTGACGGTGGCTTCAGTCGCGGCACCGACGGCTGAAATGGAAGGAGCCCCGGCGGTTAAGGTAGAAGGCGTAGAAGGTGCAGAAGAAGCGCCTGAAGCTCAGGCAGCCGATACAGAAGAGAAGAGCTACGACCAAGAAGCTGCCAGCGAAGACTAAAGACTTCTGTGAAGGTCGGTCCTAAAAGGTGTATTTGATAGTAGGTCTTGGAAACCCGGGATTAAAGTACAGGAATACACGCCACAACGTAGGATTTAGGGTTGTGGATTTGTGGGCCAAATCTCTGGGGGTCCGTTTGGACCGCACACGTTTTCAAGGGAGATTTGCCCGGACAAGGTTTCAGAATGCCGAAGTGATCCTTCTTCGGCCGATGACCTTTATGAATCGGAGTGGAGAGTCTGTTAGGGCCTGCATCGATTTTTTTGATCTCCAGGCGGAGAATGCTCTGGTGGTTCATGACGATGTTGATCTGCCGGTGGGAAGAGTAAAGGTGGTCAGGGGAGGGGGCGCCGGAGGACATAAAGGCGTTTTATCCGCTATTCAGAATCTAGGGACCCATGATTTCCCACGAATAAAGGTCGGTGTGGGGCGGCCCAGATACGCCGGAGAATCTGTAGAGGACCATGTTTTGAAATCCTTTTATAGGGATGAAAAGGAGGTAGTCGAAAGAGTAGTCAAAATGGCGGCTCAGGCATGTGAACTGGTTGTCGACAGTGGTGTTGACGCTGCAATGAATCATTTCAATTCCATGGACTTAGCAGTTTCATAGCGCCGGTAAAGAGTATGCTTTGATTTTCAGCAATACACTGATGGCTTAAAAATCTCGGTGTGGTCGCCCGCGCTTTGTTGCCTTTGGGAAGGGGTTCGTAAAGTGAGTTTTGGGTCGATAACACTTCATTTCTTTCAATCAGGGGGTTGAGATGTTTAGTGTAGGCGATTTGGCGGTTTATCCAGCACATGGTGTGGGAATAATTGAAAAGATCGAGAGCCAGGAAATCTCGGGTTGTCGCCAGGATTTCTATGTGATGAGAATTCTTGATAACGATATGATCATCATGATTCCGAAGCAGAATGTAGACAGTGTTGGATTAAGGGAAATCATCGGCCAGGATGATATTACGAAACTCTACTCTATCCTCAAGAAGAGAGATGTTATTATCGATAACCAGACTTGGAACAGACGTTACAGGGAATATATGGATAAGATCAAGACCGGCTCGGTCTTTGAGGTGGCAGAGGTCTACCGGGACCTACTGATGTTGAAGGTGGAAAAAGATCTTTCCTTTGGAGAGAGGAAGATGCTGGATACCGCAAGAAGCCTCCTGGTCAAGGAGATATCCTTGGCCAGGAAAGTGGAGGAGGAACAGGTAGAGGAAGATCTTGAAAGAATCTTCTCATAACAAGCAGTTGTCCAATCTATTATCCAGTGGAGCAGGAACCAGACAGGATTTTCTCATTTTCAATTACAACCGAGCAGAGAGACATCCGTGTAGATGCCTTTCTCGCTTCACAAATCGATGACCTAACCCGATCCAGGGTTCAAGAACTCATACGGAAAGAACTCATAACGGTCAACGGCCGATCCGCGAAATCGGGCTATCGGTTGAAAAGGGGGGATGAAGTCCGTGTTGTTATCCCGCCGGCCGCTCCATATGAGTTGAAGGGGGAGACTGTTGAGTTCAGTATTATCCACGAAGATGCATCCCTTATCGTCCTGGATAAGCCTCCCGGCCTGGTTATTCACCCTGCACCAGGACACTCAAAAGGTACCTTGGTACATGGACTACTCCAGCATTGCGATGACCTATCAGGTATAGGTGGCGTATTAAGGCCTGGGATTGTCCACCGGCTCGACAAGGACACATCGGGTCTTGTGGTTGTGGCCAAGAATGACCACGCCTACCAGTTTTTGGCCGAGCAATTCAAGGGAAGAACCATTAGAAAGGAGTATCTGGCTACTGTATGCGGCATCCCCGCCGGGACTGAAGGAGAAATCGATCTTCCTATTGCCCGTCACCCCAAGCGAAGAAAAGAGATGTCTGTTCAGCCCTCTTTGGGGAAAAGAGCGCTGACTTTATGGCAGAAGTTGGAGGAATTCAAGCAAGGTTTTTCACTGCTATCCGTCATTCTTAAGACAGGGAGAACACATCAAATTCGAGTCCATTTGTCCTATATGGGTTATCCTGTTTTGGGCGATCCCGTCTATGGATACAAGCGAAATTGGTGGAAGAAACGCCTTTCATTGATGGATACTATCTTGCCACACGTGAAAAGACAGCAGCTTCATGCTGAAAGATTGGGATTTGTTCATCCCGATTCCGGGAACTATTGTGAATTCAATGCACCGTTACCCGATGATATGAGGCTTGTCCTGAAAGCCTTAGGAGGGCTGTAACGTGAGGATAAATAGCATAAAAAGATTGACAAAAGGCAGTAAACACTTATAATTCTATGTATTGAGATACTTTCCTACCAACAGAGCATTCGGTATAGACCGGATATCATGATCAACTCCATTGTTGTTCTGCTGTGCTATCATCTATCATTCATCCAAATGGACTTGAAAGGTTGATCTGAGAATCTCCTCACGGAGCATACCGATAAATTCTATGGCCTTTCTCCTATTCTGAAAGAAGCTTTGCTCTGGGGAAGGATAATCTGCATGAAAATGCACAGCGAGCGTATTTCCCCAGCTTGTCCATCCGTAGCCACGCCTTGGCGTGACGGAGGACGGGCTGCGGGATTAGCGAGCGAATCACAATAATAGACTTCCTTACTTTTGGGAGATTCCCTGTCCCGCTTTCAGCGGGACTGCAGGGATCTTCAAATGGGCGTATGCTTTCCTGTTTGACCACAGAAACTGATGTTCCTTGTGAACTCAAAAAACGATAGGAAATGAATCAGCAAATGGTGGATCTCTAAAAGTCTATCATCAGGCTGAGAACCGGCACCGGTCTGTAGAGAAGGAGGATCCGAGCAAGAAGTCTGATATGAATTTTACGAGGCTATCGATCAATACATGTACGACGGAGATTAAGATATGAATCTTGTGGAACTCAAAAAAATGAAGATTAATGAACTCACGAAGTTGGCGAAGGATTTCAGCATTGAGGGAGCTACTGGAATGCCCAAGCAGGAACTCATTTTTGCCCTTCTCCAGGCCAATTCCGATCAAAACGGTCTCATTTACGGTGAAGGCGTCCTGGAGATCCTGCCTGATGGGTTTGGCTTTCTTAGGGCCACTGATTCAAACTACTTACCGGGACCTGATGATATATACATATCCCCTTCTCAGATAAGACGGTTCAATCTGAGAACCGGTGACACGGTTTCGGGTCAGATCAGGCCACCCAAAGACACGGAAAGGTATTTTGCACTTTTAAAGGTTGAACAGGTGAATCACGAAGATCCGGAGATCTCGCGTGAAAAGATCCTTTTTGACAATCTCACCCCCCTTTACCCCGATGAAAGGGTCGTGCTTGAGACTAAGCCGGACAATTTCTCGTCCAGGATTATGGATCTCATGACTCCCCTCGGCAAAGGGCAACGTGGGCTTATCGTTGCCCCTCCAAGGACAGGTAAGACCATGCTTCTCCAGAACATCGCCAATAGTGTGACGGCTAATGACAAGAGTATTCACAAGATCGTGCTTCTTATTGATGAACGGCCGGAAGAAGTGACGGACATGCAGCGGTCCGTGGATGCAGAGGTGATCAGTTCAACGTTTGATGAGCAGCCTCAGAGACATGTCCAAGTGGCAGAAATGGTCATTGAAAAGGCAAAACGACTGGTAGAGCACAAGCGCGATGTTCTCATTCTTTTGGATAGTATTACAAGGTTGGCTCGTGCCTATAACGCGACTGTTCCACCGAGCGGCAAGATTCTATCCGGGGGTCTTGATTCCAATGCACTGCATAAGCCGAAACGCTTCTTTGGAGCGGCTAGAAACGTTGAAGAGGGGGGAAGCCTCACTATTATTGCCACGGCATTGGTCGATACAGGGAGTAGAATGGACGAGGTCATTTTTGAAGAATTCAAAGGAACGGGAAATATGGAGATCCATCTGGACAGGAAGCTGACTGACAGACGTGTCTTCCCGTCCGTAGATATTAACCGTTCCGGAACAAGGAAGGAAGAACTCCTAGTGGATGAGGCGGACCTGCATCGTATCTGGATACTCAGGAAGCTGCTGGCCCCGCTGACCCCCGTTGATAGCATGGAATTTCTGCTGGACAAGATTAAGGGAACAAAAGATAATAAAGAATTTTTGGCCTCTATGAGTGAATAGAAGCTTTCACTTGCTTTGGTCATTTCAAGGAAAGGGAGAAAAGATGAAAAAGGACATTCATCCGGAATACCATAAGACCATCGTGCACTGCGCTTGCGGTAACGAATTTGAGACAGGTTCTACTAAAAAGGAGATTAGGGTGGAGATCTGCTCCAAATGTCATCCGTTTTTTACGGGAAAGCAGAAACTGGTGGATTCGGCGGGTAAGATAGAGCGTTTTAGACGCAAGTATGCCAAATTTGAAAACGCCCAGGCCCCCAAAGACTCGGCCGAAACTGAAGAGAACTGATACTTCGTGCTTTGTCAAGAATGCTACCAGTGTCCATCCATAAACGGCCCTTTTGGCCAATCTTCCGCCGTCGCTAGAGCTATGGCGGAAGATTGGCCAAAATTCCTCGTTTCTGGAGGGACGCTACCTAATAAAATCTTTCTTGACCTTTTCCCGACACATGCGGCATATTCGACAGTCAAGCATAGCCCTCGAATGGAAAAAATCAACCCATAGATTTCCAAAGTAGATTTCTGGATAGTACGGCTTTGCCGTTCTGCCGTGAACAAGTAACGTTATCCGGCGGTGGGGGCTTTCCCAAGGCTGCGTCTAGGATTCCCGCCCGTTTAGAGCGGGATTCTCTATTTTGAGGTTGAGTCTCTATGTTTGAAAAAATCAAAGACATCGAGGAACGATTCAGTCAGTTGGAGGGCGAGCTATCACGGCCAGAGATCATAAATGATCGGAAAGCGTATCAAAAATATACTAAAGAACACAGTCTGTTGTCTCCTATTGTTAACACGTTTCGCGAATACCTGTCAGTGCAAAAGGAGATCAAAAGCAATCAGCCTCTTCTCAATGACTCTGATACGGAAATACGGAAGTTGGCTCGAGAGGAGATCGAAACACTTAAATTTACCCTTGAAGAATTAGAGGAGAAACTCAGAGTATTGCTTCTCCCCAAGGATCCAAATGATGAAAAGAACGTCATTTTAGAAATACGAGCAGGCACCGGCGGTGAAGAGGCCGCCCTTTTTGCAGCAGATCTTTTCAGGGCTTACACCAGATACGCGGAGACAAAGAGATGGAAGACGGAAATTCTCAGCCAGAGCAGTTCGGGTATCGGGGGCTTCAAGGAGGTCATCCTCCTTATAGAGGGTCAGGGTGTTTACAGCCTTCTCAAGCATGAGAGCGGTGTCCATCGGGTGCAGAGAGTACCTGAGACAGAAGCCCAGGGTCGGATCCACACATCTGCAGTAACGGTCGCAGTACTCCCTGAGGCGGAGGAAGTGGATGTGGAGATTGATCCAGAGGATCTGCGCATTGATGTCTTTCGGTCCTCCGGCCACGGGGGACAGCACGTCAATGTGACCGATTCCGCAGTTCGTATCACCCATATACCCAGCGGTCTGGTGGTTTCCTGTCAGGATGAGAAATCACAGCATAAGAATAAGGCAAAGGCCATGAAGGTCCTCCGCTCCAGGCTGCTGGATAGGCAGCAGGCTGAGCAGGAGTCCAAGATTTCAGAGGAACGGCGAAGGATGGTCGGGTCAGGGGACAGAAGCGAGAAGATAAGAACGTACAATTTTCCTCAAGCCAGGGTGACAGACCACAGAATCGGTCTGACTCTGCATCGACTTGAGGATATCCTTCAGGGACAGATGGATCTGATTCTGGACCCTATTATTACCCATTTTCAGACAGAAGCCCTTAAAGGTGAAAAGGGCTTTTCGAAGATTATATAATCGGTGTAAACCCAAGTTAATGAGTCAACCTGAGGCTGATGACTCCTGTCGATAAGGGGTGAACGGTTATTGTGCGCCGAAAATCATGGACGATAAAGGGCCTCTTGGAGGTCACCAGCAATTATCTGAGGGAAAAGGGAGTCGACAACCCTCGTTTGAGCGCGGAAGTCCTTCTAGCTTTTCATCTGAGAATCGACAGAGTAGGACTCTACCTCAATCTTGATCAACCCCTTCACGAAAGGGAGGTTACGGCATACCGCGAACTGATCAAGAGACGACTCAACAGAGAACCCATCCAATACATGACAGGCATACAGGAATTCTGGTCCCTAGATTTCGCGGTCGGTCCTCAGGTTCTCATCCCCCGGCCCGAAACCGAACTCTTGGTGGAGCAGGTCCTTTCTCTGCGTGATGAAGAGAGACTCACGAAGAGCGAAAACCTCAGAATTTTGGATCTGGGGACCGGGTGCGGTGTGTTGGCAGTTACGTTGGCTCGAGAGCTTGAAGGAGCATCCGTCTGGGCGAGTGATGTGTCTGCTGAGGCATTGGCCATCGCTAAAATAAACGCGAAAAAACATGGTGTAGAAGAGAAAATAGAATTTCTGCTTAGTGATATGTGGAAGGGATTGATCGATTCGTCTCTTGTATTTGATGTCATCGTGTCCAATCCTCCCTATATCGCTTCCGATCACATCTCTTTGCTTGCACCAGAGGTTCGTGACCATGAGCCGAGGTCGGCCCTTGACGGTGGGGAGCAGGGGATGCGCTTCATTAAGGAAATCATCAAAGAGGCCCCAAAATACCTGAATGCCGGCGGCTGGATATTGCTGGAGATGGACCCCGAGCAGACCGTAATATCCATGGAATTAATGGACAAGAATAATGATTACATCGAAAAACGCCGGATCAAGGATTATAGTGGGCATTATAGAGTGGTCATGGCTCGGAAGTGTGGGCTATAGGGATTTTACCAGCACGCTCAAGGAGTGGGCTCATCCGGTTAACGAACAGAGGATGGGATGATAGACTGCTTCAGGTGTTTCTCTTTTCCACGAATCCTTTGAAATCATATCTGGAGTGTACGTTATTTCACAGTTTGTCTTGACAAGAAACCCTACCCCGTAGGGGGATATCCTATTTTTTGGATCAAGGTGGATTGCTGTCGATGATTGAGTGCTATTCGTAGACTGGCTTCCACTGTAACATATTGTTTCCTTAACTTTTTTATCAAGAAGGGGGAGGAAAAGAGGGTATAAAACTAAAGGAGGTAATTCTATGTTTGGAGAAAACGGGCTTTTCTATTATGTTCCGCCGATCGCAGCCCTGGCTGCCTTGGTTTATGCGTTCATAAAGGCCAGTTGGGTGGGGAAGCAGGACCCCGGCTCTGAGCGGATGCAAAAGATTTCAGGCTGGGTCTCCGACGGGGCCATGGCATTCTTGAAAACAGAATACAAGTATCTCGCGATCTTCGTGGTCTGTGTGGCAATTCTTCTGGGAGTGAGTAATGCGGATCTGGAAGATTCCAATGCATTTATCGCGCTTTCTTTTGTCCTGGGTGCCCTTTGTTCAGGAAGCGCCGGCTGGATCGGCATGAAGGTGGCCACGAAAGCCAACGTCCGCACCACAGCCGCCGCTCGGGACGGCTTGAACCCGGCCCTTCAGGTGGCCTTTTCAGGCGGCGCGGTGATGGGACTCTGCGTGGTCGGCCTGGGCCTATTGGGCCTCAGCATTCTGTTCATTGTCTATACAGCCATGTATCCTGAATCCGTTACGGATACAACATGGATGACACTCGTCCTCAATATCCTTGCCGGCTTCTCTCTGGGAGCGTCTTCCATCGCGCTCTTTGCCCGTGTGGGGGGCGGTATCTACACCAAGGCCGCTGATGTCGGTGCGGACCTGGTGGGCAAAATTGAGGCCGGTATTCCGGAGGACCACCCCCTGAATCCGGCGACCATCGCCGACAACGTGGGCGACAACGTGGGGGATGTGGCCGGTATGGGCGCGGACCTTTTTGAGTCCTACATCGGCGCCATCGTCTCCTCCATGATACTCGGCGCTGTCTGGTTTACCGGGATCGCGAGTGCGGGCGGAAACGGGATGAACGGCGTCTATCTCCCCCTGGTTATCGCGGTGATCGGGATTATTGCCTCCATCATAGGGACCTTCTTTGTCAGGACCAAAGAAGGGGGTAATCCCCAAACAGCCCTCAATATGGGGACCACCATTGCCGGGATTCTTATGGTCATCTTCACCTTTTTCGCTATCAGGCAACTCCTTCCTGGTGATGGAATCACGGTGACCGGTGTTATTTCCGGCAAGGCGGTCACCTATCAATGGTGGGGAATCTTTATCGCGATTGTTGCCGGCCTTGTCGCAGGGATGTGTATCGGCTTTGTCACGGAGTACTACACGGCCACAGGGAAAAGACCCGTGGGAACCATTGTTGAAGCCTCCAAAACAGGCCCGGCCACCACGATCATTCAAGGGATCGCCGTGGGCATGAATTCCACGACCATTCCGGTCTTTCTGATCTGCGCGGCCATCCTGATCGCCTACTCCATGGCAGGGCTATACGGCGTTGCCCTCTCGGCCGTGGGCATGCTCTGTACGACGGGTATCCAGCTTGCAGTGGACGCCTATGGTCCTATAGCCGACAATGCCGGCGGTATCGCCGAGATGGCTCAGTTGGGCAGGGAAGTCCGAGCCCGAACCGACAGACTTGATGCCGTGGGAAACACCACCGCGGCCATTGGTAAAGGCTTTGCCATTGGCTCTGCGGCCCTCACCGCTCTGGCCATGACCAGCGCCTATCTGACGAAGATGGGGGGCAAGGTCGATCTCGATGCATCCAATCCCATTGTTCTGGTGGGTCTGCTTCTCGGCTGTATGCTTCCCTTCCGTTTTTCAGCTATGGCCATGGTGGCCGTGGGTAAGGCGGCAAGCGACATGATTCAGGAGGTGCGTCGTCAGTTCCGTGATATTCCCGAGCTTCGTCCGGCCCTTGAGGCTGCCCAAAGGGCGGAGAGCGAAGAAAGAAACCCCACCGACGAAGAGGCTAAGATCATCGCGGCTGCTGACGGGAAGGCCGAGTACACCCAGTGTGTGGATATCTCCACCCAGGCCGCGGTCAGGAAGATGGTGGCCCCGGGACTGATCGCCGTGTTGACCCCGGTTATCGTCGGTATCATCAATCCCGACATGCTCGGCGGCCTGCTTATCGGCGTGACCATATCCGGTGTCTGCCTGGCTATCTTTCAAGCAAACGCAGGCGGTGCCTGGGACAACTCCAAGAAACAGGTCAAGGATGAAGGCCACGACAAATGGGGTGATCAGTATGATGATATGCGTAAGGCGACCGTGACCGGCGATACCGTGGGCGATCCTTTTAAGGACACTTCAGGACCCTCGCTCAATATCCTGATCAAGTTGATCAGTGTGGTGGCCATGATCATCGCGCCGGTGCTCTACGCCATCCACTTCTAATAGAAACTCAGTTTGTTCTGATAGCAAAAGGGTGTTACACAAAATCGTGTAACACCCTTTTTTATTTTCAGAACACAGTCTCTTCTATTGGACACCCTGTATCTGTGTATGATCACAGCGTCTTGTTCAGTCCTTTTTTCAAGAAGGTCCCTTAAGCATATTTGACTTTGATGGAGCTTGGCCGTATTCTTGATCATATGTGTCAGTTTGACTTTTTGAAGGGGATTCAGTGGGGGCTCAGCAATCTGAAGAAAGAGGTATACGGCATACGGTATACGGTACACGGTAGGAATCATAAGGTAGATTAGCGGTTCGTTGGCCGTATACCATATACCTTACACCTTAAACCTTTGTCTTGAGATCCCCGAGCCCCCATTATGTTACATATTCTATCAAGTAAACTAGACTGTTAGGAATTTCCTTTTTTATGAAAAGATATCGCGATTTCAACAGTTATCTGAAAGAAATATTCGGGGAGCGGGTTCAGAAAATCCCTCTTGACGCAGGTCTTTCGTGTCCGAATCGAGATGGGACTATATCCGACAAAGGCTGCATCTTCTGTGACGCACGAGGTTCAGGAACCGGAGCAATGATCAATCACGGTCTTTCAATTATGGAACAGATTCAAAAAGGTCGGGAATACCTGGGCAGTCGTTACAGGGCCAGGAAGTTCATGCCGTATTTCCAGTCTTTCACGAATACCTATGCACCCCTTTCGCGACTCAAGGAATTGTACGACCAGGCCATGGAGTGTCCCGACATGGTGGGGTTATCCGTGGCTACAAGACCCGATTGCGTCACTCAGGAGGTCTTGGCGCTCCTGGGGTCGTACCAAAGAGACCACCTGGTCTGGATCGAATATGGGCTTCAATCGGCACATGATATCACCCTTACCAGGATCAACAGGGGACATGATGTGGCCTGTTTTGAGGAAAGCGTGCGCATGGCAAAAGAGTATGGGTTGAATGTCTGCGCCCACATTATTCTGGGCCTTCCGGGAGAGACCCGGGATATGATGCTTCAGACCGCACGGTTCCTCGGAAGGTTGCCAATAGACGGTGTCAAGATCCACCTCCTCTACATTGTGAGGGATGCACCTTTGGCGATGCTGTATGAAAAGGGGGAGTATCAGTGTCTGGAAAAAGAGGTCTATGTGGACCTGGTGGTGGATGTTCTGGAATATCTCCCTTCAGAGATGGTGATCCAAAGACTCACGGGAGATGCCGCAGCAGAGGAACTGGTAGCCCCTATATGGGCCAAAGATAAATTCGACACTCTCGAGTCTATCAGAAGACGGCTGGAAGAG
The DNA here is from genome assembly GCA_016930795.1 of Deltaproteobacteria bacterium. Classification (GTDB taxonomy): domain Bacteria; phylum Desulfobacterota; class DSM-4660; order Desulfatiglandales; family HGW-15; genus JAFGFY01. The sequence continues at coordinate 27,965 of JAFGFY010000026.1, forward strand.
AGAGATACTTGGCAGGGGAGGCTTTTCCGGCAAGCGGCAGAAGATAAGAAAATCAGAAGATGAGAAAATGAAAAGACAAGAATATGAGAAAGGAAAAAGAGTGAAGAGACCCTTTTCCCCCTAGCCATTCTCCTCGGTTTGTGCTAAACACGGGGTCAAAGTGAGAGCTGTTCTTTCAGGAGAGAAGATATGGATGTTCCGCGGATGTTCGGTAAGGCCATTGTGATGATTATCCCCGGCTTTGTGGGCGCCGGTGCTGTTTGGGATGTGTTTCACAATTGGACAGCCATTGGAATCTGGACCATTGCTATGGTCATATTCACCTGTGCCGTCGTCTTAAGAAAGGAATGTAAAAGGCTGAAATCTTTGCTCCTGGATTAACTCCAGGATCCTCCGGAGAGGCCCCCCTTCCTTTGGCGGGAAACTCCGAACCTTGTGAACAGGAAAGACTGAACCTCTGAACCCAGATTAGATTTTATAGTATTCCCTGTACCAGACCAGGAAGTTGTGAATCCCCTCCCGAATAGATGTCTTAGGGCTGAATTCGAGCATCTCCTTTGATTTCTGGATATCTGCTGATGTGGCCGGCACGTCCCCCGGCTGTAGGGGCATCATATTCTTTTTTGCTTCCATCCCCAGTTCGTCTTCGATAACTCGAATAAACTCCATAAGCTCGGTAGTATTGGAGTTCCCAAGATTAAAGATCTCATAGGCATGTGTCTTTTCTATAGCGGCTATGGTGCCGTCGACAATATCATCTATATAAGTAAAATCTCGCCGCATCCGACCGTAATTGTAGACATCGATGGGCCTGTTGTTCAGAATGGCGTCCGTGAAGAGAAAAAGGGCCATATCCGGGCGGCCCCACGGTCCATAGACGGTGAAGAATCTCAACCCTGTACAGGGGAAACCAAACAGGTGATGGTAGGCATGGGCCATCAATTCATTGGCCTTTTTGGTGGCAGCGTACAGGGAAACGGGAGTGTCCACCCGGTCTTCCACACTAAACGGGGTCTTTTCGTTGCTTCCGTAGACAGAGGAAGATGAGGCATAGACAAAATTCTGAACCTGGTATTCACGGGCCATTTCAAGAAGATTGAGAAACCCTTCCAAGTTACTCTTTTGATAAGAAAACGGATTTTCCAGAGAATATCTTACACCAGCCTGGGCGGCTAGATTGCAGACCCGATCAATGGCGTGGGTCTGAAAGATTTTTTTGAGCCCGGGCAGATTTTGAATATCCTCTTTGCAGAATACGAAGTCCGGATAGGGTTTTAGAATCTCAAGCCGGGATTCCTTCAGAGAGACATCATAGTACTCATTCATGCTGTCTAAACCGATGACCCGGTATCCTCTTTCCAATAGTCCTCTGCTGAGATGGAACCCAATGAACCCAGCCGCACCCGTCACCAATATGGTCGGGAGATTGTTTTTGTTCATTATGTTCCTTTCTTTGTGACAAAAAAAAGATTGTACCCGGAAGTCACCTTCCGGATACAATCTGATTTTACAATTTTGTCTGGTTTTTGTCCAGCTGTCTATGCGTCAATGGGTGCTACATCATACCACCCATACCACCCATACCGCCCATACCGCCCATACCGCCGCCGCCCATGCCGGGCATGTCAGCCTTCTCTTCCGGTTTTTCGGCAATCATGGCTTCGGTGGTCAAAAGGAGCGCTGCAACGGACGAGGCGTTCTGAAGGGCAAATCTAACGACCTTGGTGGGGTCGATGATGCCTGCCTTCATCAGGTCTTCAAACTCCCCTGTTTCCGCGTTATAGCCGATACCACCTTTTTCTCCTTTAATCCTTTCCACCACAATGGATCCCTCGGCCCCCGCATTGCTTGCGATCTGGCGCGCAGGCTCTTCCAAGGCCCTCTTAACCAGCCTGACGCCAGTCTGTTCCTCTCCTTCAAGCTCCATCTTTTCAAGGGCTTTCAGGCTTCTGAGTAAAGCTACGCCGCCTCCGGGAACGATCCCTTCTTCCACTGCTGCTCGGGTGGCATTAAGGGCGTCTTCCACTCGGGCCTTTTTCTCTTTCATCTCCGTCTCTGTGGCTGCCCCGACATTGATGACTGCCACACCGCCGATCAACTTGGCCAGTCTTTCCTGGAGCTTTTCACGATCATAGTCCGAAGTGGTCTCTTCAATCTGAACCCTGAGCTGTTTGACCCTTCCTTCCAGGTCCGCTCGCTTGCCCGCTCCATCAATGATGGTTGTGTTGTCCTTATCAATGTTGATCGTCTTGGCCGTCCCAAGATCATTGATACTGATGTTTTCCAGTTTTAAGCCCAAATCCTCTGAAATGACCTTCCCCCCGGTCAGAATGGCGATATCCTCCAGCATGGCCTTTCTTCTGTCGCCAAAACCCGGGGCCTTGACGGCACAACAATGAAGGGTCCCTCTCAGCTTGTTGACCACCAGGGTAGCCAGGGCCTCCCCGTCCACATCTTCAGCGATGATCAGTAACGGCCGTCCCATCTTGGCGATTTGCTCTAGGATGGGAACCAGGTCTTTCATGGTGCTGATCTTTTTCTCGTTGAGTAAGATATAGGGTTCGCTCAGGGTCGTCTCCATCTTTTCTGGATCCGTCACAAAATAGGGAGAGAGATAGCCGCGATCAAACTGCATTCCCTCGACAATCTCTAGGGTGGTTTCCATGCTTTTGGCTTCCTCTACAGTAATCACCCCTTCCTTGCCGACTTTGTTCATCGCTTCGGCGATGATATTACCGATGGTGGGATCATTGTTTGCAGAGATGGTTCCGACCTGGGCAATCTCTTCCTGATCCTTGGTCGGCTTTGAAATTTTTTTCAACTCACCAATGCAGGCTTCTACGGCCTTTTCGATCCCTCGTTTAATGGCCATGGGATTTACGCCGGCGGCTACCAGCTTTGCTCCCTCTTTGTAGATGGATTGTGCCAGGACAGTCGCCGTGGTGGTGCCATCGCCCGCCACGTCGGATGTCTTAGAGGCGACTTCTTTAACCATCTGGGCGCCCATGTTTTCAAACTTGTCATCCAAATCGATCTCTTTGGCCACCGTCACGCCGTCTTTAGTGATATTGGGGGATCCAAACGACTTGTCCAAAATTACATTTCGACCTTTGGGTCCCAGGGTCACCTTGACCGCGTTTGCAAGGGTGTCTATCCCGTTAACAATGGATTCCCTGGCCTTTTGGCCGTATTTAATCTCTTTTGCCATGTTCCATCTCCTCCTTGAATTGTAGTATTAACAGTAATCGGGTTTATAGTTTGGTCATCATGCAGCTCATTCCACGATGGCAATGATGTCGTCTTCTCTCATGATCAGCTGTTCTTCTCCATCTATGGTGATTTCGGTTCCAGCATACTTCCCGAACAGGACCCGATCACCCACTTTGACTACAAGAGATTGTTTTTTGCCGTTTTCAAGGGTCTTGCCGTCACCCACGGCCATGATCTTCCCCTCAGCAGGTTTTTCTTTTGCCGTATCCGGGATAATGATACCCCCTTTGGTTGTCTCTTGCTCCTCAATTCTGGATACAATAACTCGGTCATACAACGGTTTGATCTTCATTTTCAATATCTCCTCCTGATGTCAGTAATAAAATGTGGGTTTGATTCAAACAAAAAGACAAATCTTCACCTCCTTCAATAAACTGTTACCGCTAAACGGTTATCCCCGTCTGTCTAAATGATATCCCGAAAACGGGGGCTTGTGCCGGCCATGGATTTACGGGGGTATTTACCTTGGGGAGGTATATATATTCAATTTTGGGTGGCGAATAGATCCCTTCTCGCCTTCAGATCTAAGATTTTAAAAAGCTAATAATTCCATTGGAAATGTCAAGAGGGGGCAAGAAAAAACCACTATTTCTCTTTCACGTTTCTATTCAATTCTCGGAATATCCATTACTCGGATGAACCAACCCACCACTTGAGGGTTTTCCGAATCCCTTCTCTCAGGTCAATTTTGGGGCTCCAACCCAGTCCATTTTCGGCCTTTTCTATCTTGAGACAACTCCGTGTCACATCACCCGGGCGGGCCAGTGCTGTCCCCGGCATGGCCAATTCCTCGGGTAAACCAGGATATATTTCTCTAACAGCCTCGTAGATGACCCGATAAAGCTCCAACGTTTTTGTCTCTATCCCAGTCCCGATATTGAAGAAATCATCATTTCCTTTGCTCAGGGCCAGTAGGCTTGCCTCCGTCACATCTCCCACATAACAGTAATCCCGGATCATGCCCTTGGGGTCTTCAGGAAAATGATTGAGGGTGCAGGGCTTTCTATTCAGGAGATTATTCATAAAAATGGCCACGACCCCTGCCTCCCCGTGGGGTATTTGGCGTGGGCCATAGACATTCGCATATCGCAGGGTTGTAAAACTAAGACCATACTGGTGTTTGTAATAGGCAAGATAATATTCGGATGCAAGTTTGGCAACTGCGTATGGTGAAAGGGGTTTAGGCGGATAGGCTTCAGAGGTGGGGTATTCATCGGCCTCACCATAGATGGCTCCTCCGGATGAGATAAAGATACATTTTTTGACCCTATACTTTACAGCCTTTTCTAGAAGGTTTAAAAACCCTTTTATATTGATATCTGCGTCCAAGAGTGGATCAGAGACGGATGCTGGGACACTGATCTGTGCGGCGTGGTGGTTCAAGACATCGGGGCGCTCGAGTTCAAAGATGCCGTCCATCTCCTCGGAACGGATGTCTTTCTCGTAAAAACATGCCTTTGGATGGACATTTTCCTTCTTGCCGTTGGAAAGGTCATCCACTACCGCCACCTGATGCCCTGCCCGTATGTACGCGTCGACCACATTGGACCCGATAAATCCCGCTCCTCCGCTTACCATGATCTTCATGAAAAACCCTCCTGTCAAAAAGTAGTCTGTCAACTCATGAATGGCTGTATTATCGTCATTATAGTATGAAAGTCAAGGGATTGTAGTTAGTTAGCGCGTTTGGACCATGGGGCCCAAGAATCATTTTCTCTCGGTTTCCCCTTCGGTGGTTTGAGACGAAGAGTTTCAAACAGGAGGCTCCTGTTAGGAACGCCTTTGGACATCAGTAGAGTATATGGCCTCTATAACCCCTGTAATCTCTATACCTGGCGACCGAGCGGATGTGAGGGAAAGAGAGTGCTGCAGCAGGCCTCAGTCCATACAGGAAGGATACTAAGATAAATTCACTATTGCAAAGAAGGGTTTATTATTATAATTCTAACAGATTACCTCTTTTGCAATAGTCGCGGAGAGAAATCCATGGCAAAGAAGCTAGGAAACATCCTTGACCACATAGGCGGGACACCGCTGGTTCCCATCAAACGGCTGAACTCCAACAGGGATGTCCAAATTTTAGCAAAACTGGAGTCTTTCAACCCGGGTGGTTCCGTCAAGGACCGCCCCGCCTTTGCCATGATAGAGGAGGGGGAAAGGAGGGGACAGCTGACAAAAGAGAAGGTCATCCTTGAGGCTACCAGCGGGAATACGGGGATTGGACTGTCTCTTGTCGCAGCGGTTAAGGGGTACCGGATCCTTTTGGTTATGTCTGAATCCGTCAGTGAAGAGCGAAAAAAGGTCCTGCGGGCCATGGGAGCCGATTTAGTCTTTACGCCTGCTCATCTAGGAACAGACGGGGCCATTGAGTTTGTCTATGATCTGATCCGGGAAGAACCTGAAAAATACTGGCTCGCCGACCAATTCAACAATGAGGCAAATTGGAGAGCTCATTATGATGGGACGGCTTCGGAAATTTGGGAGCAGACCAATGGGAATCTGGATGTGATTGTTGCCACCATGGGAACAACAGGGACCCTGATGGGGCTTTCAAGATGGTTCAAGGGGCTTAAGCCGGAGGTGGAAATCGTGGGTGTAGAGCCTTACCTTGGACATAAGATCCAAGGCCTGAAAAACATGAAGGAATCCTACTGCCCAGGTATATTTGAAAAGGGCCGAGTGGATCGGATCATTAATATTGAAGATGAAGAGGCCTATCACATGGCCAGGGTGTTAGCCAAAGAAGAGGGAATCTTTGTAGGCATGAGCTCGGGAGCGGCCATGACCATTGCGCTGAAGATTGCCAAGGAGATGAAACAAGGCCGGATCGTGGTTATTTTGCCTGACTCAGGTGAGAGATACCTCAGTACCTCCCTTTTTGCAGTCAAAGAAAAATCGGGTATAGTCCTTTACAACACGATGACGCGAAAAAAGGATGAGTTTGTCCCGATTCATGAAAAAAGGGTGAAGATCTATACTTGTGGTCCCACCCTCTGCCAGCTGATTCACATCGGGCAAAGCCGACGTCTTGTCTTTTCAGATCTGTTAAGGCGTTATCTTGAGTTCAAGGGGTATCATGTTACTCACATCATGAATGTGACGGATCTGGATGACCGAACCATAGAAGGAGCAGACAAGGCAGGCCAATCCCTCAAAGATTTTACAGAAGGTTTCTATCAGGAATTCCTAAGAGACCTAGATACCCTGAGAATCAAGAGGGCTGCGGACTATCCCAAGGCCAGTGAGTATGTGGAGGACATGATCAGAGTAGCCCAGAAACTCATGGACAAGGGGTATGCTTATGAAAAACTGAGGTCTGTCTATTTCGATATATCGCGATTTGAAGACTATGGAAAGCTATCCAGGATAGACCTTGACAAGATTCGTTTGGGAAAGACAGTGGATCTGGAAGAGTATGAAAAAGAAAATCCCCGGGATTTCACCCTTCTCAAGAGAGCCAGTCTCCATGAACTGAAGAAAGGCATATTTTTCAAGACCAGGTGGGGAAACATTCGGCCGAGCTGGCACCTGGAATGCCCGGCCATGGCCATGAAGCTTCTGGGAGATACCTATGATATACACATGAGCGGATCCGACCTGATCTTTCCACATCATGAAAACACCATCGCCATCAGCAAGGCGGTCACCGGAAAACCGCCTGCCCATTATTGGCTCCACAATGAGTTGGTGATGGTCGAAGGGAAAAAGCCTTCCCGCGGTTCCGATCATGATGCCTATACCATTAGGCGAATTTTAGAGCAAGGTTACACCGGGAGGGTGATCCGATTTTGGCTTCTTAGCCGTCATTACCGAAAACCCATATCTTTTTCGTGGTCAAGCCTCGATGCGGCCAAGAATACCGTCGCGCATCTGGATTTGTTTGTCGAAAAGCTCAGGTCCTCCTCGCCCGGTGGCCCTTATTCGGAGATGGATCAACTGCTCTACAATCTGAAACATAAGTTTATCGAAGCCATGGACGATGACCTAAACATGGCTCTCGCCCTGGCATCTCTTTTCGAGTTCACACGAGAGGTCAACCGTGTTATGGATCAAAGGGGTCTCTCAACTCTGGACAAACAGAAGGCGGGAGAGGGACTTCAGGAGATCAACTCGTTTATGGACATTCTGGATTTAGAGCCTTCGAAACCGGGAGAAGAGGTGGAGAAACGAGTTAAGGAGAGAGAAGAGGCCAGGAAAAAGAAGGATTGGGCAGCGGCAGACCGGATTCGTCAAGAATTGAAGGACATGGGCATCGAGGTGATCGACACGAAAGAGGGACCTGTATGGCGGATGGAAAAAGAGTGACCCTCTCTGCATCATAATCATAGCCTGTTTTCACTTCTGCTTTTCTTCAGATCTGTCGAAAATCGAATCGCCAAGAGTTTGAAGCTTTCATAACGGTTTGCCAAGTCATTACAGCCCTTGTATTATTAAAACCTATGCCAATATTCGCGTTAATAGGGTTTTATACGTATTTACAGATACTTAAGGTGAAATTAAAGAAGGCTGAGACTTGAAAGATCCTTCCTGTCTCGCAGTCATTTTCCGGCAAAACAGGATGTTTCTTGTCCAACAGGAAACCTTAGCCAGACCTGTGTTGCCAGATAGTCTGATCACAGCCCATTTTCTACATGCGAAAAATTCTGCTAACAAGTAGAAATCGGGTTCTCGATTCTTTGAGTATCCTGCCATCAACTCCACAGGAGAGTTCCTTTCGGTTGTCGTTAACTTTTTGAAATAGTGGCATAAAATCGTTTTAAGCCAGTTTGGCATCGCTTTTGCTTTCTCATAGGACCAGGACCGATATGCCCCTGAAAATCGTCGGCAAGTTGATCAATAGGGTTGAGGAGCGGATCTTGGCACGAATAATCAAACAGAGAATCTTAATAAAACAGGGCAGAAGTATTATAGGCCCCGTTCTACCCAGGCTGGCCTTCAATGGAACATCCAACAGCCATGGATTGCAGGAGAAAAGGTCCCACATTTCATGCGTTTCATGTGGGAGTGAGGTCAGTTTGGGCCAAGAGGTGTTCTGCACCTATGGCGGTCCAGCCAAGTGCTTTTCTTGCGGTGCAGCGTTGGGGTTAAATATGGAAAGCGGAACTTTCGAAATCAATGACCCCATCAGTCCCCTTTTTAATATGCCCATTGGCCACAACTCTCAGGGAAGTGTGATTGGTTAGGAAAACAAGAGAGCATAATAAAGTAGACGAATTTTGTTAAAGGTGTAAAGGAGCCCATATGCAAAGTCCGAATATATGTACGAGAAAAGGTATGGAAATCCTACTCGGATTAGGCACTGTGTCAGTTTGGTTGTTCGTGATGTTTATGATTTTATGACCGGGTCTATGTAGTCACATCTCAAGCCTTACAATACACAAATATACTTCCTTTTAAAGCAATGAGGCACATAAACAAATGAACATGGGATTCTCTCTCTGTTTGATTCAGAAAACCATGTTTTTCCCCGTCCATTGGGGTCAAGGATTTTAGACTTGCCGGCGCCCAGCCCCCCCATACTGCATGCGCACGCCCGTGCAACCATCGACTATGACCTTAGGCCGACTAGGAACACATTTTCCCAACCCCAAACGGGACATGGCAGGTGAATTAAAGCAGAAGGAAATATTTTTACGTTCAGAGGACTGTCAGGATTCTGTCCGGACTTCCTGCTTTTAGTGGGGGTTCTCTGGTTTCCTGTTCCGCAACAAGAGCGATCGGAGCCTCGCGGATTTATCCGCCGAACCCATGGCGGACTTGTGCGCTTCACCGCACGCAGCATCTTATCGACCGCATAAATCGACCCCTGTTAGAGGAAGGGGAGCTTTAAATATCGTAGCGAAATGAAACTCTCTGTTGAAAAAGCAGCGGTGATTCTGTATAGCTTATATGAAATGGAACGGGAATCGAATGACCAGAATCATTCCAGTATCCTAATCTTATTTTAGATCAGGAGGGGTTTGATGAACAGGTTTCTGATTGTAGATGTGGGGGCCGGAACCATGGACGTACTTTGCTATGATATGGGATCCGATGAACACTACAAGGCGGTTGTCAAATCACCTATAAGGACATTGGCGGAGGCGGCGGAAAATCTTCCCGGGAATCTTTTAATCACCGGAACTGAGATGGGCGGTGGAGAATTATCAGTAGTCTTGGAACGTCGTAGCAAGAAAGATGAAGTGATAATGTCTGCTTCGGCAGCGGCCACGATCCATCACAATCCGGAAAAGGTGCGGTCTTTAGGGATAAAAATAGTTGATGATAATGAAATTGCAAACCTGCAACGGCGTCAAGCATATCACATGCTCAGAACATGTGACCTGGAAGTGGACCGCCTGGAAGAGATTGTCAAGGGATTGGGGATACCTCTCTCATTTGATGTGGTAGGACTGTGCGCACAAGATCACGGAAGAGCGCCTGATGGCATGTCGCATTTGGATTATCGCCATCAGATCTTCAAGGCCGGTCTAGATGAAAACCCTTTTCTTCATGGATTGCTCTACAGAGATGATGAAATCCCGGCGAGCCTGAGTCGCCTCAAGGCGATGGCTGAAAGTGCCAAGATGTTGTCTGCCGATGAGATTTACGTGATGGACAGCGGGATGGCGGCCATCCTGGGGGCTTCCATGGATTGGCGAGTAAGGGAGAAAAAAAGAACAATGGTCTTGGATGTGGCAACCTCCCACACCGTGGCAGCTGCTCTCGATAGAGGAGAAATGGCGGGATTTTTTGAATACCATACCAAAGATATTACACTGGAGAGATTGGAGGCGTTATTAGAAGCCCTAGCGGACGGTAGACTGAACCATGAAGAGATATTGAAAGAGGGTGGGCATGGTGCCTATATTCGCAAGGCCCTTGGATTTCGAATAAGAGAAGGCATTGTGGCAACCGGTCCAAAACGAAGATTGGTTGAGCAATCTCGGCTGCCGATTCTTTTCGGATCGCCTTTAGGGGATAACATGATGACAGGTACCGTCGGAGTATTGGAAGCCATCCGTAGGCGAAAGGGACTCAGGGCCATTTCTTTTCTATGAGACTTTGGTTGATAATTTTGTTGTAGAAAACCAATGGCCGAGGTATAGACCAGGAATCTGATTAATATGATTTCGGAGGGAGAACAGGACATGGATGCTATGCAGGATTATTTTCTATGCAATAGTTGTCAAAATAAAGATTTTAGGCAGATTTACAACTTCTCGATTCGATTTCACGGGGTTAATTTCTCCGATGACCTTATATATGATAAATTGACCGAAGAGATTTTCCAGTGTACAAAGTGTAACAAGACTTTCACCAGAGACGATATTGAGAAAGTGCTGGATGAAATAAGAAAAAATGTGAAGGAAAAAAGATTGGCTTCGAAATCCTAATCATTCGGGCTGTCGGTTGCCGGAAAGATATCGAATTTGTTGCCGGAGAGCACATGGCAATACGATACCTATCATACCTTTTCCCTAGACATGTGGCGGCTATGGTCGCTGTGATTATCCAAGCGAGGGATGATCTACCTTGATGAGAGTATGATGCTGATTTCGAAGACAGGATTGAAATGTGATGAAGTGAAGAACTGATGGATCTGCCAGACATCCAAAATGTGACAAATCACAGATATGGTCGGACTCCTATAAGGTAGTTCAGCCGGCGTCAGTCTCTTTTTGATAGAACTGAAAACGGTAGGACCCCAACTCAATAGTGTCATAGTCCTTCAAGAGAGTACTTTCCGTTATAACCTGACCATTAACTCTCAGCTTTGACAACCCCTGAGTAAATGTTATTCGAAAACCACTTGGACGTTTGCTGATTGTGGCGGCAGTGGCCCCCATGAACAGGCCTGAGAGTCTTATCTCCGAAGTTTTTGCCTTGCCTATTTTGGTGAGTTTCTTGGTTAACACGATTTCATCCAGGCCGGAGTGATCGATGAAGCTTATGACTCCAACCTTTTCGGGGACTCTTATGGCCTGTGTGTCTCCTGTCTGTTTGGCGAGTAATTCCTTCTGTCTGGTAGTATCCAACATCATTGTCCTGTCCAGACTTGATTTTTGTATCAACGCCTCGGCTGATTCCCCTTTTTGAGCGTCGACAAACAGTATGAGATGCTTGCCGATGATGATGTTGTCTGCATGTCTTAGTCGGTGGGAAACGATCCTCTTGTTGTTTACAAATGTGGAGTTGGTGCTTTGCAGGTCCGTCAAAATGTAGCCCGGGCCGACCTTATCAATTTTTGCATGGTAGGAAGAAACGGCGGGGTTGTCTATAACAATACCATTATCTTCCTCACGACCGATGGTTATGCTGTCATTCAGAAGAAGATATTCTTTGAGCACTCGTTTTTTAAAGGTTAATATCAGCTTGGGCATGATTCTACCTCACATCCAAGACATTAATATTTTACCTCAATTAAAGGCAAAAACGCAATATGAAACTGATCTACGGTTTTTTCTTCTCCTTTCGTCTGGTTAGCCCATCAGCCAGGAACAGCCTCGCCTTTTTCAGTAGGCCAGGACTTTCCCCTTTATCGTCCGTAAGAAAGACAGAGATTACAGTCGTATTGTCATGCCCTCCCCTCTCTAAGACCTTAGCCATGAATTGGTTGCAGAGTCTTCTGGGACTATCTTCACCCTGTGTCGCTTCTAGGATTTCTCTCTCTGATACAAGATCCGTAAGGCCGTCCGAGCAAAGTATGAAGCGATCATTGCTTCCAAATTCGACCTCAAAGACATCCGCGTCAACTTTTTCAGTGGAACCGAGGTTTTTGGTCAAAACGTGTTTAAGATTGGTTGAGGAGGCCTCCTCAGCGGTCATCATGCCCATTGCAATCTGTTCGGCTACCACCGTATGATCTTTGGACAACTGCTCAATTCCACCGTTTCTCACCATGTAGATACGGCTGTCACCCACATTTGCGGCAATGACCATAGAGGGAGTAACAGCCAGTACCGCCACGGTGGTTCCCATCCCGTAGCACTTTTCATTCTCCATAGCCAGTTCGTAGACGACTCGATTGGCTAACCTGATACTGCTGAGGACATAATTTCCCGTCCTGGTCAGAGAGTGATCAGGATATCCAAAGATCCTATCTTCAATAACCCCTTCCTTTGCCCATTGCCGAAAGCACTTGTTGATCATTTCAACAGCTACTCTACTCGCGACATCACCTGCTTGATGTCCTCCCATGCCATCGGCCACGACATACAGGCCCAAGGAATCATCTATGGAAAAGGAGTCCTCGTTCCTATCTCTAACCAGTCCCACATTGGTCTTGCCCGAAGATACAATCAATGATACATCTCCAAGATTGAGGTTTTTCGCATCGGGAAAATCTTCTGCCCGTGACGAGTGAATATCACTTTGAAAAATAGCTATGTGCTTCTTTTAGGATGTTCGTCTTTTGTAGCTCGCTTCTTTTTAAACGAGTCTATTCTTGAAGCAAGAAGTCTAATTACTCTCTCCATCTCCGCCGCGCTTTTGAATCGATCCGAAGGCTTCTTGGCCAGGGCCTTATCTAGAATCTGGTCACATATTTGGGGGATTCTAGGATCATAGGTTTGTACCGAAGGATGCCTGACCTGAGTGATCTGATACAACAACCCGCTCAAGTTTTCTCCCTTAAACGGCAATTCGCCCGTAAGTAGTTGAAAGAACAAAATCCCCAAAGAAAAAATATCGGATCGCAGATCGACCTTTTGTCCCATGATTTGTTCAGGGGACATATAGTTCGGGGTGCCTAGAATGACTCCCGTCTTCGTCCTGGACGAGGAAATTGCCTTTGCAATCCCAAAATCCGTGACCTTAACCTCCCCGTTTTCCAGGAGCATGATATTTGCCGGTTTTATGTCTCTATGGATGACATCTGCCTTGTGTGCGAAGTCAAGGGCTTCAGCCACATCAGCAATGACCTCTAATGTTTTTCTAAAAGGGAGAAGATTCCCCTTAGAAGTGTGCTGCTCTATACTTATGCCTTCCACAAACTCCATAGCCATATAGGTCAACTCACCATCCTCCCCGAAATCGTAGATGGTTCCTATGGCGGGATGGGAGAGCTTCCCGACTATTTCCGCCTCTCGAGAGAATCGCTCCTTGATTTCTTGAATGACATCCTCTTCAAACTCATCTGAAAGACGAATCGTCTTGACGGCCAATATCCGGTTTATTTTGGGATCAAGAGCCTTGTAGACTTGTCCCATAGAACCTTCACCCAATTCCTCAAGAATCTGATATCTTCCGATACTCGACCTTCTCCCAGCACCGTGTTCCGGCATCACATTCACATCACTGTCATCACCAGAGCTGTCAGTGGTGGATGTGCCATCAGATTTTAACCGGGGAATCCGCTCATCCAAATCTCGATAGGGGCCCCATTTCTCGACATACTCATAAGTAGTCAAGGCCTTATCGATCATTTTTTTGCGTTCGTATTCGAGTCCCAGGGCATAGATGAGATCTTTCACCTCGTTATCCACAGGCAGCCTTCGAAATTTGTCAAAGGCTTGATCCAGTAATCCCTGGCTTTGGAAATCGAGACCAAGCAACCGATTTGCCGCAATTGAATCGCTCCTGGCCATCTTGGAAGCCATCTGATGCTTGAGAAAGAGAGCCAGGTAGAGCGTCAATATACAATTTGCAGTGTATGTGGTCTTCAGCCATATATCGAATTGGAAAAATAAGAACCATCCCGCGAACAAAGTGAGAATGATCAGCCCCATAGCCATCCCGAATCTGCTTATCGATCTTGTTCGCGTTAGGAAATATGAGATAATCCCACCCAACAGAACAATAATTAAAGCCTCAATATAGATCATAAAGGAAGGTCGGATCATGAAAGCATCGCTGATGATGTTATCCAAAATGTTTGCTATGAACTCAGTATCGCTCATCTTAGATAAGATGGGTGTGTTTATTCGTGCGCTTCCCCGGAAATCCAACCCAATAAGGACGATCTTCCTTTTCAAGGTCGAAGGGACCTGCATTTTTTTCAGGATGTCCGCGAAAGAATAATGAGGAAAAAGACCTGGAGCATTTTTGAACTTGATAAGCAGTTCCCCTCTTTTTAGAGGGATTATCTGACTTCCCAGTTGGATTTGATGATCTTTTAGGAGGACTTCTTTAGGCTGCAAATCAAGATAGGCCATGGCTAAGCGGAGGGGAAAAGACGGCAGCGCCGAGCCCTTATAGCTCAGAAACATGAGGTGAGATTGCCCCTTCAAACCGCCATCAACAGTCAACTTGTCATGACCGAGTCCAAGAGCATTTCGAGCAAGATCAGAGAAGGGAAGTGATATATTGTATGTAGAAAGCATCTTTCGTGTCGATGCGGAGAGTCTGCCGGACTCTAATAAATCGTTGGAGAGTAGAGCGTCCTGGTCCTTTTCGAATCCATCATATGAATCATCGGAATGAACAGAAAACGGCAGAACAATATTGCCACTTTGTCGAACACTTTCGACAAGTCTTTTATCCGTGTCATAATCCCTTTCCAATTGTTTGAGGTTTTCCGATATCCAGCTGGTTAAGGAAGAATCCTTATCGCCAAAAGGATAAGCATTGAGTTTTTTCTCAAAAGATTCTACAAATGAAAGAGCCGGGTTTGATTCTCTTTCAACAAAGGGGATATTGATGCCGACAACTTCGGCATTACTTTCCTTAAGCAGATCTATCATTTGTGCGATAAGATGTCGGGGCCAGGGCCATGAGCCGAGGCTAGCTAGACTTTTATCGTCGATATAGATGATCCCTATTCTGGGTACTGCCCGATCTTGTCCCTGAACAAATTTCATTTCAGTATCATAGATATATCTCTCGAAAGTCTCAAAAAGAGAGGGGCGTACGAAGGAGAATCCGATGAATACAAGGACAATGATGGCCACTAATAGGAGATCAGAGTTTGAGATTTTTCTTGTCATAACGATAGAATGCCTATTCTCAGATACGGAAACGGCTTTAGAAGCACTATTCTGAGTTTATCTCATATTGTTCTAAATGAAACTCTTCTTTCGCGATGATAATGATGGGTCTGTTTATTCTCTTTTCCATATCCACAATCGATTGCTGCTCCTCATCTTTGAGAACATGATCGATTTGGGGATTTACCCGCACAAATAGGTTTGCCCCTTCCATAGAGGATCCGGCTTCCCTTTCCAGATCACGGAATATCTCATAACAAATCGTCTTTTTTGATTTCAGAGTTCCCCTTCCTTCACAGTAGCTACAGGGTTCGCTCATGAGTCTGTTGAGATTCTCCTTGGTTCTTTTTCTCGTCATTTCAATGAGCCCTAATTCGGACATGCGGAGGACATAAGTTTTGGCCTTGTCCTTGGTTAAGGCGTCCTTCAAGGTCATAAAAACTCGGTCCTGGTTGGCTTTCTTTTCCATGTCAATGAAATCAATGACAATCAGACCTCCAATATTCCTGAGACGAAGCTGATAGGCGATCTCTTTTACTGCCTCAAGGTTTGTTTTCAGGATGGTCTCTTCCACGTTCCTTGCGCCCACATAGCTTCCCGTGTTTACGTCTATGGCTGTCATAGCCTCTGTTTGTTCGATGACAATGTATCCCCCAGATTTCAGCCATATCTTTTTTTCCAAGGCCCTGGAAATCTCCATTTCTACGCCATATGTGTCGAAAATAGGATCGACTCCTTTGTAAAGCTCAACGGAATATTTCAGTCTGGGGGCAAAAGTCTCAATGAATTCCATGATGTTTTTATGCTCTTCTTCAGAATCAATTATGAGTCGGTCCACTTCCCGGGTAAATAGATCGCGTACGGATCGGAGCGAGACATTCAAATCTCTGTGAAGGAGACCGGGGCTTGTCAGTTTTGCCATTTTTTCCTTGATATTGGCCCACAACTTCAGGAGGAAATCCATTTCAGATTTGAGTTTGTCTCTATCCGCGCCTTCGCTAACCGTCCTTGCTATAAAGCCAAACTCCCCAGGCCTCAACTCTGCGATGATATTCCTGAGCCTTTCTCGTTCTTCCGTATCTTCTATACGTCTGGAGACCCCGATATGATTGACGGTGGGCATGAGAACAAGGTGCCTGCCGGGCAAGGAGATATGAGAAGTGAGGCGGGCCCCCTTAGTCCCGATGGGTTCTTTCGCCACTTGAACCATGATATCTTCTCCCTCGTGCAGGAGGTCCTCTATATTGAAAAACGTCCCAGTCAGAGCGTTTGGCTTCAACTCATCCTGTTCCTCGACTAACGGATTTCCGTCATTGACACTGATAGGGAATATCATCTGTTCCAGCCCCACAAAATCTTTATGCACATCCGATACATACAGGAATGCAGTCCTATCAAACCCTATATCAACGAATGCTGCCTGCATTCCAGGAAGAACTCTAACGACTCTTCCACGATATATGTTTCCTGTAAGTTCTTGCCCGGTTTTTCTCTCTATGTGGAGTTCGAGGACAACTCCGTTTTCTACAAGCGCTACTCTGACTTCATGGGGCCTTGAGTTGATGATGAGTTCACTGACCATAGGAAAACCACCTAAAGAGACTGGATCATGACTTGATTCGTCTTAAGTATTTTTATTCGCCGGGTCTCTTGGCCGCTAAGGTGAAAGACCCCCTTGATGATATCTATTGGTTTTAACTTGGGACCGGGATCATGTGTGATGATCAAATTCAGACCACTTGGCGGAACCAGGTATATAGATTTGACCAAGGATCTGGCATCAATTGTTTTTCTGTTTCCCTTTGCCGTTTTAGAAACGGGAAAGCATTTCGACTGAAGAAATCTATCCAAATCAGCCTGTTTCACTTGCAATCCGTCCAGGGCGATATGATAGTGGCTTTCCTTCAATGTCAGTTTTCCTTTGTCATGGGGAATTTCTTCGAAATGCAGGATTCTGATGCCATCGGGGAGTTGCCGGGCGATTTTCTCCCTCAACAAGGAAATAGGGATGTTGTCAGACAACTCAATCTCCACCGTTTCATGGATACTCTCAGTGCCCACCGGCAGGGCACAAGTGAATGAGATCTTGGGCATAGGATGAAAGCCCTTAGAGTAAACAAGATTTAGGCCAGCCCTCTTGAAGGCCCTGATGAAGAGACGAACAAGTTCGAGGTGTCCGAGATACTTGGCTCTCAAGGTTTTTGAAAAAGTGATTCTGCATCTTTTTGTCTTGGATATGTCATGGCGGAGGATATCCCCCTTTATCTCAACAGGGGGATCCCAGTCCTTGTATAGTACGGGGCGAATTCTTTTGTGATCACACACGCCGCATTCAAGGCATTTCTGACGACAATCAGGTGAGATTTCACCTCGCAGGGCCTTTTCGCTCTCTTTTAAGAGATATCTCCGTGAAACCCCTGACTTGATGTGCTCCCAGGGCAGGACCTCGTCCGTAGATCTTGGTCGGTATAAATAGAAATCGGGATCCAGATTGGAAAGGGCAAAGGCTTGTTTCCAAATATCCATATTGAAATGTTCTCCCCAGGCATCAAATCTGGCTCCTAAGCGCCATGCCTCTATGAGCGTCTTGCTCAATCGACGGTCTCCTCGGGAGAAAACACCCTCAAGCCAACTTAACTCAGGCTGGTTCCATTTCACTCGTATCCGCTTGTCGTTGAAGGCACTTCGGACGAACTGAATACGTCGCCGGCTTTCTTCAATGGGCAGTTGAGGCATCCACATGAAAGGAGTATGGGCTTTCGGTACAAAGGTGGCAACACTGACATGAAGCTTCTTTCTCTCTCCTTCCTTTTTCGCGGAGTAGGCTAATTTCTCAACGAGATCAACGAGTTGTTGGAGATCTTCATCATTTTCAGTTGGAAGGCCAATCATGAAATAGAGTTTGATAAGATTCCAACCCGCCCTGTATACTTGAGGCGCTATATTTAAAATTTCTTTGTTGGTCAGCGATTTGTTGATAACCCGCTTCAATCTGTCACTGCCCGCCTCAGGGGCCAGGGTAAAACCAGTCTTCCTGACTCTTTTGATCTGGTCGAACCAACTCGGATTCAGGCTGTCAATTCTCAGGGAGGGCAGACTAATCGAGACCCTGCTTTTGGCATGTCTATCCATGAGTTCTTCAAGCAATTGATCAAGACAAGAGTAATCCCCCGAACTCAAAGAGAGCAAAGAGAGTTCCTCAAAACCTGTTTCTTTGAGTGATTTCCCTGCAAGATCGATAACGGAAGCGGGGCTTCGCTCCCGTGTGGGGCGATATATCATGCCAGCCTGACAGAAGCGACATCCTCTTGTACATCCACGAGAAATCTCTACGACTAATCGGTCATGGATCAGTTCAGCAAAGGGGACGACCTGACGGCATAGAGAAGGGTTGTAATTGATGTCAGAAATGATGGCCTTTTTTACTTCCTCATAATGCTCTAGCAAAGGCTCGATTGAATGAATGACTCCATTGGTTCTATAGTGAGGCTTAAACAGATGGGGCACATACACCCCATCAATTTGGGTTAGTTCGGATAGGAAGGCTTGTTTCTTCCCCGGCTTTGCCCGTTTTACTTCTTGGACCCTTCGGCATATTTCAAGAGCTGTTTCCTCTCCGTCACCGATCACCATAGCATCAAAAAAATCGGCAACGGGTTCTGGATTGAAGCAAGCAGGCCCCCCTGCGATGATTAATGGAAAAGAATCATCCCTTTGCTCTGATAGGAAGGGGATGCCGGAAAGATTAAGGATATTTAAAACATTGGTGAATGACAATTCATGCTGGAGACTGAAACCGACAATATCAAATTCAAGCAAAGGCCTCCCTGATTCGAGTGCGGGCAGAGGTATTCTCCTTTCCCGGAGTTCTTCTTCCAGGTCTGTCCACGGGGAAAAGATTCTCTCGGCTGCTAACCAGGTATGACTATTCAGGGTATGATAAAGGATCTTTAACCCTAGATGGGACATCCCCACCTCATAGACATCAGGGAAGGCTAGGGCAATAGAGACCTCCACGGCAGCAGGATCTTTCCTTATGGAATTGATCTCGTTTCCTATGTAGCGACTTGGTCGCTTGATTTGTGAAAACCAGGGCTCGTCGAGTATGGACATGCTGCGTCATCCTGATCGTAGTCACAAGAGGTCCATGTTGATTTCTTGAGTGTGATTATCAATCCCTATATTTATTTTAATACAACTGGATGTATTGTCATCTAATATGTGTCGAGGACGCTAAAACAGACCACCTCGATATCTCTAGATATGGAGAATCTCTGAAGATGAGGAGGAAGCGGATTTTTCTAGGAGTATAGTAATCTCCGCCCCTCCGTCAGGGTGGTTTTGTCCTTTAATTTTGCCTTTGAGACCGTCTACTATCCGTTTGACCGTGGCAAGACCTAGGCCTGATCCTCTTTCTTTTGTGGTGAAGAAGGGAGTAAATAGGTGATGGAGGGCTTTTTCGTTGAATCCCTGACCCGTATCCCTGACACTCATCCTTACGACTTCCCGTCTTGGTTCAGAGTGATTACCGCTATTCAATACGTCGGCACTGACATAAACCATCCCTCCTTCAGACATGGCCTCGCTGGCATTCAGAAGTAGATTCCATAGTATTTGCTTTATCTGTTCAGGATCAGATTCAAGGATGATATTATTTTTGAAGTCAACTATCACCTGTATTTTTTTTGACCAGTTTTCGCTGTTTCTGAAAAGCTCTACCGATTCAGAGGTCAGTTTGTAGAGATCGAATTTCTGAAGATTACAGGGCTTGGGTCTGGCGAAAACAAGAAAATCGCTAACCAGACGGTTCAGTCTTCCTATTTCCGTCAGAATAATACTCATAAGCCGATTATTAACATCATCTTTTTCCAAACCTTCGCTGAGCAGTTGAATCGACCCGCTGATAGATGCCATAGGGTTTCGGATCTCATGGGCTATCCCTGCGGCCAGTTGACCGATAAGCGCGAGATCCTCAACTTTTTTCATCTCCTCTTCAATTTGTCTGACCTCGGTCATATCCTGAAAGAACAAAATCTTCCCTTTCTGTTCTTCGTTTGAAAGCTTGAGAGGTGAAATCGAGAAGCGGAGAAAGATCCTCTTGCCATCTTCTCTTACATAGGGAAGGTCTATAAATGGATAGGTCGCAGGCGATTGCCGAGTTGAGTCTTTACTACCGTCCAAGTATTCCGCGACAAAAGGGAGTATTTCCGTGATCTGTCTACCTATAGCCTTACCGGGCTTGACTGCAAAAATATCTTCTGCGGCCGGATTGAAAAGAATCACCCTGTTCCGATTATCAATGGTGATAACGCCGGATATGATACTTCTCACAATCCTCTCATTGAGGGCCTCCAAGGTGTCGATATCGTTTTGTTTGGCCTTGAGTTCAATCCGGCCTTTTCGTGCCTGTTCAGAAAGGAAACTGCTAAGAAAAGCGACAAGGAAAAAGGCGCCACTATTGACAACTACATTGAAGAGGGTATACAGGCCCTCGCTTTCTGCAGGGTAGAGTGTCAGAGGAGGGCTGAAGGGTTGGATCAGATCATAGTAGTTCAAATCGAGTAAGAGACCATAGAGTATAGTGCTACTAGAAGCTATGATCAAACCGCCCTTGCGATAAAGGATGATGCTGGCGCTGATGATGGCGAGGAAATAGAGGAAAGAGAATATGCTTTCCGTCCCTCCCGTGGCATAAATAATGGTTGTGGTGAGAACCGTATCCAGAAGAAGCTGGATATAGGCCAGTTTGATGAGGTGCTTTTTAAACCTAAGGAGAACAATGTAGATAAAGGTGGTAAAGTAGATGGTAGCGATGAGTAAGTAATGGAATGTTTGAATATCCCCGAAATAGGCCCTTGTCTGCTTTATCTGTATTAGGATGGATGCACCCAAGAGAAGAGAGACTAGGAGGACCCTCAGAAACATCAGTTTCTGAAGGCTGTTAGACAGTTCCAAGTTCGAAATGTGGGGCTTCGTATCGATCATGAGGAAAGAATCTATCCCATGGCAGCGGCCATTTGGAAGATAGGTAGATACATGGCTATTACCAGTCCACCGATGGCCCCTCCAAGAAACAGCATAAGCATGGGTTCCAGCATGGAAGTCAGGGCATCCACTGCGGAATCCACCTCGTCATCATAAAAATCGGCGATCTTGTTCAGCATGGTATCAAGGGCTCCTGTGGCTTCACCCACCGAGATCATTTGAATAACCATACCTGGGAAGATATCAGTCTCTGATAAGGGGTCGGCAATGGTCTGTCCTTCTGCAATGCTGGCTCTGACCTCAAATATGATTTCTTCGAGAATGACGTTGCCCGACGTCTTGGCAACGATTTCCAAAGAATCCAATATGGGTACGCCACTCTGTATCATGGTTCCCAAGGTCCGTGAAAACCTCGCGATAGCTGTTTTTTTGAGCAGATCGCCGAATACAGGTAACTTGAGGGCAATGGTATCAGTAGTCTTTCGGCCGCCTTTGGAATTTCTATATTTCTTAAATAGGAAGATTAAAGCCGCCACGGCAAGGATCACCCAATGAATATTACTTTTCATGAACCGGCTCATATTCACCACCATTTGAGTGGGCCCTGGTAGGGCTGCACCAAAATCGGAAAACATCTCCTCAAAAACTGGAATAACAAAAATAAGAATCACTGCGATGACCAGAATGGCGATGGCAACCACGACCGCGGGATAGGTCATGGCCCCTTTGATACGTTTCTTCAGGGCCTCGGACTTTTCGATATAATCTGCCAGCCTTCTCATGATGGTATCAAGGATACCGCCCACTTCACCCGCAGCAACGAGATTTACGAAGAGAGCATCGAAGACTTTGGGATGTTTCTTCATTGCCTCCGCAAGGGTAGAGCCCCCTTCAACGTCTTTCGTGATTTCCTTAAGGATCGCCCTGAAAGTCTTGTTTTCCGTTTGCTCGGCCAAGATCGTGAGTCCTTGGACCAGAGGGAGCCCTGCGTCGATCATGGTGGAAAATTGTCTGGTAAAGATGACTATGTCTTTACTCTTAACCTTCGGCTGCATGAAGGCGACATTTTCAAAGATATCCTTGGGTTTCGTCTTGATTTTGATGACGGTGAGGTTTCGTCTTTTGAGCTGGCTAAGGGCTATCCTTTCGTCAGCAGCTTCCAGTTCACCTTTAAGCTTTCTGCCTCTTTTTGTTTGCGCAACATATAGATAGATTGGCATCAGGAAGCCTCCCTTTTAGCTTTGTCTATAAAGAATCAGAATAAGTTAATTATTTTAATAAATTATGTAGGGTATGTCAAGCCATCAGTGGCAAATGAGCTCTAAACGTGAGTATCCTGGATAAGTGGGGCGATAGGTATTGAAAGTCGCCTGCTTGTCTCCCATTTAGAGTACCTGCTTCGTCGTTTGTGCTTGACAACATACTCATATTCAATGTTATATCATGACCTCAATTATTGAAGATGGTGTATGGTGATCCCTTCCAGTGGGGATGTTCCGAGGTCAAATCCGGAATAGGCCGTCCGTTTCCCTGAGGGCATAACTTGATGTGGAGAGATCACCTCTATACTCAGGGCAACATTATGTGAGACAATTCATTGTCTTTTAAAAAATAGAATATCAAAAGGAGGGATCTACTGTGAATGATATTACTGCTCCTATGGGAGGAAAAGTGCTCGATGTTCTTGTTGGTGTGGGAGACTCAGTCAACGAGAATGATGAGCTGCTGATTCTTGAGGCCATGAAGATGGAGTTGCCTATTGTGGCGACGTCATCCGGTACGGTGAAAGAGGTGAAGTGCAACAAGGACGACTCGGTTGAAGCAGGCGCTGTTTTGATCGTGCTGGAGTAAGGGCAGGTGAGATAAGTTTATATTTTTGCCTATAGAGAACAATCTCTGCTTGCGAAGGACTTGCCATTCGTTTTCTAGGGACACGATAGAAAACCCAAAGAGCAGAGAGGAGAAACGGTATGTGAACCGGGAACTAGTCAGAGATATATTGATCACCAGCAGGTCAAAGGCAAAGTGACCGGTAGAGAGAGGGGTGATTATCTTTTTGAATGATAGCAATAGGAAGTCCGCGGGGCTCTCTCAAGTTGCGGTCTTTTGTTTTGCCTTGTCAGCCTTTTGGACCAAATAGGAAATGATTTTTCCCGAAAGGCTCATCCCCAGAAGAAGGACCATCAGGACAATGAAAACGGCGATATATCGCAGGACCAGGGTCCCGATAATCCACGTCCAGTTGTCTTTCGCAATGATAACGGATGTAGGCGTCTCATTTTTGGTAATGGTAATAGAGTGCCATTTTAGCCTTCCATCATCTTCAATATAGGTGGAGTCCTTCCAGTTTCGGAACTTGATGTCTTTGTGCTCTTTCAGGGCCTCTTTGTAGTACTTGACGATCTCATCATGAGTGAGGGGGGTCGTCATCTCTAGGCGTGAATCGGTTTGGAGGCTTACCTTTCCTTTCGGAACAGGAGCCCCAAGAAAATCCTCGGAAAAGGCGAACGAGGAAAGAACGATAGAACAGACCATTAACCCAAGTATTATTTTTTTCATTTTACGACCTTCATATTTAGCTGTAACTCAGAAAAGATTCATGATGTATTCCCGGTTCAGATATTCCATCATGAGTGTCCCCCCATCAGTCGAACATGGCGATAAACATGCCTGCTGCTGCGGCTGATCCGATTACGCCTGCCAGATTTGGGCCAATAGCGTGCATCAAGAGAAAGTTGCTTCGATCATATCGCGTGCCCTGTATCTGGGAGACCCTCGCGGCCATGGGTACGGCCGAGACCCCAGCGGAGCCGATGAGTGGGTTCATTTTCTCCTTAACGAACAGGTTCATGATCTTGACCGTTAGGATGCCGCCCATGGTGCAGACTCCAAAGTCAATAAGGCCCAGCCCGAAAATGAATAGGGGCTTCCAGCTCAGAAAGTTGTCCGCATGCATCGTGGCCCCGACGGAAAGCCCCAGAAAGATGGTCATGATGTTCATAAGGGAGCCTTGAGCGGTGTCGGTGAGCCGGTCTACCACGCCACATTCTTTCATCAGGTTGCCCAGCATGAACATTCCCATGAGCGGGATGACTGAGGGGACCAGGAGGGCGACAATTCCGGCCGTGACCAAGGGGAAGAGTATCTTTTCCTGTTTCGATACGGGCCGGAGTTGCCTCATTCGGATTTTCCTCTCCTTGGCCGTGGTCATGAGTCTCATGATGCCGGGCTGGATGAGAGGCACCATGGCCATATAGGAATAGGCCGCAAGAGCGTTGGCCCCAAGCAACTGGGGGGCCAAATGTTGGGTCAGGTAGATGGTCGTTGGGCCGTCGGCCCCGCCAATGATGCTCACAGAGGCCGCTTCCTTGAGGGTGAAACCGGCAAGGACCGTTCCGGTAAAGGTGACGAACACACCGAGCTGGGCACCAGCGCCGATGATAAGGGTCTTAGGATTGGCGATGAGAGGACCGAAATCGGTCATGGCCCCGAGACCGAGAAAGATGATGCATGGAATGATTTCCCACTCCAAGCCGTAATGGTAAAAGACCCGCAGTAGTTCTCCGTGCCCGTCGGTCCATCCCATCAAAGGGACGAGAGGGAAATTGACGATAAAGATCCCGAAACCGATGGGCAGAAGAAGGAGGGGTTCATAGTTTTTCTTAATGGCCAGCCACATAAACAGGCATCCAATAGCCCACATGATGACGAGTTTCAATTGAAAATTGAATACGCCGGTGAGGTAGACCATCCCGTGCAACATATCCAAAATTTCATTTAGGGTCATGGTTCGTTACTCCAGTCATGAGTTCATAAAATACTTATCAAAGCCTTCCATCGGTCGAAAAGGATTTCAACAGGGCTATAATAAAGACACATTTTATTGTCAAGGATATTCGTGTGTGGCGCGCATTTCCGCATGGGAGGAGAAATCTCATTTGTTATCCTCTTGATTTCTTAAGTATAGCAACGGTTATTTCCTTTTTGGGCTATGCCTCGACGATGTTGATTGAGCAGGGGTTCAGGGAATCTCCGGTCACTGGAGCCCGTATGGATACAGAAATCGTTTGACAGCTGTTCCCGTAATGAAATAGCTTTGGGTCAAAAACCCGACTCGACGACTGAGGGAGAACACATGCTTGACCATAGAGATATCAAACTTCTGGCCGAAGAATTCAAAAACTGGTCTGAAAAAACTGAGGCAATCCTGGCCAAACAGCCGGAGCGGCAAGAGGTGTTTGTCAATACCTCGGGAATTCCCGTCAAAAGGCTATATACTCCTTTGGATCAAGAGGATATGGCCTATGCCTCTGATATGGGGTTTCCGGGAGAATATCCTTTTACCAGGGGTGTTCAACCCACCATGTATAGAGGAAGATATTGGACCATGAGACAATATGCAGGATTTGCGTCTGCGGAAGAATCCAATAAGCGGTATCGGTTTCTGCTTGAGCAGGGGCAGACAGGCCTATCTGTCGCCTTTGATCTTCCCACCCAGATAGGATACGACTCAGACCATGAAATGGCCATGGGCGAGGTGGGAAAGGTCGGTGTGGCTATCGACTCACTTAAAGACATGGAGATCCTGTTCAACGAGATTCCACTGGATAGGGTGAGTACCTCCATGACGATAAATGCGCCGGCCTCGATTCTGTTGGCTATGTATTTGGCGGTCGCAGAACAGCAGGGGGTAAACGCGGAAAAACTGAGAGGGACCATTCAGAACGACATATTAAAGGAGTATTCTTCCAGAGGAACCTATATTTTCTCTCCCAAACCCTCTATGCGGATTATCACGGACATATTTTCCTATTGTGCTGAAAGGATTCCGCAATGGAACACGATCAGCATCAGCGGGTACCATATCAGAGAGGCAGGTTCCACGGCGGTTCAGGAAATTGCGTTCACCTTGGCCAACGGGATCGCCTACGTGGAGGCTGCGCTCGAGGCTGGACTGGATGTGGATACATTCGGTCCCAGGCTCTCATTTTTTTTTAATGCCCATCTGGATTTCTTTGAGGAGGTAGCAAAATACAGGGCTGCAAGGCGTCTTTGGGCCAGGATTATGAAGGAGAGGTTTAAGGCCAAGAACCCCAAATCCATGATGATTCGGTTTCACACCCAGACCGCCGGATGCAGCTTGACGGCCCAACAGGCCTCAAACAACATTGTGAGAGTGGCATTTCAGGCCCTGGCAGCTGTTCTAGGAGGGACTCAATCCCTCCATACCAATTCCATGGATGAAGCCCTCTGCTTGCCTTCAGAACAGGCGGTCCAGATCGCCCTTCGGACTCAACAGTTGATTGCCTATGAATCCGGTGTCTGCGATACCATAGATCCTCTAGGGGGCTCCTATTATGTGGAGGCACTCACGCAAGAGATAGATCAAAGGGCAGAGGGGTATATTAAGATGATTGATGAGATGGGCGGGGCGGCTGCGGCCATTGAAAAAGGCTTCATCCAGAGGGAAATACAGGAGAGCGCCTACCAGTACCAGCGGGAGATAGAGAGCGGAAAAAGGGTTGTTGTGGGGGTGAACCGGTTTGAAGTGGAAGAAGAAAAGCCGACCAACCTTCTAAGGGTGGATCCGTCTGTAAGAGTATCCCAAATAGAGAGGCTTAAAAAGCTCAGATCAGAAAGAGACAATGACCTGGTTTCAAAGAGCCTCTTCGAATTAAGGCGGATTGCCCAGGGACGCGAGAACCTGATGCCCTCGATACTCAGAGCGGTGAAAGCCTATGCCACTTTGGGTGAGATTTGTGATGTGTTGAGGGAAGTTTTTGGGGAATATCAGCAGGTGAGTGTGACTTGAACCGGGGAGTGGACTATGAAAATAGCTAGAAAGATCAGAGTGTTGGCTGCAAAACCCGGCCTTGACGGTCATGACAGGGGTGTCAAGGTAATTGCCAGGGCATTGATGGACGCAGGAATGGAAGTGATCTATACAGGATTGAGACAGACTCCCCAACAGATTGTCGAAGCAGCGATCCAGGAAGACGTGGATGTCATTGCCATGAGCGTGCTTTCCGGTGCCCATGATTACTTGTTTCCAGAGGTCATGAACCTCTTAAAGGAAAAGGAAATTGATGATATCCTGGTTATCGGAGGAGGCATTATTCCCGATGAAGATGTCCCTGCCCTGAAGGACAGCGGGATCTCAGAGATATTCGGGCCTGGAACCCTCACCGAAGACATTGTCAACTATATCAAACAGAATCTTAAGAGATGAAGCAAGAGTCAGTAAACCGCAGAATATCGAACAAGGAATAAAGGATGTCGAGGCATTCATCCGCCTTCGCAGGAAACCCCGCATTTATGCGGGGAGGAATGCTCTTGTCATCCGCTTCGGCGGATGTCGCCCTTGACGCCGG
>JAFGFY010000202.1 GCA_016930795.1 Deltaproteobacteria bacterium
AGAATGGTTGAAGGATCGGTAGAGAGAGTCACCAGAGAAACGGTCACAAATGTGGTGGGAGAGATCTTTTCTGAAGAGAAGATTGAAAGTATAGTAACGGGAGTGGTCGAGAGGACTGTGGAGAGAGTTACCAGGGAGGCCGTGACCCATGTTGCTGAAAAGGTCTTTACTGAGGCCATTGATGCCTTGAAACAGAGTCTCGAACCCACGTCAGATTGAAGTTTGAGATAAAATTTCACTTTAATATTCTTAAAATATATGTTTAGTTAAGGGGTTGTATCTGCTACAACCCCTTTTTTGTTTAACTTCGATGAGATCGCAAAGGGATCTTGTGAATTCAGTGCAGAGCAAAGCGGAGCAAAATTCAGTTTGGAGTATTTACGTATGGGGCAAGAGATATTAGCGAAAGGTTATGAACCAAGAGAAGTAGAGAATAAATGGTACCAATACTGGGAGGAAAATAATCTTTTTCGGGCGGAGAGCAAATCGGAAAAGCCCCCTTTTTCCATCGTCATCCCGCCCCCCAATGTTACGGGGTACCTTCATATGGGGCACGCGCTCAACAACACGCTTCAGGATATTCTCTGTCGCTATAAGAGAATGCAGGGGTATAACGTCCTATGGCAGCCAGGCATGGACCACGCGGGTATCGCGACCCAGAATGTAGTGGAGCGGGATCTGGCCTCAAAGGGTATGGATCGTCATGAGGTCGGACGAGAGAGATTTATTGAATTAGTTTGGGAATGGCGTGAGAAATATGGGGGTGTGATCCTCAACCAGCTTAAGAGACTTGGATGTTCCTGTGACTGGAGCCGGGAACGTTTTACTATGGATGAAGGTCTGACAAGAGCTGTGAAGGAGGTTTTCGTTCGCCTCTATGAAGAAGGACTTATTTACAGGGGAGACTATATCATCAACTGGTGCCCAAGATGTCATACAGCTTTGGCGGATCTTGAAGTAGAACACGAAGATCTGGATAGCTCTCTTTACTACATCCGCTACTTGTTTGAAAACCGCGGGGGTTACTTGCTCATCGCAACAACACGACCTGAGACCCTTCTTGGAGACTCGGCTGTGGCGGTGAATCCAGAGGACGATCGTTATAAGGACCTTGAAGGGGCTCATGTGACCCTTCCTATCCTAAACAGGTCTCTCCCGATCATTTTCGATTCCTACGTGGATAAAGAGTTTGGTACCGGAGCCCTGAAGATTACACCTGCCCATGACCCCTATGATTTTGATATCGGCAACACCCATGGGCTTGAGAGAATAAAGGTCATAGACGAAGACGGTAGAATGAATGATCTGGCAGGGCCTTACAAAGGCATGGACAGATTTGAATGTCGTGAAAAAATCCTGAATGATCTGCGCGAATCTGACCTCCTTGAAAAGATCGAACCGTATCGTCACGCTGTAGGGCACTGTTATAGATGCAAGACCATGATTGAACCGCTTCTCTCCAAACAATGGTTTGTTAGGGTTTCCCCCCTTGCCAAGGAAGCGATCGCATCCGTTAAGGACGGGAGAACCCGGATTGTCCCGGTCCAATGGGAGAATGTCTTCCACGAATGGATGAATAACATCAAAGACTGGTGCATCTCTAGGCAGATTTGGTGGGGGCATCGCATACCGGCCTGGTATTGCGATGAGTGTGGTGAGATCATCGTGGCCAGGGAACCCCCTGATGCCTGCACAGCCTGTCATAGTGAGAACCTTCAACAAGAGACAGATGTTCTGGATACCTGGTTTAGTTCGGCCCTTTGGCCATTTTCCACCCAGGGTTGGCCTGATGCCACTGACGAATTGAAAACCTTTTATCCGACTTCGGTGTTGGTGACGGCCTTTGACATCCTCTTCTTCTGGGTGGCTAGGATGATGATGATGGGTCTTCACTTCACAGGTGATGTCCCTTTTGTTGATGTCTATATCCATGCACTTGTAAGGGACGCGGAAGGCAAGAAGATGAGCAAGTCTAAGGGGAATGTGGTAGATCCTCTCCAGATTGTCGATCGCTATGGGACGGATGCCTTCCGATTCACACTGGCTGCCCTTGCCGCGCAAGGACGGGATATTCGGCTTTCTGAAGAGCGAATCGAGGGATACCGACATTTTGTCAACAAGATATGGAACTCAGCGCGTTTCGTCCTAATGAATCTAGACGAGGATACTCTGATTGAAGAAAAGAGCAGTGATCATATCCTTTCGGAGAGATGGATTCTCTCCAGACTCGGTCAAGTCAGCGGAGAGATGGCCAAGGCTTTGGACGACTATCGTTTTAACGACGCGGCCAGCCTTTGCTATCAATTTGTCTGGCATGAATTCTGTGACTGGTACGTGGAAATGGCCAAGCCGGAGTTATCTGGAGAGGATGAAAATCTAAGGCGATCCACTCAGTCTAATTTACTCAAAGTACTCGTGGCGGTCCTGAAGCTTACCCATCCCTTCATGCCTTTTGTCACCGAAGAGATCTGGCAGAGGCTCCCGGGAAGTCAGGGGAGTATTATGAAGGCCAAGTTCCCAGAGGCCTCTGACTTTGCCTACGATCCTCAGGCTGTGAAAGAAATGGATCTGCTTATGGCTGTTGTTTCAGGAGTGCGCAACATTCGGGGGGAGATGAATATCGGCCCCTCTAAGAAGATCAGTATTGTCATAGAAATGCCGGACGAAGAGGATGCCAATGTGATTCGCCGGAATATCGTTCATGTGCAGAATATGGCTAGGGTCGACTCTGTTGAGATCGGTTCCAGCATCCCCAAGCCCAAGGCCTCTGCAACCGCTGTGTTTGGCAAGAATCAGGTTCATGTGCTACTCAAAGGCTTATTGGACTATGATGAGGAACGCAAGAGATTGAAGAAAGAGATCATGAGGGTTGAAAAAGAAATGGGCGTTCTAAATAGAAAACTGTCTAATCAGAGTTTCTTGAGTAATGCCCCTCCTGAGATTGTGAATGATGTCAGGAAAAAGGTTGAGTCATTAGGGCTCAAACTTCAGAATTTGAACCAGAATTTGAAGTTTTTTCAGTCCATAATGGATTGACCTGAGGATGAAATCGTGCCGGAGTCGATGTTTAATGAGGTAAATCATGGAAACGTATGCCATCGAGTTTGAGGATGTCTGGTTTTCCTATGAGAAATCCACGGTTCTCCAGGAGGTGAGTTTTTCCCTTGAACAGGGAGAATTCCTGGGAATTATCGGGCCTAATGGTGGCGGAAAAACCACTCTTTTGAAACTCATGTTAGGCATATTAAAGCCTGACAGGGGGCGAATACGTATTCTAGGACAGGCCCCCCACGATGCCGGCCATAGGATGGGATATGTCCCTCAGGGGACGGATTTCAACCGGAACTTCCCTGTCTCTGTCTTGGATGTGGCTCTAATGGGGCGGATGAGCACATCCCGTATTGGCCGGCGATACTCCAGGGAAGATCGGGAAAAGGTGAGGGATGTTCTTGAAAAAGTTGGCATGTGGGGTTATCGAAACAGACCCATTGGAAGACTTTCCGGGGGGCAAAGACAACGAGTCTTTATTGCAAGGGCACTAGCCACCCATCCTGAAATCCTTTTTCTTGACGAGCCCACAGCAAGCGTTGACTCCGAATTCCAGACAGACCTATATGATTTTCTCAAGGACCTAAACAAGGAGGTGACGATCGTGGTCATTAGCCATGATATCGGAATCATCTCCGCCCATATGAAATCCATAGCGTGCGTGAACAAACGGTTGATCTTTCACTCAGGCGCTGAGATTACACAAGAGATGCTGGATACGGCCTACCAATGTCCGGTGGATTTAATTGCACATGGTCTACCACACCGTGTATTGCACAGTCATCAGGAGGAGTGACGTGTGGGAGGTGCTACAGTTTGAATTCATGAGAAATGCCTTGTTTGCCGGGATTCTTGTAAGTATCACGTGTGGTATTATCGGCACGCTGGTTGTTGTGAACAGAATCGTTTTCATATCTGGAGGTATAGCCCATGCCGCCTATGGGGGTATTGGAATGGCATTCTATACTGGCCTCCCACCTTTTCTTGGTGCTGCTTTATTCTCCTTTGCCGTTTCAATGGTCATGGGCGTCGCAAGTTTGAGAGACAAACAGAGAGTAGATGCCATCATCGGGGTGATGTGGGCCATTGGTATGGCGTTGGGCATCATATTCATAGACCTCACACCCGGTTATCATGTGGATCTTATGAGTTATCTATTTGGGAGTATCCTGACTGTGGTAACGATGGATATCTGGTTTATGTTGTCTCTCAACATGATCCTCATTCTGATCGTTTTCGTATTCTACAAGGAATTCCTCGCCGTGTCCTATGATGAGGAATTCTCTTTTGTGGTGGGTATTCCTGTGCGAACCCTCTACTTCGTCCTGCTTGGCATGATAGCGTTATCTGTGGTCATGATCATTAAAATAGTCGGCATTATCCTTGTTATTGCCCTGATTTCAATCCCTCCCTACATTGCGGAAAAATACACGACATCACTTGGTAAGATGATGATACTCTCCTCCGTACTGGGTATACTCTTTACTTTGGCAGGGCTATGGCTATCCTATAACTATGACCTCACTTCCGGCGCCACGATCATCTTGGTGGCTGGGTTGGGCTTTTTTGTCTCCCTGGCCTCTGATTTCATAAGGCGCCCTTCAACGGAATCACCCTCTTAGTGTCTCATGGGAGTATTGCTCGCTTGATGGTGAATCAGGGTTGAAAGAATTCCATTGACTAAGAGAGTCGTTTTCGTTACCTTATGAAGCATTGTAGACCCATTGCCTATCAGTTCAGGAGGTATATGATTTATGGCGATTCACAAAAAGAGTGAGCGGCGTCGAGAGATTGACCGGAGACGTCGACGGAGGAGGAAGAGACTGAAACAGATTGCCAAGGAAAAAGGCTATGTTCCGAAGTGAGATGGTGAGACCTTTGAAAAACACTCCCTTTTGCCCAATCTCGGCGTTAGGCTCAAATTCTAATCCTCGAAATACTTAAGGTATTCCTGGCTGTCCCGATGAAAATCGGGTGGTTTATAATTTTCGTCTTCCTTGACCTTGAACAAAATGGAGTATTTTTCAAAGGTCTCATGGTATTAATTGAGTCACAATGGTTTGAGACTCCAATTCCCTTTGGCCTACAGGGTTTGGTCCTCAATACCATAACGTGAACGATCTATTTTAAGGGAGTAACGGGTGCATGCACTGTTATGTATTTAATGAAAACTACACTGCCGCAGGCCAACGGGGCGTATAACAAGACGTTGTAAAGACCCAAATGGCAGTTTAAAAGAGAGACAAATATGGCTTCAAAGACAAAAAAAGCAAAGAAGATTCGGGGCAGGAAGCAAGCGCCTAACAAGGTCAACCTGAAGGCGAGTAAGAAACGTATCACAAAAAACGTAGAGATTTTGAGAGAACTGGCAGAAAAGGACCAGGCCTAATTCTTTCTATTTCCCCTCCTTAATCAAGCTCTTCGCCACTTGTTCGAAGGTATTTACCACTCGGTGCCACGAGAAATTCTTCTCTACATAGTCCCGACAGGCTTGGGGAGTCCATCTTAATCTCCGGGGGGTGTCGTGGATCACTTCTTCTATCTTGCTTTTTATTTGTTGCCAACCAATACCATCAAACAGCAATTCACGGTCAAATGGTCCAATGACCTCAGGTATGCCCCCGATCGGAGTTCCCAATACCGGTGTTCCGCTTGCCATAGCCTCTAGGATAACTAACCCAAATCCTTCAAGTTTTATGGTTGGAAGGACAAAGAAGTCTGAAGCTTGGTACATTTGAGGAAGGTCTTCTTCCGGGATATGACCTAAGAAACGGACAGTATTATGGAGAGCGGAATCTCGAACCTTTTTCTTTAGACTTTCTTCCAGAAATCCCTTTCCACCAATAAGGAGCAATCCCTTGTCTCTTATCATATCACTTTGATTGAACGCCTCGATGAGGTTTTCTAAACCCATTCTGGGAACCAGATTTCGGACTGTCAAAAAAACGGTTTTGTCCTGTGAGAGGCCCAAAATATCCCTGACAGCGTGTTTGCCCCCGATTGGCAGACAGTATCGGTTCAGATCCACACCACCGGGAATCTGGACCAGTCTGGTTTTGGGGTAGGAATGGATCTTTGACACTCTTTCAAGCATAAACCGGCTGAGGACGATAACCTTGTCTGCCTTGCGGAGAACCTGTCTCTCTATCTTTTTCATCAAAAAGGCGATGGTGCTCTCCTTTATGCTCGGTTCTGCATCCTCACGTTGTATCTTTATCAGAAATTCCTCATGCCAAGGAGAGTGGAAATAGTGAATGATAGGTGTGTTCCTTAAAGAAGACGACATGAGAGGCCCGATACTGACCAGGCTCTGGTGTGTGCAAACCAGATCAAATGAGATATCTCGAGTTAAATATCTGTTTAGAGAGGCCGTGTTTTTTATTTCTGAAAGAAATGAAAGAAAAGACTCCTTTCGCGTGGACAGAAAGCGATGAACAATAAGATTGCGATGGATTTCTTGATGATCAGGGAGGTTTCCCTCTGTATTGCGCGTGATGACATGGATTTCATGCTCTTTTAGGCTAAGCTCATTGCTGAGATGATAGGCGACTCTTCCTGCGCCCCCCACTGTATCAGGAAAGAAGACATCTGTGAGTATCAATATTCTCATGACATTATGGGATCACTTTCATCTATTAAAACCAAAACCCCCACACCTCAGACTGGCGATTCAATTATGGAGAATTTTCAGCTATAATCAAGTGGTTTTTTGAAGTAAGTTGACGTGAACTACCCGGGAAAAGCATGAGATGATTGGACTTGTATTTGATATAGACGGGACGCTTGTTGATTCCTATGACTTAGATGAAAGGCTTTACCGCAGGGCAGTATTGTCAGAGGTCCCTGCCGTTAAGCTCCGGAACTCTTGGCGTGAGTATCGATATTCTACCGACTCAGGGATCCTCACGGAAATCTTGGAGGAATTCAATCTGCCTGTTGATGAATACTATGATTCAGTTCGCCGACGTTTCGGGGAATTGGTCAAAAATCATCTTCAAAACAATAACCACTGTGAATCCATCCCCGGAGCCGTGAGTCTCCTCGAGGATCTCTCTGGAATTCCAGGTATGAAGATTGGGATTGCTACCGGTGGATGGGGGCATACCGCGCGAATGAAATTGGATGCTGCCGGCTTTTCAGAGTTGAATTTCCCCATGTCATCCAGTGATGACGCCCTTTCCAGAACAGATATCATGGAGATCTGCGCAAGTAGAATGGGTTTCCCGATAGAGAGGTTTGTCTATGTAGGTGATGCACAATGGGATCTGTACGCCGCGGAAAAACTGGGATGGGAATTCATTGGGGTTGGCAAGCGTTTGCAAGGAAGATGCGATATTTGGGTGCCGGATCTCCTCAATAAAGAACCATTTCTGGCACTCTCGGGCTTCTAGGAATGGGCAATATGTTTTTGCGATCTTTTGAATTGATTGATTTCACAGGATCGGTCGGATCTTTTGAAGGGGGATTACGCTGCGGTGGGGACACTGACCCATTCACTCACTCTTATCCAATCTCCCCTGCGTTCTCTTTCTGATCTTCGTTCTGTCCAAGATCTTTTTTCCCCGCCCCCTTTCAAGAAATAATCCAGAGAATGCTCATAACGTCTGTCAAGACCTGAGCGCCTATCCCAAGATGAGCGAAGCTTGTCGACCGTCATATAGAAACTCCGTCTCAATGATTTTGAGAGACTATATAATGTAACATGTTGTATGTCAAGAGAATAATACCACAACATAGAGGGTTGCCCCGCTCCATATATTCGGATTTTCTCTCCAATTGCTAACGAAATCTTAATAAGAAGTGAATATGGGCAGTCTATTGTATGAGAAAACCAAGCTTGGGGACATGGGGAAAGGAGAATTCACAGATCATTGTCACGAAAGGAGTTGAAGATGTCAAATAGTCTAACAGCTGATGGAGACCAAGACGGTTTCAGGATTTTTGGATTTGACCTCAAAAGAGATGCTTCCTGGGGCGAATATGCGACTGGAGATAAGGAGGTCTCTCAAGGATTCGAAGCTGTTGAGCCTCATTGTGATGCTGAACTCAATACCATAGCTAGGAATGGTATCACACAGCCATACGGATCCCAGGAAATCAACAGAGAAATACTGAACATTCTCAAACTGATGTCGCACGATATCAGAGGCCCTCTCAACTCTTTGGCTGCCGGTCTTAAGCTCTTGAAAAAGGGTGTATACGGCACCATTGAAGAAGGTGTCAGCCAGGAGGTCGATGTGCTTCTTGCCATGGTCAGTGAATTGCTGGGGAGTGCTGAAGATTTCCTGGCCAAAGCCTTTTCTTTTGACGGAGGACTGGACATTTCAAGAGAGCCATTGCATTTGAAAGAGGATGTTGTCGATCCGCTTTTGCAGGAGCTTTCCAGAGAGATTCAACAACGTGCCCTTAGAATCGAGGATAATCTGAATGCTGTTCCGTCTGACAGTCTTTTGGTACGAGGGGATCGGTTTTGGATGAGAGTTGTTCTCAGGAACCTTCTGACAAATGCCTTGAAGTACGCCTCCAAGGGGGGCAGGATAACCATTGGCTTTGAAAACCTTTGCTCCCACATCAAGATGAATGTGTTCAACACGGGTACGCCCATTCCTGAAGAATATCGCAGCGTGTTGTTCACAAAGTTTGGGCGTGTTCTTTCGAGGCAGAATCAGAACAGAGAAGGTATGGGGCTCGGACTATATCTTGTCAAAGAGATCATCCAACACCATGGAGGATGTATATGGTACGAGCCCATGGACGATGGTTCTCTTTTTGCTTTCATCCTTCCCCATACCTAGATTTTCTATTCATTCCAGGCTTTCCGTTCCCACTGTTTTTCACTAAATGATTCTTGTCCTTTCCTCAATTCCGAACAGAACTATCTAACA
Source organism: Deltaproteobacteria bacterium (assembly GCA_016930795.1). Taxonomy (GTDB): domain Bacteria; phylum Desulfobacterota; class DSM-4660; order Desulfatiglandales; family HGW-15; genus JAFGFY01. The sequence continues at coordinate 8,934 of JAFGFY010000202.1, forward strand.
AAACATTTACACAACCCTAACAGAATGTTAATATCTCAAAAATAGGCTGGGTTTTTTGAGAATTCATGTTGAAGTTCTCGTAGATTGCTCAATTTTCTCTATACATGCCGTTCCAGACTTTCACTGTTTGGAGGAGAGGTTATGACAAGAAATCAGTCATTACCCACGGGATGCCCCCGGGGGTTTTGACCTGTTTTGTGTTTATTCGAATGTTGATGCTGAAAGAGTGATAAAAATGGCAAAAGAACGTATCCTTGTTGTGGACGACGAAGAAGATATCCTGGAACTGGTGAGGTTCAATCTTGCCAGGGAGGGCTATGACATATTTTGTACAACATCGGGAGAGGGAGCCCTTGAGATCGCTCGGAAAGAGCATCCGGATCTACTCGTTTTGGATCTCATGCTTCCCGGAATCGACGGACTCGAAGTGGCCAAAATCCTTAAGAATGATGTCAAGACCAAGGATATTCCCATTATCATGCTGACCGCAAAAGGGGAAGAGGCCGACATCGTTACAGGCCTGGAACTTGGCGCTGACGACTACGTAACCAAGCCTTTTAGTCCCAGGATTTTGGTGGCGAGGGTCAGGGCCTCTCTGCGAAGAAGGGTGAGAGACTTACCGGAGGAGGAGACCTCGGTAAAGATACATAACCTGGAGATACACCCGGGGAGGCGGGAAGTCCTGGTGGATGGTAAACAGGTCCAGTTGACGTTTACGGAATTCGCTTTTCTGAATTTCCTGGCAAGAAGGCCGGGGTGGGTCTTCACTCGATTCCAGATTGTGGACGCGGTTCGAGGGGATGACTATCCAGTGACGGATCGGTCGGTGGATGTCCAGGTTGTCGGTTTAAGAAAGAAGCTGGGTCCTGCCGGAAAATACATTGAAACGGTTCGAGGTGTCGGGTACCGTTTTCAGGAGTAACTTGTGGTGAAAAGAAGGAGAAGACTACTCTGGCAACTCTATCACACCTATCTGTTGATCATCATGATATCTTTAGGAGCAACCACCTGGTTTGCTTCAAGGACTCTAAAACAATTTTATATCCATGAAAGTGTCTCAGATCTTCAGGCGCGGGCCCGCCTTTTCGAGACCCAGATCTCTGATCATCTTTCGCCTCTGAATAGAGGTGCCATCGATCAAATATGCAAAAAAATCGGCCAACAGGTCACGACACGCATCACCATTATTCTCCCATCCGGCAAGGTCATTGGTGATTCTGAGAAAGATCCTGAGACTATGGATACCCATGTGGATCGACCCGAGGTGAGACAGGCCTTGAGGGGTCAGGTAGGGATGTCCAGAAGGTACAGCAGGACCCTGGAGGAAGATATGATGTACGTGGGAATCCCTTTAAAGAGGGGTACAGATATCGTGGGTGTGATTCGAGCTTCTGTTTCTTTAGCTTCCATTGATGAGGCTTTGAGAAACATCGAACTAAGGATTGTAGGGGGAGGCATTGTCATCGCATTGTTTGCAGCAATCATGAGTTTATGGGTTTCCAGACGCATAAGCCGGCCCATTGAAGAGATCAAGAAGGGAGCTGAAAGCTTTGCTCAAGGTGATTTTGAGTGCAGGCTTCCTGTCGAGAACCCGGAGGAGATAGGCAGCCTGTCGGAGACCATGAACCAGATGGCGATTGAGCTTCAAGAACGAATCCGCAAAATGACGAAACAGCGGAATGAACTTGAGGCCGTCCTCACCAGCATGCTCGAAGGGGTCATCGCTGTAGACAATGATGAAAGAATCATCAGTATGAATCAGGCTGCGGGTGAGATGCTTCAAGCGCATCCGTCTCAAGCTCAAGGTCGGATCATACAGGAGGTCATAAGAAACGTTGATCTACAGAGGCTTGTGAGAAAAGCCCTTTCAGGCGAGGAAACAGTTGAAGAGGATGTTCTCCTCTACGCTGAAGAAGAGCGTACACTCAACGGGCACAGCACGGCCCTTTATGATGAAGACGGTCATCGGATGGGGGCGCTGCTGGTCTTGAACGATGTTACACGCCTGAGAAAATTGGAGAGCGTTCGACGGGATTTTGTAGCTAATGTTTCCCATGAAATCAAGACCCCTATTGCAGCCATACAGGGTTTCGTGGAGACCCTGAGAACCGGGGCCATGGAAAACCGCGAGGATGCTGAGCGCTTCTTGGGTATCATTCAGAAGCATGTGGGACGCCTCAACGCGATCATTGAGGATCTTCTTAGTCTTTCAAGAATTGAGCAGGAGGAGGAGAATCAAGAGATCATTCTATCACAAAACCGGGTGAGAGATGTCCTCTCCATGGCTATTCAGGTCTCTCAGGTTAAGGCGACTCCAAAGAATATCCGCATGACCCTCTCTTGTAGAGAGGATCTGACGGCAAAAATTAATCCCCCGCTCCTTGAACAGGCTGTGGTGAACCTTCTTGATAACGCCATCAAGTATAGTGATGATGGAAGCACGATCCGTGTTGAGGGGAAGCAGACGGATGGAGAGATCGTCGTCACGGTTCGCGACCAGGGATGGGGTATCGAAAAGGAGCATATCCCCCGTCTGTTCGAGCGGTTTTACCGTGTGGATAAGGCGAGGAGCAGGAAACTGGGCGGGACCGGCCTGGGGCTCGCCATTGTAAAGCATGTCACTCAGGCGCACGGGGGCCGCATCACGGTTGAGAGCACACCGGGGAAAGGGAGTATCTTCAATCTGCACCTTACGGATAATGATACAGATCATTAGCCCTTCTTTTCCTTTCGACTTTCGCCTTGAGCCTTGCACCTTGCTTTTCCTATCTCATCCAAATCTAATACATCCCTAACTAAGCCCTAATACTCAATCCGTAGTGTTGAGCCTATCAAGAATGGAGTATTTTAAGCGTAATCTTATGATTTTATAGGGAATGCCAAAGGAAATGGGCTTTTGAAAGGAGGTGAGCGAGAATAGACGTAAACAAACCCTAACATAACCCTAACAAAAAGCTAACAATCTACAAATATGTCATATCCACTATCAATCGAATCTGGAGGAAAAAATGAAAAGCAAATATTTTGGTGTTTTGGTCTTGATTATGGTTTTATATTACACGACAAATGCGGTTTGGGCAGGGAATATTGGGATCAAGGGGTCTACTACTGTCCTTCCCATCGCCCAGAAAGTGGCGGAAGCATACATGAAAGAACATCCTGACGTAAAGATAACCATATCAGGAGGCGGCTCCGGAAATGGTATCAAGGCCCTTATCGATGGGACGACAGATATTGCCGACAGTTCCAGGTTCATCAAGGATAAGGAAGTCAAACAGGCTGTCGAGAATGGCCGATACCCTGTCCCCTTCGCGGTGGCTCACGACTGTATCGTGCCTGTGGTTCACCCCTCTAATACCATTGATGATATCACTATGGAGCAACTCAAAGACATCTATATGGGAAAGGTCGAAAACTGGAAAGATATCGGAGGACCCGATAGACCTGTTGTGGTCATTTCCCGAGATACTTCTTCAGGGACGTATGAGGTCTGGCACACTAAAGTTCTGAGAGAAGAAAGGGTTTTCCCCGGCGCCCTACTACAAGCATCAAACGGTGCTGTGGTTCAGGCCGTGTCGAATAACAAAAATGCGATCGGCTACATTGGCCTGGGATATTTAGAGGAGAATGTCAAGGACCTTACGGTCAACAGGGTGCGCGGATCCGAAGAGACAACCCTTAACGGGACTTTTCCTATCAGCCGCCCCCTCTATATGTTCACATCCGGTTGGCCTGAAGGAGATGCCCTCAACTTCATTAATTATGTGATTCATCCCCAAAAGGGGCAGAAATATGTGAGTGAGATCGGTTTTGTCCCATTGTATTAATGGCTGAGTTATTATATTAGACGGCAAAGCTCATGAGAGGCAAGAAGCCTGCCTATCGAGGATGCCATGCCCTGTGGGAAGGTAAGCCGGAATATAGTTGGTCAACGATTTTTTTGAGGATGGAGGCCCAATGAAAACAGGGTATAAAAAGGGAAAGGCTCGGCAACGAAGGGAACTGGCCATTCGCGTCGGATTTTTTTGTGTCGCCTTGGCATCCATCACGACCCTTACGCTGATTGTCGTTTTCCTGTTTATGGAAGGCCTTCCTATTTTCTCCAAGGTCTCGGTTCAAGATTTCATATTCGGGAAATACTGGTACCCGACCGACGATCCCGCGGAGTTTGGGATTCTTGCCCTCATTATCGCATCATTGACCGTGACTGCCGTCGCCTCTGCCATTTCAATCCCTCTGGGCGTGATGACGGCCCTCTATCTTGCAGAGGTTTGTTCTGCAAGGATTCGTGAGTGGGTGAAACCGATCGTAGAGCTTTTGGCAGCCCTTCCTTCGGTGGTCATCGGCTTCTTTGGAATGGTGGTGGTGGCGCCTTTTCTTCAAGATATTTTTGGCGCGGCCACCGGACTAAATCTCTTCAATGCCTCTCTGATGCTGGCCTTTATGTCTCTCCCGACGATCTGCAGCATCTCGGAGGATGCTATCTTTAGCGTCTCAAAAGAACTCAAGGAGGCCTCTTTAGCCCTTGGGGCGACCCATTGGGAAACGATTTGGAGAGTCACTGTGCCCGCGTCCATTTCCGGGATTTCCACCGCAGTTATTCTCGGTATGTCACGGGCCATCGGAGAGACCATGGTAGTCCTGATGGTCGCAGGCGGCGCCGCCATGATACCCGGTTCCTTGTTTGACCCTGTGAGGCCCATGCCGGCGAGTATTGCAGCGGAAATGGCCGAAGCGCCATTTAGGGATGATCATTACTACGCGCTCTTTGCCACCGGCATCGTATTGTTTCTTTTTACGCTTATTTTTAATATGGTAGCAGAGAATATCTCTCACAAATATAGGCAAGTGGGAGCAGCGACTCTCTAAAGAAGGAAGAATTTACCGGACTCATGAGATAGCTTGAGATGGAAGAATCGACCATATCAAACGATCCACTGGATTCCATATCGTCTTTGTCACCTGAAGAGGTCCAGGAGAAAGCGGAACTTGTCGCGAGCAAGTGGCCGAAATTGAATCGCCAGCGCATGATCATGCAGGGTGTCTTGTTCGGGCTCTTCAAGTTTTCAGCGGCTATCAATGCCGTTGCTTTACTGATTATTGTCTATTTCTTGGTATCAAGGGGGTGGAAGGCCATAAACTGGACATTCCTTACCCAGCCCCCTATTGACTCCATGACAAAAGGGGGTATCCTGCCCTGCATTGTGGGGACGATTTGCCTCAGTCTGGGCTCTCTTCTAGTGGCATTTCCCATTGGGGTGGCCTCTGCCGTCTATCTCCACGAATATGCTCGTCCAGGCCGTCTGCTTCGATTGATCCGGTTAGGGATCAACAACCTTGCAGGCGTTCCCTCTATTGTCTTTGGCCTTTTCGGATTGGCTTTCTTTGTTGTCTGGCTTGAATTCGGCGTAAGTATCCTCGCGGGATCCCTGACCCTGGGGGCCATGACCTTGCCCGTAATTATCGGTGCGTCAGAGGAAGCTCTGCGTGCCGTACCCGATACTTATAGGGAAGCTTCGCTTGGATTGGGGGCCACCAAGTGGCAGACCATCTATCGCGTGGTTTTACCATCTGCTCTACCCGGGATTCTCACTGGAGCCATTTTGGGGATCAGCCGGGCAGCCGGGGAAACCGCGCCCATCATGTTCACGGCAGCCGTATTCTACAGCCCGTCCATGCCGTCTTCTATCTTTGACGAAATCATGGCACTTCCATATCATATTTATGTCCTGGCCACTGCAGGTACAGAGATCGAGACGACAAGGCACCTTCAGTACGGCACGGCACTTGTGTTGATTGTCCTTGTTTTAGGATTGAATCTTGTTGCCATTATCTATCGATCTTATCTTCGAAGACGCATGGGATGAGAGGATGATGGGGATATACAGAGTTTGCTGATGGATCGAACAAAGAAGATGAGCATAAAGAATTTTGATTTCTATTATGGGGATTTTCATGCCCTGCATGAAATCTCTCTTGATTTTATGACCCATGAGGTGACGGCCTTGATCGGCCCTTCGGGGTGTGGGAAGAGTACGCTATTGCGCTGTCTAAACCGGATGAATGACCTTATCCCATACAGTCGTGCGGATGGAGAAATTCTATTGGATGGGCAAAATATATACGATTCCAATGTGGATGTGGTCACTCTTCGTCTTCGCGTGGGCATGGTGTTTCAGAAACCCAACCCATTCCCCAAGACGATCTTTGAAAACGCGGCATACGGTTTACGGGTAAATGGTTTGAAAGACAAAGGGCAGATCAGGGAACGGGTAGAGAGGACGCTGCGCCAGGCCGCGCTTTGGGAAGAGGTAAAAGATCGGCTCTATGACTCTGCCCTGGGTCTGTCAGGTGGTCAGCAGCAGCGGCTGTGCATTGCTCGGGCCCTCGCTGTGAAACCCGAGATCCTTTTGATGGATGAGCCATGCTCTGCCTTGGATCCCATCGCCACTCAGAAGATCGAAGAATTGATCCATGAACTCAAGACATCTTATACCATCATCATCGTCACCCATAATATGCAGCAAGCGGCTCGTGTATCCGACATCACTGCTTTTCTCTATCTAGGCAAACTCATTGAGATGGGAGTCACAGACACCCTGTTCACGCGGCCTCAACTCAAACAGACGGAAGATTACATCACGGGTCGATTCGGTTAGGAGGAGAAAAGTCTATGGTCAGACACTTTCAGAGAGAACTGGAGCAACTAAAGAAGAGGATTTTAGCCTTAGGAGCCATGGCGGAAGAGCGTGTTCGGATGGCCATAAAGGCCATGGAAAACCGTGACGGTGAGTTGGCGGAAAGGATTATCACTACCGATTATGAGATTGATGAAGCGGAGATGGACATCGAAGAGGAGTGCCTCAAGATTCTGGCCCTGCATCAGCCGGTGGCTGTGGATCTCCGTTTCTTAAGCGCCGTGATCAAGATCAATAATGATTTGGAGAGGATTGGTGATGAGGCTGTAAACATTGCCCAACGTGTCCAAATCATTACGAGACATGAAAAACTCGGTATCCCCTTTGATTTCTCGGCCATGGCGAAAAAGGCAGAAATCATGCTTAGGACCAGCCTGGACGCCGTTGTGAACCTCGATCTAGATTTGGCCGTCAAGGTGATTGTCTCAGATGACGAGGTGGATGTCTTTGAGAAAGAGGCCTATGATGTGATAAAAAAGGCGATTGAGACATATCCCGACAGTGTCGGCCATCTCCTCAATCTGTTCCTGGTTTCCCGTCACCTCGAACGCATTGCCGATCATGCCCAGAACATTGCCGAAGAGGTTATCTACATGATTGAGGGTGAGATTGTTCGGCATGGAAGGCTGTATTCCAAGTCTAGAAAGAAGTAGTCAACTTCTTCATATGCACTCGAAAAAGGCTTCCTTGTCCTTCAACACTTCTTACTTCTATTTCCATTCCAAATTCCCTGGCAATACCATGGGCGATGGAAAGGCCCAAGCCCGTTCCTTCACCCACCTCCTTGGTAGTGTAAAAAGGTTCCATGCATCGTTCCAAAACCTCTTGCGACATACCGATGCCGTTGTCCTCAACTTCGAGAATCGCGATACCGGACGATACGTCGGAGATCAGGCGAACGAAGATATTCTTGTCATCGTTTGAAGGACTCTTCTTCTCGACGGCATACCGGGCGTTAGAGAGGAGATTAACCATGATCTGTTCGAACTTGTTTGGATTGATCCGTAACATGAGCGGATCATTGGGAAGGTCGACATGGAGTCGGATCCCGTGAACCCGGAACTGCTCTTGAAAAAAGGAGAGGGCCTTTTCGACAGGTTCGCGTATATCAATGGTTTCCGCTTCCTCGATTCCGTTCCGGACAAAGGCGCGCATGTTGTCGATGATGGCGGCGGCTCGCTTCACTTGAGAGATGATTTTTTGGGCCGCGCGGGCTTCTTCAGTATTATCTGCCTTTTCGTCGAAATACGCGTTCAAACCGTCTGCTGCCACCCGGATGATGGCCAGGGGCTGGTTGATCTCATGGGCGATGCCCGTGGCCATTTCGCCCATGGCGGTGAGTCTCCCTGCATGGACCACCTGAGCCTGTTTATCCCGAAGCGCCTCCTCTGTCCGTCTAATCCGGTCAAGAAGACGCGCGATGATCCACCAGACCAACGCGAGTAACATGAGGACGATCATTGCGCCGGCGATAAAGGATGTTTGAACGTCCTTCTCAAAATAATGGAAGACCTCACGGCTGTTGTGGAGAATGACGATACCCAGAAGCTCCCGTGAAACCTGGGAATAGATGGGCATTTCGGTGACAAAGAAGTCTTTATTCTCGACAGTTCCCCGGTCGATATCCAGCGATCCTTCAGGGGCGTCGACTGAGCTGTAATCCACGATGACCTCAACGCGAAGGATGAAGGGGCTTCCCGAGTGGGGATCCGTGAGAACCAGAATCCGGTCCACGGTCCTCTCCAAGTCTTTAATGAGTGATTTCTCTTCGACTTGACCGGCCAGATCAAGAACATCCGGCAGAGAGACCACATATGGCTGGGCTAGGGCCCTTGCGGTGATTTCGGCCTTGGCTAAAAGCTGGGGCTCCAGCACCCGAAACCAGTAGATACCGATAAGCGCCTCTAATCCCAAGGCGAGAAAGAGAAAAAGAAGTGTCACGCGGGCCTTGAAATTCTGCCTTTTTATACCTTGAAATTCATTCGCCATATTGCTTAGCGATTCTGAGAAAGAAGGGTTTGATGCGGATGCCGGAGAGATGCATGGCTTCGATATTAACATAGGGGACAATACGATCCATAGTGACCATCCCGGAGGAGACGCCTCGCTCCACATCGCCGGCAAAAGGGGAGAAGACCACGGCCCGATGTTTTCGGCCGAGTCGGATCAGGATTTCGATTTCGTCTCCAGCCTGTTCGACCAGAAAGATGCCGGCAAGGGAAGGTTCAACCCTATCACTCAACTCGTCGATTCCGGCAATCTCAATTCGTATGGGAATATCTTGTATCTTTTTCACCCGTTCCAGATGGGTACGCATGCTTTCAGCCAGATCCTGCCGGTCTTGGTAGACCAACAGAAGTTGGAGGGCCCCGTCTGGTCCCATTTTTTCAGCAATGTCAGCGTCAGCCGCCAGAAGGCTGGGAAAGAGATCGAGTCCGGTCCAGGCCCGTCGATCTGCTGGCTTATCAGCTTTTAAATCATCCAGTCCTTCGACCAAACGATTTGCCCAGTCACGAACAATAAGTCTAAATTGCACGGCATTGGTTATTCGATTTGCCCAGTCAAAATAACCTCTGTCGGGATCTTCACGGGTGTCTACCCAACGGGAAAGAATTTCACCGCTTACGGCATCATAAACCTCTAAAAACAATGTGGCTCGACCGGCTTGTCTGACATAGGAGCGGGAAAAGTATGGCGTATCAACATCAGGAGCGTATACATCCAAATTGATGATCCTAGGTTTAAAAAGGAGTGTATTTGAATCGGCTTGATCTACTTTGGTTAAGCCCCTCTTTTCTTGAAGCGCGCTATCAAATTCTTCATAGACAATCTTCCCCATGCTTTCTCTTATCCTGGTCATGTCCTTGTCAGTTACTCGCTGTGATAAGGCCATTTGGTTCCTATTGTAGTCTCGCTTCCAGTTCTTCCGAAAATTCACTTCAACCGGAGTAATTTGATACTTGCTATATTCGGACCAGTCGATGCCTTCTTTGATTTGTTTTTCAGTATGCCTGGTAGATATTGTAACTGTCAGCCCATCCGTTGTCACATCACCCTTTTTCAAATCTCCTTCATCTGCTGCAAATGCAATACTCCCGCCAATTAGAGAAAATATTAAAATCAAAAGCCTAATGTGTTTAAATCGAAAAACTTGAGTATTTTTTAGTTTTTTCATATCGCGTATCTCCTATGGTTCTATGGGTTTATGGTTTAGATAAATGATCAATAATCAATAGATGGTGATTGACCGTTTCATTTTAGCCTCCTATTCTAAACCCCTGATCTATCCATCTTCCGGATTGGTCATGCGGCCCGCAAACAGAATCGTCTCGGTCTCATAATCCATAATCAGGAAAATAAACGGTCGATCTATTTGAAGCGGAACAGGGGGATCGGGAACTGCGGTTAGAGAAACGACAACCGCGGTGGCTGCAGCCGCCTCTGTGCCGTATTCGTCAACAGCAACAAAGGCCTTGTGAAATACTTCATCTATGAAAAGATCATGTGTCCCATCGATTCCCGAGAAGTCTGCAGCAGTAAACGCGTCAACCATGCCCATGGTTTGAAGGGTTTCTTTCAACTCATATTCAGCGATAAACTTCCATTTGGGGAGATAGATCGTAACGTTTGTGCTTGTCAGACCTTCCAGTATGACGCCGAGAGTCTCAGTGTCAAAGGTCTGCTCAAAGGCCTCAAATGTCCCTTCATCCGGCACGATGATCAACATGCCTGCCTCTTCTCCTTCATAGGGCAGGTCAATGGCCTGAAATCCATCACCTGACATATAACGGAAAACCTCGGTCTGTTCCATCATGGACACAGTAACCTGACCTCCATCCAGTGCGTTGAATATCCCATCCGAGGTGGACTCTTCATCAAACTGGTGGGACCATGACCCGTAGAAATATACGGCATTGGTCAGTACGAGCCTCGTTAGAGGGTCAATTGAACCCAAGGGGAGAAGGTCCTCAATCCTGCCGTATGTCTTATCTTCAACCCACTGGTTGATGATTCCACGGGATTCATCCGGGTGGTGGAGAAAATCGAGGAGGTTCATGGCCGCACCGTAATTGACGGCCAGGAGGTCAAGGTAGTCATCCAGGAACGTGTAGGTCTTCTCGCCCCATATGCTATTTTCGATGGAGAGAATGAATTCTTCATCCTCGGTCTCCTGACCAAGGCTGCGTAGGTAAAGATCGAGTTTGTTGAAAGCAGGATGGAATTCCTCTTGTTCAAGGGTAAAATGAAGGGTATCAGCCATTTCATTCGCGGTGTTTCCGCGGGCCCCGGCCCAGGTCATGGCAAGAGCTACGGAGATGCTGTAGGGGGAGTAGAGTTGATTTCCAGCTTCCTCGCCCTGGCTGCGAAGCTCTTGGTAGAGATCAAGGGCGAACCGGCGGTTTCCTTGCAACAGGGCTTCATAATCATTGTCATTGACCTCGGGATTAAACTCCCGTCCAAGGTCGGAGGCCGCGACGGAAAATGAAGCGGATACTTTAGAGCCCTGATCCGCATTATCGCTTGAATCAGATCGGCACCCAAAGAGTCCCATGGACAAGACAAGACTCAAAACTAAGATTGGCATCAGAAGTTTTACGGATTCGACGGTCTTATCACACATCATTCCCCTCCTTTGTGTAAATCGGTGCTTAGGTTTTCGTCTAAAATGTGTATTCGATGTGTCCCGGAAACGCTTAGAGTTAAACCAATATGGTTTCTTCAGACACCTGGTATTGTTGAAAATAGAGGCTCTCCATACACTATCGGCCTGAACAACGCACACCTATAATATCCTATGGAGCGGATTCTATTGTCAAAACCTTGATCGGTCGAATTTGTGTCAATGTCGGACAAAAATGGTCAAAACGTCGATTATGGCACCATCTTTGCTGCCACTATGATGAGGGTAGGTTTTGTATCAGATTTTCCAAGGCGTGGATTTTATTCTCCAATTCCTTTTTCATTTCAGGATGGTCCGAGCAATGGGACAGGACAAAATATCCCGTGTCCAGGACATCTTCCGTTCGTGGATTCGCGGGGAGTGACGCAACCTTCAGGTACCGATCCATGGTCCGGGTGCGATAGGTCCCATCAGTGTCGATGGATGCGGTCCAGATTCCGCTTTCCTCGGCCAGATCGATCTTGGTCTGCCGGGTCGCCTGTTTCCAACACCGAAGGGCATAACTCATGGTCTCCACGAGGGACTCTCGAACGCGGATTCGGTAAAGTTCTCCCTGGACCTGTTTCCGTTCATCGATTTCGCGTTCCAGGGCTTTCTCTAATTGTCCTCGAAGCTCGGTCAGTTCCCGGTTGGCCTTTTCGAGGTGCTCCTGTCTTTCCCGAACTGCCCGGACCAGGTCGCGTCTTTCGATTCCTTTCTGGACGGCCACATCCAGCTCATCCACTCCCACGGGTTTGCGGAGATAATTGATGGCGCCGAGGCGCATGGCCTCAATGGCCGTATCCACACCGCCATGGCCCGTAAGAACAATGGACTGGAGATCAGTGTCAATACCGGCGGCGCGTCGGATGAGTTCGATACCGTCCATGCCCGGCATTCTAATGTCGACCACCAGGACGTCAATCCTTTCCTGCCGAAGAAGATCCAGGGCGTCTTCACCGGACAGGGCCGTGAAAACCTGGTACATGCGTTTCGTTAGTTGCCAATCCACGGATTCCAAAAAGTCGGGTTCGTCGTCGACGATCAAAATCCGTCCCCTATGACTTGTCTCAGCCTTTTTGACCGGCACGGGCTTCTCTCCTCTTTATCCGCTCCTGCTCCAGGGCCCAAAAACGTTCGAGTTATGGAATCGCGAACAGATATAAATCATTTTGGTTCGATTATGCCCCATTTTTTAAAGTATCCATTAAGGATAGGCCCAAATAAGAGCTAAAATCAAGAGAAGATATGGTTTTTTTGTATTGCACGTTTCGAAACGTTGCCTTAACCCGTTGTTAACTCATCAAATTCTAACAAAAGACAAACGACCGTTGAATGTGACGTGTATACATTTTATCGAACAAGGAAGGGCTTTTTTGTAGCCTCTTCCGTATCAGACTTGCACCTACTCATGACTTTGGAGGATGATAATGGAAAAGAGAAGAGAGGTCGTTCGTTCATTATCTGTTTTCAATTTGAATGCGAATAAGACCCCAAATTTGCCTGATAACACATCGGCCAGGATTATGTTTGTCTATGATAAACTAAACAATATCAGAGAATACAAGATATTGGATTCCGCCATGACTGAAGAAATGGGCCGCCAAATACGGTCGTGGCTGGAAGATAATATTGAGATCGACGATGTGATCCATGGACTGAATTCAAACGACATCAACGCTGATGATTACAAAAAGGCCGTAGGGAGTTAGATACCGGTCGAAAGCGCAAAGAGAGATGTGATGAAGAACAAAAAAGAACAGAAGAAAGTCCTGTTTATTTGTACGCATAACTCAGCACGCTCCCAGATTGCTGAAGGCCTGATGAACACTTTTTTCGGAGACGATTACATCGCATGGAGCGCCGGAATCGAGCCCACTCAGGTGAACCCATACGCGATTAAGGTGATGGAGGAGGTCGGCATCGATGTGACCGGTCATCATTCAAAGGGTATGGAGTCATTTTTGGACCAGGATTTTGATTATGTAATAACGGTTTGCGACCACGCTAACGAGGCCTGTCCCTATTTCCCAGGAGGGAAAGAGCGTATTCATAAAGGTTTCGAAGACCCCACCTTGATTGAAGGCCCTGAAGAGGCAAAACTATCCGGTTTCAGGCGAGCAAGGGATAAAATCAAGGCGTGGCTTGAAGAGTTCTGTTCGCCCCGTCATGGATGACATATTCCGTTGCCGGGTAAAAAGTATGAACACACCTAAATCTAACCTTTCTCTAACATTTTCATAACACGCTAACCATTTACTGACATTGGGCGGATATCCTCATCATCAGCTGACATTTCCTTAATAAAAGATCAGTGTTCAGCAGGAAAAGGTGTATGGAACCTGGAGGTTTCCTAAGGAATATCGCGAACACTCTAAATTTGAATTTATACAATTTCTTCTTAAAGAAACAGTCCTCAGGAACGTGAGGGGAAGTGAGGATCGCCTTTTCAGTGTAGAATTTGGCGGAGTGTACAAGAACATCTTTATAAGAAAGGATAATATAAAAAAATTTCAAAAGGAACGAGGAGGAAAAATGAAAAAAACAATAATGATTTTGTTTGTATGGAGTCTTTTTGTTGGTATTGCCAATACTCCAGTGATGGCTGGAGAGGTGGATATTCTCATTAAAAAACTTGTTGAAAAGGAGATCCTTACCCCCTCGGATGCCGAGGCACTTCTGAAGGAGATGCAGAAGGAAGGCGAAAGGGAAAAAGGTAACATCAGAGAGGTTGCGGCGGAAACATCAAAGGAAGAAGTCCGAGAATTTAAGGAAGAGGTCCAACAAGTCAAAGCGCAACGCCAAGAAGAAATGGTCAAGGAGATACAAGATAAACAACCGGCAGTACCCAAAGGTCTTAAGGGAGTCAGTGTAGAGATGCTTTCATATTTGGATTATTCAAATGGAGAGATCCCTGAGTCAAATGACGGGACAAGTGACCTGAACCAGTTCAAGATCACCAGGGGATATGTCACAATCAAGAAAGAGATCAGGCCCTGGTTTCACGCGCGAGTTACAATGGATACTCACCAGGACGATGTAGAAGATTGGAAAGTGAGACTGAAATATACCTATGCGGAACTCAGGCCACCCGATTTCGGGTTTTTGACGGACATGAAATCTGAAATAGGAATAGGACACATGCCGTTACTGGATTTTGAAGAGCACATGAATCCCTATCGTATGCAGGGCACAATGGCCATCGAACGCGCAGGGACCCTTAATTCCGCGGATATCGGTGTGAGTCTTCGCGGATATTTCGGCGGGAAGCTGGAAGACGCTGAGGAGAGAACGGGGAGCCACCACTATGACGGGAAGTATGGCAGCTGGCACCTGGGAATCTACAATGGACCAGGGTACCACGCCAGCGAGAACAATAGCAATAAGCCCTTTGAAGCACGGCTTACATTGCGCCCTTTGTCTGAGGTTATCCCTGGTCTCCAGTTGACTTATTTCGGTATACTCGCCGGCAAGGGGAATGAAGGTAACAATCCTGCGGGGGTTTTTCCGGACTATGAGGTCAACATGGGAATGTTGAGCTACGAGAATCCGCGACTGACTCTTATCGGTGAGTACTTTACAACCGAAGGGAACAAGAGCGGGACATGGGTTGACGCTCAAGGCCGAGCCTTGAAGACTAAGGGTTATTCCTTGTTCGGAAATCTAAAGCTTCCTATTTTAGATAATAAAATATCTCTGTTCGGGCGCTATGATCATTTCGATCAGGATGATAATGGTATGATAGCCATTGATGCAGACTATGATATGGTCATAGGGGGTCTTGCCTACGATTTTTACAAAGGAAATACTTTTATGCTGGCATATGAAACAACTGATTATGGTCCGAACGCGGGTAAGAAAGGGAAACTCCCTGTGCCAGATAACCATCTTGGCGATGAGAAGAAGTTACAGGCGGTTTTTCAGATAAAATTCTAGTATTGTTACCCGCCTACGCAGAAGGACCTACACGCACGTGTGGGGCGAATGCGTTGCGGGTAATCCGCCGTAGCTCATTTTAGAGCGAAGGTGGATGTGCTTTGGCGGGTTTCGCCCGGCGAAAAATGTGGAGGTGCCACCGATTTCTGTCGGTGGGGCTCCACCAGAACGAAAGGTATTGAAGGCTCCATGCAGGAGAAATGCATGGAGCCTTTGTGTTTTCGAATCTCATTATTTTACCCTATTGCTTATTATCCCCCCTATTATCAATGATTTACTGAAGCGGGAAGCTTCTGTTTGGCAAAATCTTGATTGATGTAACTATTCGAAAACCTTCATGATTCCTTGCTCTCTTTTGAGATGATTCTAAAAAACACTCCAGCTATATTTCGGTTTTGTTAGAAAACTAACAAATATCTGACAAAACACTCATAATCTCTTTCTTTCCGGTCAAAAAATATGCTATGAAGTATTCCCAATCGTTTGGAGAGACTCTCATCGACCCAGCTTCTCATTCGAAGGGTGCATCTGCTGAGTTTACCTTAATCAATTCATTCGAAGCTTACATTTGTTGTTGAATTCAGTTCAGAAAGGAGAACTTTGGAGAGTATATGAGCCTTTTCTTGTTTGCAGTCATCATTTTAGCAAGTCTGGCCGTTTTTGATCTCATCGTGGGCGTCAGCAATGACGCGGTTAATTTTCTGAACTCCTCTATTGGTTCCAGGGTCGCACCTCGTCACGTGATTATGGTCATTGCCGGCCTGGGTATTCTTGCTGGTGTGACTTTTTCCAGCGGCATGATGGAGGTAGCAAGGAAGGGCATATTTCACCCGAGATTCTTCACCATGCCGGAGCTCATGACGCTCTTCCTTGCCGTCATGCTCACTGATGTCCTCCTCCTTGACCTTTTCAACACCTTTGGCCTTCCCACATCCACAACCGTATCCATTGTCTTTGAACTCCTGGGAGCTGCTGTGGCGGTTTCTTTGCTGAAGATCCATGTGGCGGGAGATAGTTATGCGACAGTGGTAGAATATATCAATACTGCAAAGGCCTTCTCCATTATTATGGGGATTCTTCTATCGGTTGTGATCGCGTTTTTTTTCGGCGTTGTTTGCCAGTTTGTGACCCGTCTGGTTTTTACGTTTGATTACCAAAAACGGCTGAAGCGATATAGCGGTGTCTGGGGAGGCTTGGCCCTGTCCATAATCACCTATTTTATACTGATAAAAGGAGCAAAAGGGGCATCCTTTTTGACGCCTGAAACGGTTATATGGGTCAATACACATACCTGGATGATCCTATACACAAGTTTTTTATTTTTCGCCATTTTATTCCAGCTATTGGCACTCTTTACTCAAATCAACGTCCTCAAACCGATTGTGCTTATTGGGACCTTTGCCTTAGCTATGGCATTTGCGGGCAATGATCTGGTCAACTTTATCGGTGTCCCTCTGGCCGGAATGAATGCGTACAATGTCGCTTCTGAGACGATCAATCCCCTCATGGCAAGTATGGAAGCATTGCAGCAACCTATACAATCCAACACCTTTCTGCTTCTTGTTGCCGGTGCGATCATGGTTATAACGCTTTGGATGTCAAGAAAAGCGAGAACAGTCACTCAAACAGAAGTGAGTTTAGGCAGGCAGGATGAGGGGGTGGAACGCTTTGGCTCATCCACCCTATCGCGGACTCTTGTCGGCATGGTATATGGAGCATTCAGTTCTTCAAGAAGACTCATACCTATATCCCTGAGAAAGACTATTTCCGGCCGTATCGATCCGGGCGAGTATCGTGGTGAAATTCTAGCCGATGGAAGACCCGCTTCTTTTGACCTGGTTCGGGCTTCCGTTAATCTTATTGTCGCAAGCGCCGTGATCTCATTTGCAACCTCATTGAAGCTCCCCCTTTCCACCACCTATGTCACATTTATGGTGGCCATGGGGACATCCTTATCTGATCAGGCCTGGGGAAGAGAAAGCGCTGTTTACAGGGTGACGGGTGTGATGACGGTTATCGGGGGATGGTTCTTTACGGCTTTGGCGGCATTTACCACGGCCTTTGTCTTTGCTCTCATCATTTATTATTTGGAGGCCTTGGCAGTGGTGGGTTTGGTACTTCTCGTGGTTTTTCTCATTTGGACCACCTACCAATACCACCGGAAGAAAGAAGAAGAACGCGGTAGGATTGAGGCCTTGAGTCTGGATACGGTTTGCGAAGCGGATACGGCTATACAGACATCCTTTGAACAGACAGGACATTTTCTGAGAGATATCAGCGACAATATCGGTCTCTTTTATCAGGCACTCCACTCTGAGGATCTGGAAAGACTGAGAAAAACGAGGAGTGAAGCTGAAAAGATTCAAAAGTGGGCCGATACTATTGTGGAAAATATTTTCAAAACCCTCTCTCTTCTCAATAAAGGTGATATGGACGGAACTCATCAATACTCGTATACCCTTCGAGACCTTCAGTCCATTGCCGAGAGCCACATGAACATGATCACACGGACGTGTGAGCATTTTGAAAACTATCACGCGGGCTTTCTGGATAGCCAGAAACAGGAGCTCAGACAGATCAAGACTTTTCTGACTCGGCTTTTGTGGAATACCTCCATCATGCTCACCAGGAGAAAAAGAGTCGATTATGATTATATTACCAATCAGTGTGAGAAATTGAAGAACTTAACCTCTGAATTTAGTAAGAATCAGGTCAGGCGGATACAGAGAGCGGAGTCAAAGATCCGCCGAAGCATGTTGTTTTTTGCGATACTCGAAAATAGCTTAAGTATTTCTGAACATACCCAGAACCTTTTGGCCGTGTTCAGGGATTCGTTTGATGTGCGGACTTGTGAGCAGTCTGAGTCTTGAGTGTTCTTCATCACACTTTACGCTTCTGTTTTAGGAGGTCATCATGCATTTTCCATTTCGTTCCATACTCGTTACTTCCCCCTTTGACGGTCTGCGAAACCATGTAGAAAAGGTCAGAGAATGTAGTTGGGCCTTTCAGCAGGCCATTGAGTGCTATATTTCCGACAAGTGCGAAGAATTTGATGTATTGCGTGAAGTAGTCAACAAGCTGGAAAGTGATGCGGATTCCATAAAACGTAGAATCCGCGGACATATCCCCAAGGGGACAAGAATGCCTGTCACGGAATATCAGCTCTTCTCGTACCTCAAAGAGCAAGATAGGGTCCTTGATGCCGCACAGGATTCGCTGAATTGGCTTTCCTATAGAGCCACTCATATTCCGGAAGCCATGGAAAAAGAGGTCTTTTTATTGGTGGACGCTGTAATCGAACCTATCGAGGAATTGAGCAGAATGATTTCCGAGGCAAAAGAATATTTTGAGACTTACTCTGAGAAGCAGCGAAGGATCGTAAAGGACATTATTCATAACATCAAGCAGCAGGAGCATGAAGCAGATGCAAGAGAAGGTCAATTGAAGGTCAAAATCTTTAGCATTGAGAAGGATCCGGTGAGTATCTTCCATCTGGTGAGTCTTGCTGAGAGAATAGGTTCGGTCGCTGATCACGCGGAGAATGCCGGAGACATGATGAGGGCGATGATCGCAAAACGGAGGTGGACTCTGTTTAGAGAAAGCTAAGAGGAGATATTATGATAGAAGTCGCGATACCGGGATACAGGACCTTAAAGCTTGAGCATTTGGTCCTGGACTACAATGGGACTCTGGCCGTGGATGGAGAACCTTTGGCAGGGGTGATGGATGCATTAAAAAACCTGGCGCAAAGCCTTGAGGTCCATGTGTTAACAGCCGACACCTTCGGAAAGGTTCGATCAAGACTCGAGGGAGTCCCTTGCAGACTGTCCGTTCTGACCGTTAAAAACCAGGACAGGGGTAAACTGGATTATATAAAGGCCCTCGGTGCCGAGAAGACGGTATGCATGGGAAATGGCCGCAATGATCGTCTGATGCTCAAAGAGGCTGCCCTGGGCGTGGCCGTTATTCTAGATGAAGGTGTCGCTGTGGAGACTCTAAACTCAGCCGACGTCGTATGTACCAGTATTCTTTCCGCGCTTGGACTCCTCACCAATCCCTTGCGTTTAACCGCCACACTAAGATCATAGCAGGTTAGGAAACCTGAACGTCCAACACGGAACGTCCAACGTCGAACATCGAATACTGAGTATTTGTCTCATGAACCGTGATACAAAAGACTAGTTCACAGAGCCCGTCTGGATTGCCGCGATCGATCTTAGCCAATCATCCATCTTAGGCAATTGGGCCAACGCTTCGTCTGGAATCAATCCCTCTTTGAGGACCTCGTCAATCCTCTCCACCGGCACAAAAGTCATCTCCTTCCGAACATCATCGGGCAATTCTTCCAGGTCCTGCTCGTTTCGTTTCGGCAGAATGACCGTGGTCAGTCCGGCACGATGTGCGGCCAGCACCTTCATCTTGATTCCTCCAACAGGAAGGACACGGCCGCGCAAGGTCACCTCTCCCGTCATCCCTACATCACTGCGCACGGGCCTGGCAGTAAAGAGACTCGCAATGGCCAACACCATGGCGATGCCGGCTGACGGTCCGTCTTTGGGAATAGCCCCGGAAGGAACATGCAGGTGGACGTCCATCTTTTCGAACAGACTGGGATCAACACCCAGTTGCTTTGCTTTCGAGCGCACGAAACTGTGAGCGATCTGGGCACTTTCTCGCATCACATCTCCAAGCTGACCGGTGAGGGTGAGTTGACCCTTTCCCTTCATTCCTGTCGCCTCAATAAAGAGGATATCACCCCCCACTGCCGTGACGGCCAGGCCTGTGGCGATACCAGGGATCTCAATAGACTCTGAAGACTCGGACTCGAACCTCTCCTTTTTGAGATCTTCTCGGACCGTCTCCGGCGTGATTTCAACGTGGGTCAGATCCTGGGAAGAGATCTTGACGACACTCTTGCGGCAAACAGCACCGATTTGGCGCTCCAGATTACGTACACCTGCCTCCCGGGTGTAGTCCCTGATGATCTTTTGAAGGGCCTCCTCAGTAAACGTGATTTCTTCCTCATGGAGGCCATTGGCGAGGATCTGCCTTGGAACGAGGTGGTTTCGGGCAATGTGGATCTTCTCATGTTCGGTGTAGCCATCCAACTGAATAATCTCCATCCGGTCGCGCAGGGGTGATGGAATAGTCTCCAACTGGTTTGCCGTGGTGATGAAGATCACATCACTCAGGTCAAAATCCACGTCCAGATAATGATCCCGGAAGGTGCTGTTCTGAGCCGGATCGAGTACTTCCAGCAGGGCACTGCTGGGATCACCCCTCCAGTCATTGCCGATCTTGTCTACCTCATCCAACATGAAGACCGGATTGCGCGTCCCTGCCCGTTTGATGGCCTGGATGATGCGTCCCGGCATGGCGCCGATGTAAGTACGACGATGGCCGCGTATTTCAGCCTCATCACGCATACCGCCCAGACTCATGCGCGTGAACTTGCGCCCCAGTGCACGGGCAACACTCTGACCCAGGCTCGTCTTTCCCACCCCGGGCGGGCCGGCAAAGCAGAGAATGGCGCCCATGGCCTGACTGGCATCGGCCCGCTCATCAGGATCCTTGTTCACTCCACGTTCCTTGACCAGTTTGCGAACAGCCAGATATTCGACAATACGGTCCTTCACCTCTTGAAGGTCATAGTGATCCTCATCCAAGACCGCCCGCGCATGATGGATGTCCAACTGATCTTCACTCAATTCATGCCAGGGCAGGTCAACCAGCCAATCCAGGTATGACTTTATGACGGAATACTCTGACGATTGAGGTGACATGCTACTGAGCCGTTTCAATTCATTCTGTGCCTGTTTCAGGGCCTCTTCAGGTAATTGGGCCTTTTCGATCTTCTCGGTATACTCATTGTCCACTGACTGGCATTCATTTGTTTCACCTAATTCCTTTTGAATGGCTTTGAGTTGTTGCCGAAGATAGTATTCCCGTTGTGCCTTGTCCATCTCTTCCATGGCTTCTGTCTTGATCTTCTTGCCCAGAGTGAGGACCTCCTTTTCGTGAGTAAGGTGGGAGATCAAAGCGCGCAGCTTATCTTTCACGTTGTCTGCTTCGAGGATCTCCTGGGCTTTGGTGATGTCCAGGCGGGCATTCCCAGCCACTAGGTAGGCCAGGTAGCGGGGATCCTGGACCTGACTCAATAGATGGCCCACCTCATCCGGCAGATGGGGTGACAGGGAGATCACTTCTCGCGCGAGGCTATGCAAGGCGCGTTGAATAGCATCCAATTCAACATTCGAGTCCACCTGATCGGGTGCAATCTCAATTTGAGCACGCAGGTAAGGCTCGGTGTCCATCCACTGCGTGACACGGAACCGCTCCAACCCCTGGACAACCACCTGCAACGTGTCATCCGGCGTACGCAAGACATGAGAGACTTTTGCCAACGTCCCTGTTTCGTAAATCTGTCCGGGTTCGGGCTCATCAATAGAGGGGTCTTTAGAAGTAAGCAGACCGATAAGGCGGTCTCCATTTCGAGCATCTTCGATCAGTTTCACGGATCGTGCGATACCAACGGTTAAAGGCAGAGCGGTTAAAGGGAATACGACGGTATTCCTCACAGGCAAAATAGGAAGGACATTCGGAACCTTCTTTGCCCATTCTTCGTGGTCTTCTGTGTCTATGAATTTAACCATTTTTGTGACTCCTTATGGTTTGTGTTCTAAGAGATTAGGCAGGTTCTGAGTCAACACTCGTATGACCTAGAATATCGTCCACATAATAATTGTAACTTTTTGTTATTACAGTAAAATATTTCCAAAAGGGACTCAGAATCTGCTGCCCAGGATCCTGCTGAATATAGCGATTTTAATTAAATATAAGGATGGTTAGGGGAGGGTGCAACCCCGGAGAAAACATTGAGTATAAGAAGCCGCTGTGGACCGTCGCTTGGAGTGTTTCTCTAAAAAATCGATTTTTTGCTAACATGCATTTACCGACATTTAAAGAAACGGCTTATTTGTTATTGATTAGGATAGAGATTATTGGCGAGATTTGGCAGCGGCCTTTACTTGTGTCAGATATTCTTCTACCTCGCTACGATGTTCTATACGCAGTGCACTTTCCAATAAGGGAATGGCCTCTTGGTAATTTGATCCCTGGACAAGAACCTGAGCATGTCTGATCTTTGCCTTGGCTTCAACCGCTTCAATAGCCTCAGCCCGTTCGTAAAAGAAGACGGCCTTTTCAGGATTGTTCTTTTGAGAGAAATGCTGACCAAGCAGGATGAGGGCTTCGCCATCTAAGGGGTTGATTTGAACAATCTCCTGAAGCAGCTCTGCCTGCTTTTCATCAGCACCTCTGTTCAGGGCAATGCGGGCCTCTAAGCTTAGAAGTTCCACCTTTTGCTCGTTGGATAGGGAACCGGAATATATCTCTTTGATTTTCTGAACGAGTTGTTCCGCTTCATCAAGCCCACCGTAGTTCGCCAGGATCTTCGCATTACGGATAAAGGGATCCGCTGACTGGATGGAATCATTTTCAAGTGCCTCGGCATAAGCTTCTGCGGCTATGTCCAGCATCTTTTCCTTGACATAGATATCACCTAGCTTGTTGAGGCTTGCGACATCGGCTGCGCCCGTGGTTCGAAGATATTCATAGTTTTGTGCCGCTTTGAGGGGCTCCTCAAGACCCAGATAGGCGTTGGCCTGCAAACGCCAATAATCGATATTATCGGGATTCTGGGTAATCAGCTGATTACAGAGAGACGCTGCATCGGCGTATTTTTCCTGTTTGAACAAGGACTGCGCAAGCCCCAATTGCCAATCTG
>JAFGFY010000203.1 GCA_016930795.1 Deltaproteobacteria bacterium
ATGATTTATGAGTTCATCAAGAGGGATGATTAAGCCCTTTAGTTAAAACATACAACGATATTATGACTTGACATATCTGTGAAATCGTCCGATAACCTCTCCTCGTATATTTGGACTCTCCTTGTATTTCGGAAAGTTATATGAAAAAGCTGAAATATATGATGATCCTTCTGCTTGCTGCTTTCTCTTTGTTCTCGGAGAGATGGGTGAGTGGTGACGAATCAGAGACAAGCGAGTGCACCGTGTGTCATACCAGTGCCAGAATGCTCATCGAGGCGACAAGAGAAATCGCTAAAAGCCGGCAACCCACTTCTGAAAAGGTTGAATCCGTTGGAGAGGGGTGAGGAGGAGAGGTGGTGCCGTTGGCCCCGCATGAAAGGGTGTTTGTGGACACGGATTTCCTGGAGGAGGATGAGAACCATGGCAGTATAGACTGTCACGGGTGTCACGGCGGTGACCCCCGAGACCCGGACTGGCGGACCGCGCACAATGGTCTGATCAAAGACCCTACGTATCCTGATCCCCAGAGCGGGTGTGGCGATTGTCACGATGTTGAGAACTCCAGGAAGAGCCTTCATATCACCTTGGGGCCCTATCGGGTGACCATGAAAGCAAGGGCGGGCGATGATGCGGATGCCCACAAAAAGCTGGACAAGGCCTTTGATAACTATTGCGGTCAATGCCATGCGAGTTGTGGGGCGTGTCATGTCAGTCGACCAAATTCTGTGGGGGGAGGACTCATGGAGGGTCATATCTTCCAGAAACAACCCCCCATGAAACAGACCTGCACAGCTTGCCATGGGAGCCGGATAGGCAAGGAGTATTTCGGGGAAAACGAGGGATACAAACCGGATATCCACCATGAAAAATACATGAAATGTAGCGTCTGTCATACTGCCGAAGAAATGCATGGCGACGGCAAGGGGTATGAACATCGTTATGCGGTAGAAAGCGGACCGAGATGTGAGGACTGCCACAGAACGATCTATGGAGACCAATCAGAGAATGTGAGGATTCATACAATCCATCGGGGCAAGACAAGCTGTTTTGTCTGCCATTCCCAGTCCTATAAGAACTGCAGAACCTGCCATATGGGAAATGATCAGCAGGAGAATAGTTTTTTCACGACAGAGCCCTCATGGATGGATTTCAAGATCGGTCTGAATCCATCTCAATCCGACAAGCATCCCGAGAAGTTTGTCACCCTCCGCCATGTACCGGTGGTCAGGGATTCATTCAAGTTCTATGGCGAGGATGATCTGAAACGTTTTGATGCACTACCCACGTGGAAAATGACCACACCTCATAATATCAGGAGAAAGACCTTGCAGAATGAAAGCTGTAATGCCTGCCATGGTAACTCCTTTCTCTTTCTCACAAACAAGGATGTGAAAGAGGATGAGATGAAGGCGAACAAGGGTGTGATGGTCGGGAAGGATTTGATTCCAAAGAAGATCGAGCAGGAGAATATAGTCAAGAGTCTGCAATGAAGCTTGTTCATTTCCGAAGGGGCACTTATTAGTTGGTAGAGAGACCTGATTAGTAGGAAAAGAGAGTAAGGAGAATATTATCATGACAAAGAAGAGTATATCTGTTCTAGCCGCCGTAATGCTAGCGGCCTTTTTTATCTCCAGTGTATCTGTGGGCAACGCTCAGGATATGACCGCGAGGGATTTTTATACTGAGGCATATAAAAATATCAAAGGAATCTCTATTGAGGAAGCAAAGGCCCTCATGGGAGAAGCCGTCTTTCTTGATGTCAGGACCGAGGATGAATTCAAGAAGGGGCATATTCCAGGCACCAAATTTCTGCAAAGAGGATTGCTGGAGCTTGCAGTGCTAAGGATCATTCCTGATAAGGAGACCCATATTGTTGTTTACTGTGCAAGTGGCTTTCGGTCAGGACTCGCAACCTACACATTGAAAAGAATGGGCTATAAGAACGCAGAGAATATGATTGGCGGGTGGGCCGACTGGTTAAAGGCCGGATATCCGGTGGAATGATTGTTGACGGGCTTTACGGCACCTTCCTTGAGTCAAGGGCCAAAAGGCTAGCCGAAGGATATGATATGGTTCCTCTGAGAGATGAAAATAATGCATGAAACGGGGATAGTAGACAATGCCCGCATGATCGATATCACTGAAGCAAACCTTAATATTCGTTCGAAAGGCCATTAGAGGTCTGTTTCTCTGTCATAAAAGGGGATGTGGAACCACCGTTATATAAGAAGGTCCCCCTTTATGGATTTCAATGCCTCTAAAACGTGATCACCTTGTCGGCCCCCATGGCAAGTTCATAAAGGTCATCCATCCAGCCGATGGGGCAACTGCTTGATCCCTCCAGACCGTGGGATTTCATGCAGACCCCTCAGACATAAAAGTCTCCCTCGAATTTATTCATCTCCCCCATGACATCGAACTGCTCGCTTCCGCTCTGTTCGAACATCACTCCCTTACCCAGCATGAACACACTCACCTCGGTGCCCTTGTCCACTCCTACATTGGCCAGCCTCATAGCATTATATATAGTCTCGCCGTCATCAGTCGTAATAATAAACAGGACTTTCATAAGCTACGCTCTTTTAAGGGTCCCGAGACAAAAAGGTCTCCATATTTATCGATCAATCTTGTTTTTTTCATACTCCGCATCATTAATGTCAAGGGAAAACAGGATTTTGTTGACAGATCGAATCGAAGGTGCAACGATTCATTTAAGTCTATACTGAATTGGATTTGCTATGATGGACATGCTTCCGACTCTCAAGGCCCTGGCAGATGAAACCCGTTTCCGGATCATCAACCTGCTTTTGTCCCATGACCTTTGTGTGGGCGCCTTGGCCGATCAGCTTAACATATCCAAGGCGGCCGTTTCCCAACACCTGCAAATATTGAGAAAGGCAGGGCTGGTGAGAGGGGAGAAACGGGGATACTGGACCCATTACATCGTTGATAAGGATGCGATTCATCGAATTGCCCAAGATCTTATAAACCAAGCCAACCAGACGCCGACTCCAGGGTGACTTGTCACCGGTCAGTACCGGATAATATCCACCCCAATACTATGGAAAAGAAGGAATGAACCATGTGTAAAGATCGCTGTCGGCAACCGGATCGCCTCAAGAGGAAACCCGGGAATTGCACTTCCGAGCGGATCGGAGAATGCCGCGGGGATGAAAAGGACCATCCCTGTATTCCCAAAAAAGAAGAAAAGTGAAGGGGCGTTTTCTTTATGAGTATGGATGCCGGGCATTGACTTCCGTCGGTGTGTAACGGAAATGAGATGTATAGGATTATAGGATGTAGAAGAGATCAATCATGGACAAGGTCTCAGTTAACGCAATCTCCGTAGATCGATTGGCCAAACGATTTGAAGACGTTCAGGCCGTTGCAGATGCAAGCTTCGAGGTGCTCCAGGGAGAGCTCTTCGGGTTCCTCGGGCCCAACGGAGCTGGCAAGACCACCACCATCAACATGCTCACCGGCCTGGCCCGTCCGGATGCCGGCACGGTCCGGATCTCAGGCATCGACTGCACACAAAACCCCAAGGCGGCCCAGCACCTGACTGGTGTGGTCCCGGACGAGAGCAACCTCTATCCCGAGTTGACAGGATTTGACAACCTGTGCTTTTGTGCGGCCCTGTATGGCATGAACAAGAAGAAACGTAAGGCGCGTGCCCGGGAGCTTCTGGAGACCTTCGGACTTGCCCAAGCAGCGGACCGGAAATTCGCCGGGTATTCCAAGGGGATGAAGCGAAAACTCACCATCGCCGCCGGGATTATTCATGATCCTACCATATTGTTCCTGGATGAACCCACGACCGGCATAGACGTGGCCAGCGCTCGGCAAATCCGCCAGCTCATCGCCGACCTGCATCAAGCTGGTACAACCATCCTTCTGACCACCCATTACATTGAAGAGGCCGAAAGGCTCTGTGGACGGATCGCCTTCATCGTGCAGGGACGGATCGTCCGGATCGATACGGTGGGCAACCTCCTCCAGCCGATCCAAGAAAGGCATGTGATGCAGCTTGCCGTTTCGAACCCGGATTTCTCTCTCCACGATAAGCTGGCAGAGGCATTTCCAAATCAGATATTCAAGACTCTTCCCGGGGGGCTGATTCGGGTCGAGGCCGGCGAACCCATACGTGTTGGGCCCCTGGTGCGGCTTCTGGAAGAACAGGGAGCCGAGGTCAATGAGGCCCGGCGTGTGCAACCCTCCCTGGAGGACGTCTTCGTAAAGATCACGGGCATTGAAGCGGCCGCCATGCGTAAAGAAAAGGAAAAGAAAGGGGGTGGCGGCCTGTGAATATGAAATGGTGGATCGCCTTCTGGAACATCCTTGTCAAGGATATGCGGTCCTATTACCTCAAACCCCCGAACATAAGTTGGGGTCTGATCTTCCCCCTGGCATGGACAGGGATGTTCTTTATCAAGTCGGGCAGTGGGCTGGAGGGCGTACTTTCCATGCTGCCGGGCGTGGTGGTGGTTTCCATCCTCTTCGGAACCACCTCCATGCTGTCGGTGACAGTGACCTTCGAAAAAAAAGGAAAGTCTTTTGACCGGCTGCTGCTGGCGCCCATATCCCTGGAACTCCTGATGTTGGCCAAGACCTCCGGGGCGATCCTCTTCGGCGCGGCCAACGCCTTCATCCCCATCATCCTTGCGGCTTTTCTGACGGACCTTTCCCAAGCAGTCTGGAGCGCCGCTGTCCCTGCCATTTTCCTCCTCGCGGTGACCTCCACTTTCCTGGGGCTGTTCATAGCCGTCTCCGTCAGCGAAGTCTTCGAAGCCCAGACCTTCTCCAACTTTTTCCGCTTTCCCATGGTATTTCTATGTGGTCTATTCTTTCCGATTGAACGTCTGCCTGTCTTTCTCCGGCCTCTTTCCTACGTGCTTCCGCCGACCTACGGGGCCGACATTCTTCAAGGCGCGTTCGGCGCCGGAAATGCGTTACCCATGCCGATCGATTTTGTACTCCTGATTGTTTTCTCCACCGGACTTTTCCTCTTAAGCCTGAGAAATATCCGGAGGCGTTGGATCATATGAAGGGGTAGAGAATGAAAGAACATTGGTGTGATCAGAAGCATTTTGACATGTCTGCTCCTTGAAAATCGAAGGATTCCGGCTGGACTCCTGGTCGTGTTAGGGGGAATAGTCGTGGGGTTGGCCCTGCCCCAGATACCCATGACCCTGGGAAATGCGGTTATCGCTTACGCGGACCTGTCCGGCGAATACTTTGGCCAGAGTTCGAAAAAGGTGTCCTATCGCAGTGCGTGCATCAGTATAGCGATTGCCAATTTTATGAGTTTTCTTGTGGGCGGCATGCCGCTTTGCCACGGGGCCGGGGGCCTGGCAGCCCACTACCGGTTCGGGGCGCGAACGGCCGGATCAAATCTCATGGTCGGACTTATATTCGTGGCGCTTGCCATATTTCTCGGAGCGCACGCCCTATCGGTTCTCTGATGATCCTAGGGATCACCCTCGCCGCGAACCTCGCGGTAGGATTTGCGGTGGGAATCGGTTTGGCTTATGCCTTCAAATGCGACAAGTTGAATATTTGACATAATGCAAGAATTCACTCTTACCTAAGAACGAAAATCACTTCTCGCGCAAAGACACAAAGAACGCAGAGTGCGTTGCATCCATAGCATATAAGGTTAATACCAAGAAAATCGACACGACTCGAGGGGTGCGCCCGTACCATCCATATCGTGACAGGCCATGCACATCGTCTCATAGAGGTCTTTAGTATTCTTCGTAAGATCCCAAATGCCTTATTCAGCATGGGTCCAGCATGTACAGTGAGTTGTAACCCGGCGACGAGAGCAACCGACATAAGAGAGAAGAATATCCCGGTCCGACCTCGATCCATCTTGATCCGGCCTCCTCTCATACAACGCGATCCAATTCAATATATAACTCTTCAATCAGATCCTTCCATATGAGGTTCCAGACCCTTTCTCAGCCATAGAGGGACTTCGATCTTCTTAAAATCATCAGGGATGACACACACGGTTACGTTGCTCCCTTCCACAACAAGGTTCTCACCCTCTCCCATTCTAAAGCCCCTGTAGCCCCAGTGAATCGAAGTCCTGCCGATCTTTGTCACCCTGACCTCCATCTCGATTTTATCTCCGTATCTGAGTTTCTGGAGAAAGCTGCCTTCAACATGGACAGTAGGAAACGACACCTTCTTCGCGTGCAGGACATCTGCATAGTCAATGCCTAGTGCTGAAGAAAAAAACTCTTCCATTGAGAGATGAAAGTAATGCATGAAACGGGGATAATAGACAATACCCGCATTATCGATATCACTGAAGCAAACCTTAATATTTGTTCGAAAGGCCATTAGAGATGTTTTCCTTTCCTGTTTGTTGTTCAGAATTGACAGAGAGCCCTTCATGACGCAAGACGGGAGTTTCCGTTTCTCGGCTGAAAACCCTAAATAATATTGAAGGGTCCATCATTAAAGCAGGGCAAACGCTTCGTCTGCATTTGGGATGCGTTAACGTAAGCATTCCGACAATTTTTCCCAGTCGCTCTGATTTGCCCATTCAAATTTCTCCCTAAAAAGCCTGTCGCTTTGGTACAGTGAGTTGCCGTCGGACCTGGAGATAAATTTGTGGAATTCCTTCGGCCCCCCGTTGTACATGGCGTAGATGGCACCGGAGAGTTGCTCCTCCGTCAAGTCCGGCGGGGGCGTCATTTTTTTCATATACCGGAGGGCGTACCTGTTGAAATAGGTATCGAGTATTTCGCATCCTGCCTTGGCATTGTACTCTATTTTCCAACGAAGACTTTCGACGTCGTAGATCCCTTTCCAGACCCTTTCGTTTATCTGCATCAGCCCTACGGAAGTACCGTTATAGGATGTCAGGTATTTAATCGTGTCGTCCTTTCCACGAATGAATTGCCTGAAACAGCTCTCCTGCCATGCGGTTGCCAGAACTAGGCGCTGGAACATGGGACGATATTGTTCCGGCAACACGCTCTGCTGCAAAGCCGATTGGGCGATGGGTGAAAGGAGTTCCCGTATTTTCTCCGAGTATGACTCCATATCGGAACGATCATAGACCCATTGGGATATCTCTTCGATCGCGGGAAGCGGCTGATTGTTTTCGGACGCGTGGGCTGTACTGACGGAGAAAAATAAGGAATAGAGGTTCGCGAGATATGACAACCGTCCTGTATGTAACATGCCGGAGTTTTGAGTAAAGGGTTCTTCGCTCCAGGGCGGCATCCCAAAAAGCTGCCTCAATCGGGGATCCTGCCGTTCGGGGGAAACCGGCTCGGGGACCTCTTCCGTGATCAGCATGCGCGCCAGACGGTTGAACCCCTCATTGGATATTTCAATGCCAAGACTCGGCGCCGCTGTATCCAGGGAAACCAAGGCATCGGATGCGGAAAAGAAGGCGAGATAACCGAAGAGCGTGCTACTTTTTTCCTCCAGGAGGTGTCTCCGGAAAACAGGCTGAATATTGGTCCAAGTTTCTACGAATTGACGGCGCACGAAATCCTTTTGCATGACCGGGCGGCCGAGTTCGTCGATGAATTCGTATCGGACATCCAGCACCGTGTCCAGAAAAAGCTGACGCTCCTCATCGATCAGGGGTTTGCCCGAAAGCGATAGCAGAATCTGGATCAGGTACGTATCCCATGCCTCCCAGGTCGAAATGAAAGCATCTACTTCCTTACCGGTCAACGCAGCTTCCTCGCCCTCAATCGGCGCTTCGATCAACGCGGTCAGCCATTCATCCTGGATCTCCACACTGTTTTCAAGTTTCAGCGCATCGGGAAGGATGGTAATCGAACCCGGGCGTATGCTTTCAACAAGGCGGAGGGCTTCTTCGGCTTGAAGGCCGCCGAGCAAGGGGAGGAGGACATCCCTGAGATCCCGCATCGGGGGCGCGAGATCGATTTTGATCCCTCCAAGATAATCGTTTACATCATCCCGGATGATCTTCCAGACCATACCGGCGAGCTTCACGGGTTTACGGTTCGCCGTCATCAGGACGAAGTCGTCGATCTCGAAGGAGAGCGACCAGTTTTCCTTGTCCAGGATGGGCTTTTCGACAAAGAAGAGGTAGCGGTCCCAATTGAGGACGGAAACACAGCGGCCGAACATTTTTTTGCCGAGCGCGACTTTTATTCTGGTCTCGAATGTCAGCTTCCCATCGTTATGACCGAATTTCGGTTCGGAAAGGATAATGGATGTACACCCGTCCTCGCCGTCGATGACCACGGCGCTGTCGTCGGCATCCGTGTAGTAGCTCCCGAGAACCAGCGCATCCATCATCGCGTAGCCGAGGGTCATGGGCAATGTATGGATTGCGGCCGCCGCTTCTGGAACATGGCTCCGATAGAGAATGCAGACGGCTATAAGTGTTTGTAATAATCTGGTTTTCAAATGAATTCCAAGTTTAGATAAATAAATGAAACACTAAATCATCCTAAAATCCCGTCAGACAAGCTGCTCTCTTTTATCAAATCTGCCGAAAACGTCAATACTTCAACCCGAAAAAGTATTTTGAACCTCCCGGCGTGAATTTTTGCACCCTTATAAAAGGGGACATTGGTTCCGAAACAACTTAACAACACAGGGATCTGTTCAAAATGGTGCATTACAAAGTGTTTCTCGTTCTTTGATGGGTTCTCACGGAATATGATACTATCCAACTGTTTTTCAACTATGAGGACTGACTATTTCTTGCCGTTCACGCAGTTTTCGTTGAACTACTAAAACACAGCCGAAAACTGGTTCTGATGAATTTCGCCTTCGGAATTCCACTGATCGTTGTGCTGAATCTTGCTTTACGCCTTCTGCAGTAACTGATCAGGGTAAACCGCTACCACTGTCGGCGAAACATGGAAAGGCTCTGCAGTTCAACAGTGGGCCGGAAAGCAACCTGCGGGATCCGCTTATCTCGATCCTGGTTTTCGTTCTAAAAGCCATTAGAGATGTTCTCCTTTCCTATCTGTTAGATCAGGGATGAAGATCTTTATTCAATAAATTCCATTTTTCAGATCATAGTATAGGGAAACCAGACTTGCGTGTTGAGCAAATTGAAGCCTCTTCGGCCTTGCCTCTGCTGACGTGGGATATCGGAGAATTTGGTACATCGTAGATGGTCTCCAATTGACGATGTTTTCTTCATATGACATGCTGTATGACATTCATCCAAGGAGGCTGAAACAGAATCATCAATGAGTTTCATGGAGTTGTTTAAAGAATGTCAACTCTGCCCGAGAGACTGCAGGGTGAACCGGTTGGAGGAGGAGGCATTAGGATATTCCGGATTCTGTAGGGAGAACCATCAACTCCGGGTAGCCTATGTGGGACCCCATTTTGGTGAGGAGCCACCCATCACAGGAGAGAATGGTTCAGGGACCGTCTTTTTTTCAGGGTGTTCTCTTAAATGTCCCTATTGCCAGAATTACCAGATTTCCAGGGATGGCTTCGGGGAGAGCATTCACGTGGATGAGCTGTTTGAAAGAGTGGCGGGTATGGTCGAGACACACCATGTGCACAATGTCAATCTTGTCACCCCGGATCATTTTTTTCCCCATGTCTTTGAATTGGTCTTACTCCTGCGTCGACAGGGATACAATCTTCCGGTTGTCTACAATCTTTCCGGGTACCAATCCATACAGATGTTACGAATGGCGGAGGATTTCGCGGATATTTATCTCCCTGATTTTAAGTATACGGATTCAGCGCTTTCACAGAGACTTTCAAAATGCAGGGACTACCCCGAAGTCGCCCTCAAGGCCATTGTGGAGATGGTGAGGCAGAAGGGATTTCTTGAGAATCTTGATGCCTCATCACACGTCGCTGGAAAAGGGGTCCTGGTCAGACATCTGATTCTTCCGGGCCAGGTGGAAAACTCCTTGAACGCCTTGACCACCCTGTTCCTGGAGTTCGGCTCAGGTCTGCCCCTCAGTCTCATGTCTCAATATCACCCCGTTCTGCCTCAAAGGGATCAGGCTCTTAACCGCTCTCTCACTAAAGATGAGTTTGATCGGGTCTTTTCCCATGCAAAGGATCTGGGTTTTGAACGTCTGTTTGTTCAATTCCTTGATAAAACCCGCTCGGTCAAGCAGGAGCATGGCCCTTTCTTGCCTGATTTCCGGAAAGAGCAGCCTTTTTCGTAGATGAGGATTTGGTGCCCTTCTACCGGGTATCGCGATAACCGTGGCAACAGTCATAAAAGCCTCCTTTTCCTTGGCCTTCGCATATCTCAAACGGACGAATAACTCAAATAGTATAGGACTTGATCTCCAATTGTTGAACTGTTTAAGAAGTTACTTTCCAGACAACTCAACGTATCTTTTGACTGTACGCCTATCTAGATTCGTTATCCGGGCGACTTTCTCGTAAGTCCCGAATCGTTCATATAATAAGGTGCAATATGTGTTTAGAAGTTCCTGGGCGCTCAACTCGCCTGCCTCTATACCTGACAGAAGCTTATTTTGAAGACTAGACGACACTCTTGCATGATCCACCTTATATTCCTTAGTAAGTAGGATCCTGCGAACGGCTTGTTCCAACTCTCTAACATTGCCTGGCCATGAATAATCAAACCCCATACTATTCCGAATCTCATGACAAACCATCTGAGTTAATTCATTGGATTCTTCCCCAATCATGCGAAAAAGAAGATGGGCCAGCATGATATCCAGTTCGCCAGGATTTTCACGGATCCGCTGCCTAAGGGGTGGAACAAGAATACAATCTGAACATAGCCGATAATAAAAGTCGTCTCTAATAACTCCTTTTTTGCGAAGTTCTGTTAATGGCTTATTGGTTGCGGCAATGACGCGACCATTGAAGCGCAATCTTTTGTGACTTCCAACCGGAGAAAAAGTTCGTTCCTGAAGAATTTGGAGCAGTTTTAGCTGGATTGGTACAGACACATCCCCGATCTCATCAAGGAATATGGAACCGTGAGGGCTGCACCTGGAAAATATTCCTTGATGTTGTTCAATAGCACCGGTGAAAGCTCCCTTCTTATGTCCAAAGAGTTCGGATTCAATAAGTGATTCAGGGTAGAGAGAAAGATTAATTGAGATAAAATTGCGTACAAAACTCTCCGTGAAACATTCCTTCTTTGCGTTATAGGGGATGAATCCCGAACGACCGATCGCTGCGGCTGCCGCGCCCTTACCTGTTCCTGTCTCACCTAGAAAAAGGGTTGAAAAATCTTCCATTCGATCCCAAAGGTATTTTCCATACCAGCGAATATCATATGTGAAGACATTGTTCCACAACCGTAGACGCAGTTGTTTCATACAAGGGGCCTCACCAACAAGACTTTGCTCAATGAAATAATACGCACGCTGCAACTGGTAGATCATTGCAAGGAAACGATGTGATTCCTGCACGTAAAATCCCCTGCTTACAAGCATATTCAGGATATCCCTGGCAAATGGAACGGCACATGGATCATCTCCTTCAGCGAATTGGGTGATAATCAATTTGTCAAACTCTTTGCTAAATTGGTGAAATATATAAAAAAGAAAGACTCCCTCCATGGTGGAGCGTTCTTCACCCTGGAATTGTCGAATACCAGCCCTGCCGTCGATTTCAAGGCATTGTATGCGTTTTCGAACTTTATTGAAGACCTGCTCAATAGGAACACCCACTGTAACTTGAGACGGGCATTCCGCGATTCTACAATCCAAGGCGATCCGTTCATCACTAAAGGGATTGCAAAAGGCCCTGCGAGAGACCAGATCAAAAAAGTCTCGATCATGGGGGGATAGTCTTATTGTCTTGGCCATACAATATTTGTACAAGTATTATACATAGAATGTCAATACCTTGGATCCCCCTGTTTTTGCATCATATCCGTACTGTCGAATATATCATGTAATTTCAAGAAGTTTTATGAACCCTCTATTTTGGCATATTCCTTGCAAGATAGTCACTGTAAATACCAAGATAAGGAGGACATAGCAATGAAAACTAATAGAATCTTCAACGGGTTTTTTGTTTCAGGGCCAGCAATTATTCTCATTTTCTGCATTACTTTTGCTTCGCCTTGTCAGGGAGGAGATGTGGATAAAACGACCGTCAAGGCGTACGAATTAAGGATGCAAGGCAAGGTTGATGAAGCAAAAAGACTTCTCGATCAGGCAATATCAGAAAACCCAGATAATGCGTGTGCCCACTATGAGCTTGCAAGAATCCAATTCCATATAGCATTAGGGACCGGAAACGTCGGAGAAACGATGAAAATGATTGGCCACGCACGAGAATCAATTGAGAGGGCTATAGCATTGGAACCTCAAAATGCAACATACCGTCTCCTCGCAGGCCATGTTTACTACCTACAAGCCTATTACGCTTTAATGAGAGGAGATATATCAAAAGAACAATTTGACAAGATGGTTGGAGCTTATCAAACCGTATTGAATATCAGGCCGGATTATTCTCAGGCAGCTTTATACCTGGTTGAACTCTATAGTCAATTTCCTGAAGATGCCGGCGGTAATGCATCCGAGGCCGAAAGATATGCCAAGCACCTTGATGAAACAGACAATATCTTTGCAGCCAAGGCCAGGTCAATTCTATTTCCACAAGAGGCTGATAAAGTTGAGTATTGGCAAGACGTATTGAAAAAGAATAAAGGGAACGCTGACGTGCTTGAAGAACTCGGAAAAGCATATTTGGGTGCAGGCAAAGTTGAGGATGCTGTTTCATATTTTGAAAAGGTAATAGAAATTGATCCTGAAAAAGCGTATCTCTTCTTGGATCTCAGCATCTATTATTCATTCCAGGGAATGCAGGCTCAGGGTAATAAAGAGCTTTTGCAATCAAGCATAGAAAAAGGCGACGCGGCTGTGACAAGATACTTACAGTCAAACCCCATCCAACCGATGCGAGCATACGCGCTTGGTGTAAAAGCCAAGTACAACTTTATTTCTGGTCATCAAGAACAAGGACAAGCACTTCTTAAAGAAGCTATGATGTTGGATCCACATTTTTCAAAGGCAACCGCGGCACCGGACCCTGTCTTTTTTACTCGGCCTGATGAAATTTCGCACCGCCACAGATATCTGTTAAGACCGTTTTGATGGACGCAATAGTATTCTGACAATCGCCATTTTTTTGAAAGTCCATTCAAACATGGAGGAACATATTGAGATATATCTACAGATATATTCTGGTGATTTCGGAGAAGCAATCCCTTATATTTTTGGTGAAAAGGATTAGAGGGAGGAGGAAATACGAATTAAAGTCAAAAATGTTTTCAACATTTTCTTAGTTTTTAGGGCCCTTCCTAAAGTCAACGTGGAGTGTACGGCGACATGGAAGAAAGGTGCGTGCTCTATGAAATTCATGAAAGGGGACGCTGTAAGGTTTTTAAGTTGACAGAGAAGGATTGTGAGCGGTAATGGTGGGGCATGTCAAGGAAATCTCGAATCGA
>JAFGFY010000204.1 GCA_016930795.1 Deltaproteobacteria bacterium
CAGCGCTACCGAGCCGATAATCCATATCAGTTTTTTTCTGCGTCCTTTGGATGAGCCGATACCGAGAGTGTGGACTATTTCGGATTGGACATCTGTTTGTATATCCATCATTTATCTCCTGTTCCCAACTTAGGGGAGCTTTCTGATCTTCTTAGCTTTTCAGCTTCCGATCTTTCGTCTTTTAATACTTTAGCCGTTTCAGTCTATGGCTATGATTCCTTGTCGTATGAAACATTCTGCCATCCGCCGCCCAAGGCTTTGTATAAGGAGATAAGGTTTAGTATGACCTGGGCGTTGCTTTGGGCTACCTGGTCCTGTGATGACAGCAGAGATCTTTCTGTATCGAGGACCGATTGAAAATCAATAAGACCCGAGGAATACTGCGCCCGTGAAATCTCAGCTGACAGTTGCGCCGACTGCGATTCCTTCAAGAGATATTCCCTTCTTTCCAGCTCATAGGCATAGGCCGTCAACGCATTTTCGACATCTTCAAGAGCCGTAAGAAGTGTTGCCTTATACGATAGCAATGTCTGATCTTTCAGTTCC
The DNA here is from genome assembly GCA_016930795.1 of Deltaproteobacteria bacterium. Taxonomy (GTDB): domain Bacteria; phylum Desulfobacterota; class DSM-4660; order Desulfatiglandales; family HGW-15; genus JAFGFY01. Next base: position 547 of record JAFGFY010000204.1, read on the forward strand.
CATTGCAGTTTAATGTTTCTCATGATCGCCCCTGCCTTGAAAACAGGCCACGAAATGCCGGCGGAGGCGCCGGTGCTCAGGCTGTCTCTGTCCACGAGGTCGTCCAGATTCAAGGCATCCAGTCCGATGTTGCCCGAAAGGGTGATCCTGGGGAAGCCTTGGGCTTTGGCTGTTCCTATCCTGGCTGTCTGTGCTGCAAGATCCCTTTCCGCTTTTCGCAGGTCCGGGCGACGCCGCAGAAGGTCAGCGGGAATGCCCACCGTAATCTCTTCCGGCGGTATTGGAACGGGTTTATATACTTCAAGTGTTTTATCAAGGGAGCCAGGGGGCTCTCCCAGGAGGACCGCAACCCTGTTTTTGGTCTTTTCCAAGCTGCTTTTCAAAGAGGGTATCTGGGCGCGTGTCCCCTCCAGATTAGCCCTCGCCCTTTCAACGTCCAATCCTGTTGTCAGCCCTGCCTGATAACGCCATTGGGCAATACTGAATGTCTCTACCTGGGTTTTAAGATTTGCTTCCGCAACCGAAAGTCTGGATTGATAGGACCTGAGCTGTATATAGTTCGTGGCCGTTTCGGCCAGAAGGGAAACAAGCACATTGTGATAAGATTCCTGAGTCGCCTCCAGTTCCGCGTCGGATGCTTCCAGGGATCGCCTCACGCCGCCAAAGATGTCCAGCTCCCAGCTTGCGTCAAGGCCAAGCCTGTAGCTATCGGTCCCAGTGAAATCCCCTGACAGGTCTTCTCTGTAACTTCGACCCACGGAACCTGACGCATTGATGGACGGAAACTGATCGGAACCGGCAATCCCTCTTTGTATACGCGCCTGTCTGACACGGCTAAGGGCTTCCTTGAGGCTCAGATTTTTCGAGACTGCGCACTTCATAAGCGTGGTTAAGACAGGGTCGTTGAAGGTCGTCCACCAACTCGCCAGTGTGTCACCGGCCGATGGCGCCTCCGCGGTGGCTCCAATTTCTTTCTGCCACGCCGCGGGCGTCTTCATTTCCGGTGGTGAATAATCAGGCCCCACGGTCATACAGCTTGAGAGCATGAAAATGGTTGCAACCGAAATAACGCATTCGCGGAATATGATAAATTTCGAATAAATAAGGGATTTCATGAGGTTCCTCTGTGATGATATAATCACCTCTTATCTCGTTTTGATGTCTCATTTAGGGATCGGATCCCGGCCATGATGAACTCGATAATATAATCAACCAATTTTTCTACTTTGATATCAAACGTCATAAGACTTGGTCTCTGCATCCGAGTATCTTCACTAGCAAATCTAAAATGCAGCATCTGTCCGAAACACATGCACAAAATACTCATATAACAAAAACCTATCTTATCTTTGGTTGCTCCTTTACCTATGACTTCCTTAAGGATTGATTTGAAACCGCGTTCAATCGGCTCTGTTGTAGCTGTAATAATCTCAACAAGAAGATCTGTGGGATTGGCCATTTCTTTGAGCATGATATCAATATCATAGGTTTCTGGATCAGCAATCCGCTGTAAATAGGATAGAATTCTCCCCCGCAACCTTTTTTCCGGCGGGTCGCCGGGGAGCGCCCCTCCTTCCGGAGGATGTTTTTCCATGGACTTTTTGAATGAGTACTTCCATGCCTCTATATAAAGATTCTCTTTGCTGCCAAAATGGTAATTAATGGCAGCCGTATTTGCGTTTGCCTTACCGCATATATCTTCATGAGTAGCGCTCCAGAAACCTTTTCTCCCAAAGACCTCGCTCGCAGCTTCAAGTAATCTCAAGCGCGTCTTGAGTGCGTCGCTCCTCTGTTTTTTCATTTGAGCCTCCCGCTACAGATAACTCAAACCTTAAGTTAATATATGTAATTAAATTTGTCAATTAAATTATGAAGATAAATATTCGACCCCATAGGATACGGTCTTTGGGATTCCTTGGGAAGAGATCGAGCAGCCGATAGAAGGGCTGGGTATTCAGTCAGAGTCAAATGGCCCTGACGCACTCAAAGGACGGCATTTTTCAACAACCCTCTTCCAGCTTTTCAAGCAGTGTGAGTAGAAACACCAACGCGGAACCCAGAACAATCATGCACCCGGCAATACTGATGCCCAAACCAATGGTATAGGACTGCCCTATGTATCCAAGGGCTGTGGGGAAAAGACCGCCGCCTATAAGAAAAGCCATGGGCGGGGCCCATGCGGAAGCCAGGCTTCGCATATTCGGTTGGACAATTCGGGAAAGGGCCGCGAATCCTGCTGGAAAATAGCAGACGATCAGAGCGGGCTGCAGAAAGACAACAAACACAAGCCACGCACCCGACAGCGTGCCCAATAATATGGTGGCAAAACCGGAAACCAACAAAACCGAGAATATGGCCCGTTTTTCGCCTATTCGGTCCGTCATCCATCCGGCAAAAAAGGTCATGAACAGCCCTGATATCTGTGATAGCCCCAAAAGGGTATTGGCAGACTCGCCTGCCATGCCGTGTTCGGTTACCAGATACAGCGGCAGCATGGCATAGATTCCCACCTGTCCGCCCATGGCAAAAGAAAAAAGGACAATCATGACCCAGAATGATTTTTTGCTTAAGATCTCTTTAGCCAGTGAAAGGCTGGGGGCATCGCCCGGGAAACCGCCGAACTTCCCGAATCGCATGAAGGCCAAAGAGACAACCCAAGCAAATACACCCAGACACGCCAAAACCATCTGCCATGAGAGCATGGCCAAAAGGGCAACGGCCAACAGGGGACCAAGGACCAAGCTCAAGGGGGGCGCCAACTGTTGGACAGCCAGTGCCTTACCCCAATCCTGTCGATTGACCAGGGCGGTAATGGTGGCTACATTAGACGGAAGGCTAAGGCCCGCCGCCATGCCAAGAACCAGCATGGCTGTACGAATCATCCATAGGGATGAATGAAAGGTGAGGGTCAATAAGGTAACACCCACCAAGAATGTGGAAAGAATAAGTGTCCCCCTGTGTGTGAGTCGGGACGACACAAATCCTGAGCAGACTGAAGCCGCAAGGGTGCCCATTGAGCCAAAGAGGAAAACAGAACCGGCCTGACCATGAGAAAGGGCCAACTCACCTTTTATAACGGGCATTAATGGTGAAAAAATATAGCGACTGATAAAGGATACAAAGAATAGGAGAGTCAAAACCAGGATATTCCCGATCATTGCTCTGAATGTCTCAGGTATTGGACAGGACTTGTCCATCATAAAGACTCCTGTGTTTTCCCAATTACACCAGATGAGATTTATGAAGTAGATCGCCTCATGATGTTGTAAATGTCCCTGATGAGGGCAAAGCTTTCTTTCTTCGCAAGGATTATGTGATCCGATCACATATGATGTTCGTTTCTGTTAATCACATCATCTTGAATATCCGGAGAAAGCTGGGTGAAATAGGCGCTGAATCCACCAATTCGCACGATCAGATCCTCGTGTTTTTCGGGGTGTATTTTGGCGTCTCTCAATTCGTTGGTGTCTACTATGTTATATTGGATATGAGAACCGCCATTCAGCATAAACGCGTTGGTATAGGCGACCAGTTTCTCAACGCTATCTTTACTCTGAATCATCGTCGCGGAGAACTTCTGATTCAGGACTGAGGCGAATGACTCCTTGAATCCCGCTTTTATCGCCGAACGAAGCACCGCGGTCGGGCCTTTTTTATCCCGGCCTCTCATTGGAGACAATGCCCCATCATTAAGCGGTTCATAGGCCTTTCTTCCATTCGGCAACGCTCCAACGCCGAGTCCTCCGAAGTAATGCCAGGCAAGTCCTTCTCTGGCGATGATATATTTTCGAAAAGGTGAGTTGTCGTAACTCCTGATAATGCGATATGAATCAGCGCTCAACGTTCCAGCCAGTCTGTCCACCTCATCAATGTCATTACCGTATTTGGGTTGGGCCAAACACATTTGACGAATCTCTTCGCCACGAGGTCCTTCGAAATCAGCGTCCAGAGCGTTCAGCAATTCATCCATGGTCAGTTTTTTCTCGTCATATACCAGCTTTTTTACCGCCATCAAAGAATCCGTGACATCGATAATCGCCCTGTCGGATATCCCCATCATGGTGAAATCAGGATGCGGTATAAGCAGATCCTGTCCCAATTCCATACACTGTTCAATTCCCATCGCTGACAGAAACGGAAGCCTCAAGTGTTTTCCCTGTTCATCCCTAGCAATGGCGGCCAGCTCAAATACACGGTGGGTGATGTATTCATGCTGCGTTAACAAGGCGGAGTAGAGTTCATCAAAACTGCTGAATTCTCTCGGATCACCGGTCGGGACTCCTGTAAGTCTACCGTTTACATCAATGCCGTTGTGGAACACCAGATGCAGCATCGCCGCCAAATTAACGGCAGCGACCCCTTCAGAACCGTAATGCTCCGCTCTGGATGGGAGACAAGGATATACACAACCCAATCCGCACCATTCACCGGCTTCATCTCGAGGAATGCCGTCCTCCACAAAATGGGGAATCACGACCTCGTCATTCTCAAATAGGGGGATACCTCCTTTTGTAACCAGATTCGTCCGAATGGCCTTGCTCATTATCCAATCAGGCGTATTTCTGTTCCAGCGAAGCCCCACTGTGGGAGAAGATAATCGCAGGAGTCCGACAATATGTAGAAAAAGATAGCTTAATTCATTTGAAGAATCTAATCCTTCCCTATTCACACCGCCAAGCATGATGTTGTTTATCGCGAAGTTGATCTGGTGAGATTCCTTTAAGCTTTCAGCAGACACAAACGTCTGCGTGCCCCATCTGCCAACAAGCTCCATAAGCAACTCAGCGGCTTTTTCCAGCGTAATAGTCCCCTTATTTAAATCATGAATAAAATAGGGATACAGATATTGATCCCCCCGCCCCCACTGGGGGTTATTATGCATGGGATTTTCGTAGTTTTTACAGACGCCGACAATGGCCATCGACTGCAAGGCCTCATGGAAAGTCCTGGCCGGGTTTTCCGGGACCTGTTCACAGATTCGCGCGATTTCCAGTAACTCCGCCTTTCGATTCCCATTCTTTTCAGTCTCAGCCATCTCCCTGGCTAGTAGAGCATATCGGTGGGAATGATGGATCGCCGCTTCACAGACCATAATCACGGATTCCCAAAAAATGAGCTTTTGCCCATCTGTCTCAGGTTCTTTGGCATAATCCTCAATTCTTTTCTTGGCGTCGTCAATAACACTCCTGATGCCCTGCTTCAGAATCTTCTCCCACATCAAAACCGAGGTAGATTGGGCAAAAATACCGGTGTCCAGAGTTGGGTCCTTCAGCCTGGCCTTTTCAGCGTCTGTCACCCAAGAACCAACGATTGATGCCCAAGCTTTGTATGTCATTTCAGGGGCTGTTGATCCTTTAAATAATCGAACGCTCTCACGAAGAACCTCCAGGCTTTCAGCATCCAGACCGACACTTGCATCCATTGTAATATTCAGTTCGGCAGTATCTTTCCAGATGTCAGGGATATAGTCGCCGGATATATCGAACGCTGTCGCGCAACCGATAACGTCGGGGGTTAAACGGCCAACAATGACGTCGAAATCTTGAATCTTTATTTCAATATTCTCTAGGATTTTTCTAAGCATCTTGGCGCGACGAATCTGGATATCTTCACCTTCTGTTTCCTTCCAGGACGCCAATGTCCATCTTTCTCTATCACAGAAAAGTTTCCAATGAGAGTCCTTAACGGCGTTTTTCCATTGTTGAATCCGTTCACTGATTTCAAGCCCGTCTATCTGATTAAGCAAATCGTTGTTTATAGTGACCATATTAAACCTTTCGTGCTTATTACCTAGTGTTCATCCAGAAACGAGGAATTTTGGCCGTTTATGGATGGACACTACCTAGAGATTGAGCAGTTAATTCCCAAATCCATATAGGCTTTTTTGATCGCCTCCAATTCATCATAACTCATTATAGGAGTATTTTCCATTCGGTATTCCATATTCAGCGCTTTATACTTGTCCTGACCCATGCGGTGGTAGGGCATCAATTCAAGAGATAAAGCCTTTTTGCCAAGAGTCTTTAAAAAGGCCGCTGTTGCCTCGATATGGGTCGTCGTATCGTTTACACCCGGGATCAAGGGCTGCCGAAAAAGTACATTAACGCCACTCTCAACAACAACCCTCGCGTTTTTCAGAATTTGATCGTTAAATTGCCCGGTATACTTCTTGTGAGTGACCGAATCCATATGCTTCAAATCAAACAGAAACCGCTCTGTCACGGGTATCACTTCAAGAAACGCGTCAGTATCCACAAAGCCGCTGGTTTCAATGCAGGTGCCTATTCGCTCATTGTGACATAGTTGGAATAATTCCTTTACAAACTGCGCGTGCAATAATGGCTCTCCACCGGATGCCGTCACACCGCCACCCGAAGTGTCATAGAACATTTTATCGCGTCTGACCGCATCCCAAACCTCATCGACTGTCATCAAATCGCCGTATCGAACCAGAGCGCCATAATCGCAATTCTCCACACACTTTCCACACGAATCGCAGCGCAAACGCTCAATACGGTATACATCTTCACCAGAGCGAATAGCGTTGTTGGGGCACACTTCCAGGCATTTTCCGCACTGCTGACAAAGGGAATGAATGAAACCTATCTCTGGTTTTTTAGAGAGACATTCGGGATTAGCACACCATCGGCAGGATAGTAGACAACCCTTAAAGAAAACCACTGTCCTAATGCCTGGCCCGTCGTGAATGGAAAACCCCTGAATATTGGTGATGATGGTGGTATTCATATCGGATCCGACTCATTCTGTTCAGATGAGATTCTTGTTCTCATTTTCTGCGGGATGGAAACAATACCAAGACTTTCAGCCATTTATGGGGAGTCTACGGGATCTCTGACTTGTATGTCAATGAATAATTCGCCCGATGATCTTGTGGGGCTATATGTCGGGGCCAAGATGGAAAGCCCATTCTTTGTACGCGAGCCTTTGAGAATCTAACCAACTAGAAATTCCCTGTCCCAGCCTGTCAAGAGATTTTCGGATACTATTGCCCAGTGGTTTATATCAGAGCCAAAAAATCGTATTCTTTAACGAGCAGGACGAGCTGATTACCTTCAATCCTGGAATCCGATGGCTCATGTGTGGAATACAAACGAAACTGTGCCCGTTTGATACAAAAGATTTACGAAGCGGACCCCTTGACGTGCCCGAAATGCTCTGGAAAGATGAAAGTGATCAGTGTGATAGAGGACGAGGACGTGATCAAGAAGACCCTCAATCACCTGAGACTTTGGGATCAGAAAGCTTGCCCGCCGTTTGTCTGGAGGGCCAGGCCACCACCCAAAGCGAATTCGCCACCAATGACTCCAGAGTATCATATCGACTATACGGATTCTCAACTTCCGGTGTCTGATAATCATCTATATCCGGACCCCCAATACCCGGAGACCTTCACGGCCTGATTTTTGAAAGATCAGTTGAGTTCAGGGATAGCTGTACCCGGATTTCCTCGATTTCCCTCCCCTCTGGTAAGATCAACCCCCACGGTCATCGTCTCGACATCCGCGGCCTTCGTCACTCAGCCCTAAATACCAGCCTCCAAGGTGCCCCCACAACATGTTAAGGTGAAATCTTTCTTGACATACAAGGCCGAAACACCTATTGCTGATCGTCAGAAAAGGTACTTCTTGTCACCTCACCTCTCATCGGTTAAGCGGCCCATTATCTTCACCACTGCAATCCTCTTGACAACCTCATGGCATATAAAATCTCAAGCCCGACTTCACCTATTTTCCTGTGGGAGTAAATTCTTAGTTCAAAAAGAGTGGCAGTGTCATCGCTAAAAGCAGCCCCAAAGCAAGAAAAAAAGTAAATGTAAAACCGCATGTTCTGAGAGCCGCTTTTAAAACATCCCGCTTGTCCATGTAATGGTGCATATATTCCTTATAGGTAATAAGATAAGCCGCTACCGCTGCTAGCATACTGAAAATAACAGAGATCAAAAATATGGCGATTGACAGCCCGTTCATATTCAAACTGTTCAGGAGGCCAGCGGATTGCCAAATAAAGACGTTTTCCCCAGATCGAGTTCTATCTCCAGGAGACGATTATATTTAGCCATGCGCTCACTTCGGCAGAGAGAGCCTGTCTTGATCTGTCCTCCACCCATGGCCACGGCAAAATCGGCAATAAAGGAATCTTCCGTTTCGCCGGAACGGTGTGAGATAACAAACCCCCAGCCCGCTTTGCGGCAGAGATTAATTGCCTCAATAGTTTCCGTGACTGTGCCGATCTGGTTCAGCTTGATCAGAACAGCATTGGTCGTTTTTTCCTTAATGCCCCGTTCAATAAACTTTGTGTTGGTCACGTAAATATCATCCCCAACAATCTGAACCTTGTCCCCAAGAGATGCGGTCTGTTCCTTAAATCCCTGCCAGTCGTTTTCATCAAGGCCGTCCTCAATAGAGACAATAGGATATTTTTCAATCCAGGATCGATAGAGTTCAGTCATCTCAGAACTGTCTTTTATCCCCTGTCCGGATTTGGACAAATGATAAGTCCCATTTTCAAAGAATGAACTTGCCGCGGGATCCAGGGCAATGGCGATATCTTTTCCCGGAGTATAGCCGGCTGCTTCCATGGCTTCAACAATAACCTCGCATGCTTCATCATTGCTTTTAAGACTTGGCGCGAAACCTCCTTCATCTCCAACACTTGTGTTGTAGCCTCTCTTTTTGAGAATAGATTTGAGTGAATGGAAAGTCTCCGCTCCGTAACGTAAAGCCTCCGCAAAAGTCGAAGCTCCTAAAGGCATAACCATAAATTCCTGAAAATCCACACTGTTATCTGCGTGTTTTCCGCCGTTTAGAATATTCATCATGGGCATGGGGATTCTGAAAGCTGCCAGACCGCCAAGGTAAAGGTACAGTGGAAGTTCTGCCGCAGCCGCGGCGGCGCGGGCAACAGCCATTGAAACACCCAGAATGGCGTTAGCTCCCAGTTTTCCTTTGTTCGGAGTGCCGTCAAGGTCGATCATCATCCGGTCGATTTCCGCCTGGCGGGAGGAGTCCATCCCTACCACGCGCGGACCGATCACTTCATTGACATTCTTGACCGCATCTAAAACTCCTTTTCCACCGTAGCGTTTTTCATCCCCGTCGCGCAATTCAACCGCTTCGTGCTCACCCGTCGAAGCGCCCGAAGGGACCGAGGCTGAAGTACTCAAACCGTTATCAAGGGTCACTAACACACGGACGGTCGGATTACCGCGCGAGTCCAAAATCTCCATGGCATGCACTTTACTCACTTTACAGTTCATAGCGTGTCCTCCCTTCTTTAGTTTGGTTTTGATCCGGTCTTGTATGTTCCCTTCTATTGCCACAAACCTTTGCACATTTCGCTGGATAATCCTTGATGGATGGGTGACGAGGGTTCTTAAAAACTGCATCGCTTCAGGGAAACCCGTTTCTCCGAGCGCCCTGACCGCTGCCGCTGCAATATAGACGTCTTTTGTTTCGCTGAAGAGATCTGTTAGGGCAGAAACAGCTCGTCGGTCCCGGGTTTTCCCAAGCAGCCAGGCGGCGCGTATAGGTGTGCTGGGTTCCGGATGGTGAAGGGTGTGAATGAGTTTTTCAGTATAGTCTTTGGCGCCCCAGAACTCCCTAATGTTGAGTCCACAATACGGGCAGGACATGAAATCCTCCTCGAAGTCTTTCCAGCAACCGGGGCAGTAAAACCGAGTCATCTTTCTTTTTGCCATTTAAGTTCTCTTGTCACGGATTCTCTCATGGCCAAAGGATAGCCTTTTGTCGCCAAAGTCAGTACATGAATGTCGCTTTCAGTCCATGATAACCGATGCTTTTTCACGCTGTACATGAAATAACCGGCCGTCTGATCGGCGTTGAGATGTCGGAGCCTGATTACCCTGAAAGGATAAAGGCATACCCTCAACCGAAAAAGGTCCTCTTCGGGAAGAAAACGCTCCGGTATAGCGATGAAAAGGCATGGCTTATCCCATGCCAGATAACGAATCAAGGCCAGTCTCTGGGGTGTGAGTTTTTCGATGTTATCCAACACCATTACACATTGGCGTTTGGTTTTTGC
>JAFGFY010000205.1 GCA_016930795.1 Deltaproteobacteria bacterium
CTCAAATTGCCATACCAGAACGCTGTTGAGCTGGCGGGACAGCGCCACTTCTTGGGACGAGACATCCACGTGCTGTCCAAGACCGCTCTGGCCACGCTCATAATGGGCCGCCAGAGCCCCGGCGGCGGCAACCATATCGGCATGAAATCCGCACGCATCCAACGCTTCCTTTACCGGCGCACGGTCCGGCGTCCCTGTCAAACGAAGCACACCCGACATCGCCGAGGCGATCAGCTCGCTTCCCTCCCATTGGGAATGAGGTCCTTCACTGCCGAATACCGTAACGGAAACATGAATCAGTTTCGGCGCCTTCTGTTCGATGCGCCGGCGCGGCCAGCCTTGCTCGGCGAGCCATGACATTCCCAACTCTTCAATCAGAAAGGAGGCCTCTGAAAGTTTTTCCTTCAGGTCCTCAATTATCACCGAGACGACGTCAGCTCCCAGCGACGAAAAAAATCGAGCTAACCCGCCTTTGGCAGTCGTGTCGCCCAGCACCAAGACACGATGCCCAACTAAAAAAGTCATTTGCGATCTCCCAGACTCTTGGTAAAAGAAATGATTTCATCTATTGTTCCATCGGATGCGTCCCAGCATCGACGGACCATCGACAGGGTCGGTATGCCTGCCGCGGCCAGCGCGCTTTTTTGTGCAGGCACATCCCAGACCAGGGCTTCTTCCTGCTCTATAAGCCACTGAATCACGCCATCGACCTGACTGCTCTGTGCTCGCGCTACCGTCTCCTTCGCGCGATTTATAAACGCACGCGAGCCATGTGTCAGTGAGTGGTAATGTTGAGCCAGAGCGGTAAACGAACCTTCTTCCGGTATGGCTGGCAATTGGGCGCTACATGATGCGAAATCTCCGAATTCCGCCACCACATTACCACCGGCCGATTCTACAGCCCGGTGAAGTCGCTCGTCGGGGGGAGCACTGCCTGTAAGCAGCACCCTTGGCCCAGGGATGGCTTCTTCCCGTTGGTTTCGCTCCAGCCAATCAGAAAGGGCCGTATCGAATGGTATTGCCTCACAAAGGTCGGCAGCGCGAAAGAGCCGGTCGATGAAGCTGCCTTGCACGTTGTTGCGACGGATTCGAGCGAGATTCGCCGCTGCCAATAAGTCACGTCGGCGGTTACGCAGTGCGATAGCTTTGGGTAGTGCGAGTTCTTCACAACCTATTGTTTGTGCCAACTTCCGCGTTGCCTGTTCAGTGTATGTCAGACTGCTGTCGCGTGGTATTTTGGCCAAATCGTAAATCAGAGGTGTCGGTCCGTCGACGATTTTGCTGCGACACAGCTCGCATAGGTAATAATAGAGTCGCTGTGCGCTGTCGTCGCTTCGCGGAAGGATGATAGCATCGAGAAAATCGAGACGGCCCCGCAGATACTGCTCGGCGACAGCTCGAACAGAAGGCGCAAACCTGTCTTCAAGGTATCGATCCGCTTCCTTGAAGTCGGTGAGTATCAAGCCGGACAATTGAAGCGGCATTGCATTTGCGGCGATGATCAGTTCCACCGGAATTTCGGCCCCCACATAGCCGACGACGCGACCCCCCGCCTTCTGATGGGCACGTGCCGCAGCCAGGGGGTCAAGTAGAGTGTCTGAAACCAGTGTTTCCAGCATAATCATTGTCCTAATACAGTCGGCAACCACGTAACCATTGCCGGAATAAATATAAGCAGCAGCAGGTGTACAAAGTCCGAGGCGAGAAACGGCAGCACCCCCTTGAAAATACGGCCCAAGGACACGTCTTTTGAAATGTTGTGAATAACAAATAAATTCATGCCAATGGGAGGATGGATAAAACCGATTTCCATGGCGCGCACCAAGAAAATGCCGAACCAAATCGGCGACATGCCCATATCTTGAATGATGGGCAATATGATGGGCGTAGTCACAAGCATTAACGCCAAACCGTCCAGCACCGAACCGAGCAGGAGCAGCAAAACAGCTATGACCATTAATGAGACGATACGGCTGTTATCGACACTACCGAGCAATTGCGCCACCTGTTCAGCCAGGCCGGAAAGACTGATAAACACGGAAAAAATTAAGGCGCCCACTACGACCACGTAAATCATACCACTGGTACGTAGCGTCTCGTTCAGTGCCTTGCCCAGTGAGGACCAGCTTAGGCGCCTTCGCCATGCACACAACAACAACGCGCCAACAGATCCGACGGAAGCGGCCTCCGGCGGTGAAAACCAGCCGACAGCAATACCGCCGATAACCAGTAGTACCAGCACGCCGATATCGATAACGCGTACCAAAGACGAGCGACGTTGTGCCCAGCTTGCCCGTGCAGTAGCCGGGGCTACACGCGGTTTGAAGTAACACAGAATAACAATGGCTCCACAATACAACATGACCTGGGTAATCGCCGGTATGATCGCAGCAGTGAAGAGTTTGCCGATGGATTGTTCGGCAATGATGCCATACACGATCAGTGCCCCGGAGGGTGGCACCATCTGCCCCAGGGTGCCGCCGGCGGCCACCGTACCGGTCGCCAACGCATCGGAGTAGCCACGTTTGCGCATTTCCGGCAGCGAAACCAGACCAATGGTCGCCGCCGTGGCGAGGCTCGAACCGCTGATGGTACCGAAACCCGCGCAGCCGCCGATAGAGGCCAGGGCCAGGCCGCCTTTGCGATGGCCGAACATGCTCGCGGCCGCGTCAAAAAAATCCCGACTGGCGTTGGCGGCGAAACAGACGTGCGCCATTAAAAAAAACAATGGCAGGACGCCTAATTCGTAGCGAGACAGGGTCTCAAACAGGATAACGCCGGACTTAATCAGGGCGGGTTCAAGGCCCAATATCAGTGTAAGGCCACATATCCCCACAAGACCTAGGGAGATACCGATGGGGATACCGCCTGTCAACATCACCAGCAACAGCACCACACCTGCCATGCCTATATAAGGTGAGGTGCTCATGATGGACCGCTCTTCGTCATACGCCGCGCGAATATGAATACAATACCCAGCACCACCACGATGCACAGAATTCTAAAGGGTGCATAAGGAATATGAAGCACCTCACTTTCTTCATGCCCTTCACGAAGGTCCAGGAATATCCAGATGTTGGCCACTGCTAGGGCACAAAAAAACAAGGCGCAAAAAAAGGCCTGGACGCGTTGCAGCCAGACTCGGGAACTGCCTGCTACTCGATCTATTAGGATACGTACCCTGGCGTGCTTTTTGGCTATGGTCGCCGATAATATGGCGATCGACGATGCCACCAGAATGCCTGCTTGAACCAGCTCGATAGATCCCCACAACGGTATGTCGATGTGTCTGCCTACCACGGCAATGGTTTCCACTGCCATCGCAAACAATAATGCCACCGCGCCCAGATAGGACAGCCATCTGCCGGTTTTGCTCTCGGGCTCTTTATGGGACTCAATCTTCTCTAGAATATCGCTCATGAAGCCACCACCATGTAATCTTGGACCCTTAGCAACAGACTAGGAAGATCCGCTGCTACGGTAATCTGTGCGACATAGTCGATAATCTCCCGCGCCTTCGCACCGTCGGCAATGACCGGGCGGCCAGGAGGCTCTACATGAACTGGAATGAACCCCGCTTCCATTTGCCCATCATCGTGCCAGCGCACGCGTCCCAGAATGCTGTTTACAGCCTGGGGATGAAACGGGGCGAGCCGGTATTCTGGATCAGGATCGAACCCGAACAATTCTTTGCGCTTTCGCGCCCAGTCGGTACGCGCGGGGTGATCCTGATCGGGGCTGAGTGCCCGGGTCACCACACAGCCGTTGCCCAGTCCATGAAAGATCGGTTTTCCCCGGTAAAACTCGATACCGCGGATGATGTGCGCATGATGGCCGAGAACAATATCAGCGCCGGCATCGATGGCCGCATGGGCAACCGGCTGCTCATATGGCGCCAGTCGCGCCGGGGTATGGACGATGCCTTTGTGCAGGGCAACCATGAGAAGTTCCGCGTTCTGTTTTGCCGAAGTGATGTCCTGCTGCATAGTGCGAACCGATTCGGGCATTGCCTGCTCCAGCCGGGCTGACGGGATAATCGGGCCACCGTTCGCGGTCTCGATCCGAACGAAGGCGACACCCGCATCTGTATCAGTCGCCCAGCCTTTTTCAGGGCCGACACAGTTGTAGCTGAGAACCGAAATACGCTTTCCCAAAATGGAGAGCTCTGCAGGACAGCGAGCCTCCCTCAAATCAGCGCCCGCCCCACAGCACACAATGCCCAGACGCTCGAGTTCCAGTTTTGTATCGGCTATGCCTTCCGGACCGCAATCAGCCATGTGATTCCCCGACAGGGTAAGTGCATCGAATCCAGCCTCAACCAGAGCGGCTAGATGATCCGGATCGGCGCCGGGTGCCGGCACATCACCCTTCATCTCCGTGCCGCGTCGTGTGTGCGGCACTTCCAGGTGACCTACGGCCAGATCAGCGTCGTGCAGTGCCGGTGCAATGCCGCTCAACCAATACTCCGGGCGAGGCTCATCAAGCACCAAATCACCGCAAAACACAATGTCAAGAAAACTCACCATCAAAAAAGCATATGAGGCAATAAATGAAACATTTTTGTGAAAGATAAACGGGTTTAAGAATATACAATTGGGATAATCTCTGTGCAGTGTCTATTTCTCCGGGATTGCAGGTATCTGTGCGACATCAATGAACACCCGCACCATTCAAAGTCAGTAGACTTCCGCTTTGGATTCTGGCAATTAATTTCTCCACAATCATTAATAATGTATATAGGTATACAAAAGACTTAATTGTGTCAATCATTTAATATAGGATATTTCTGGAAAGCTCTGTAATCGGGCTAAAAGCAGATTAGGAAATGATATCAGCAGGATAAGAAGGTGTTGGTTTTTTTAGGGACCTTAATCATATTCATAACAGCGACGTTGTCCTTAAAACAAACATATCCCCCCGGAAATAGCTTTGACTGAGGAATATTGTCTCCCCTGCACTTGAATGATAGGTGCATTCATTAAAAAAGGCAGGCGACCCAAAAGGAATTTCCAGTACACTTGATGTGTCGAGATCGGCTACAACCGACCTCAAGGTTTGTCTTACTTTGTGTATTTTTGTCCCCATCGCCTGTTCTATTGTATTTAGAATATCATCCTTTCCAGCGTCCTTCTCAGATATGTCAGAACAAAAAAGCGGATCAGCATAATAAGTATAAAAAGAAACGGGTAAACCTTTATATATTCTAATTCGTTTCAATCGCCATATCTCTTGTTCAGGGTTCATTGACAGGATATTTTGTACATATTCCGAGGATGATGTCCTGGTAATTTCCAACACTTTTACCTTGGTATTCAGTTTCTTAATGGATTCTTTCAGTTTATTAAAGCTGGTGCCTAACTCAAACCCCAATGGCTCCGGGTCTATTTTAGATACAGCTGTCCCTAAACCTCGTCGACGCTCCACAAAACCATCGTTTTTTAACTTCTCCATGGCTTTGCGAATAGTGATATTGCTTGTTTGAAATTCCCTTTCCAGTTCTTCACCCGTAAAAAGCTGTTTACCCGGATTGTATTGTCCTGATAAAATCCGTCTCTTCATAGTCTCTGCAATTTGTATAAAAAAAGGAACGGATGAATGATGATCAAGAGATATTTTTTCTTTTTTTGTTTTTTTGTTTGTCATTGCTCAAAGCACTGGAATTCATTGTAAATGGAATATACAGCTCGTACCGACTCACTGTAATACATTTGTGAAAGGATACTTAGGTATACCTATATACAAATAATAGAATATGTCAATGATTTTATCAATCAAGTCTATAAATAAAATCAGTGTAACATAAACCGGGACACAAAATGAGGTGTTGATGTTATTTCACGGTAAGATTTTTATGCAACCCAAGAGGAAGTTGTTACGGCATAGCACATTCATAGGAATCCACCTTGTCAACCGGTCCACCCATATACTTCGGATATGCAGGGTACGAACACATGGGGAGGCTCCGGTTTCCACTCGTAACCGTAACCGACATAGGGGGAGCTATACCTTTTTCAACCCAGTCAACCAGCAGTTTGAACCGGTTAAACCTGGTCGGTAATGGTTCAATCCCAATGGATTTTCCATCTCCATCAACAGAATAGTTCGTCCCCATCAGGCCGTGATTTGCCTGTGGGAGTACAAAGAAACGGGCAAATGCATCGACATTCTTCCTGCCCATTTTATCCATGACCGCCTGGTAGTAATCCAGTTGAGCACCGGGAGAAGCCAGTGTATCGTTAGTGCCCATAGCGACGATCATCTTTCCTCCCTGTTTATGAAAAGCAGTCAGATCCGGGTCGGTCGAATCCAGTATGCGTGATATCTCCTCTCTTCTGGCATTCAATTCACAGCCTTCAATATAATCCAGGGGATTAGCACTCAAGTCCTGCATCAGGAATCCGGTGACTCCAAGTATTCCCAAGTGACTGTGCATAGGGGCGTTTTCATCTGCCCCTTCCTGGCCTCTGAACCGGCTGGGCATTATCAGACCGCTTCCTGACGGATCCGTGTTGGGCACCCACATACCGAATGACTCCACACCATTTGCCAGTGGTGTCGCAAAGAGATAGCGGCTGTAAACAAACTTCAGGGTGTCAATTTGGCCGTCTGTAAGACAGGCATTCGCGCCAGTATCCGAAGGGTCCGGGTCTTTATTGTCAGGACATCTCTTTGCTTTCCACGGATTTCTTCCCGGTTCTCCCTGTGTAACATCAAATATGGCCCTGCAGCCCATGTAATTGTTGATGATTCCATCCACGAGTCCGTCCAGCTTGTCGCATTGACGTATGAACTCACTGGCAATGGCATTTGTCTTGGCCGGGGTGACCCAATTTTCAAGGGGCTTTTCCTGAATACGGATCAGTTCGGGTGCTAGCATCAGGGATGAGAAATTGACTATGGGAACATTGGCCGCAACTCCGTTATAGTCTTCTAGATACCGCTGGGCCACAGTGAGGCCTTCACGTCCTCCCTGAGAAGCACCGAAAAAGTAATTATATCGCGGCCTTTTGCCATAGGCCCTCTGAATCAACACCATGGCTGCGTCATGGGTTTTCTTCAACTGCATATACCCCAGGTTCTTCATGGCCTCTTCGTTCAGCGCCCAGTCATCTGAATTTGACTCTTCCCTATTTTGTTTAGCTGCTCCCGGTGGAAATCCCATCATAGCACCCATCTGATGTCCTGAATCACTTCCATAGGTGGCAAATCCTTGGCTGACAAGAGACGCACCAGAAAACATGTCCGCGCCCATAAGCAGGTTCGGAATAAAGCCATTGTTCCCGGAACCACCCATGTGCGCGGCACGCCTGCTCCATGATGCAGGGAGGATGACCCGAAAGTTGATAGGCTTCGCGTTGGGTTCCTTTGAGACCGGGGCCATGGAACCATCCACACTGCAATAGCCGGGACTTGAATTCACAGCGTTATTCCATACAGGGGATTTCAGGGTTACACCGGATACAGGTTCTCCAATAGCAGAAACCGGTATAGAACTCCCCAGCTTTTCAACTGTGCAATCCATTTCTGTTATGATCATGTTTTGAGCTGACAAAGGGCTTGATATGGCGAGTGTGTTAAAAAAACAGAGCAAAAAGGTTGCCATGATAAATGGTTTTGATTTTACATCCATTGCTTTTTCTCCTTTTAAAACGACCTCTAAATATTTTTCTCTGCCAGTTTGATAACCCTCTTAAATACTCTCATGAAATTACCGCCCCATATTTTGCGCAGATCATCTTTGCTGTAGCCTCGCTGTAATAGCTCGGCAGTAATGTTCGGTAATTCGGAAGTGTCCCGACAGTCTCTTAGACCTCCACCTCCGTCAAAGTCGGTACCGATACCAACATAGTCAATGCCGATAAGATTTACAACATGATCAATGTGATCCACGAAATCCTTAACAGTGGCCAGGTCACCCGGATACTTTGCTTCAATGGCCATCCATTCCGTCAAGTATTTATCAGACATCGTTTTGTCATTTATTTCATTCCATTTGCCGTATTTCTTCTCCAATGCGGCATAATCTTCATCCCGTTTCGGGTTCTCCGGTGGTGTCTTTACATAGGCGCTAAGAATACACATTTGAATAACACCACCGTTTTCTTTCAGCTTCAGCAGCATTTCGTCGGTCATGTTTCGGGGATTGTCGCAAATAGCACGTGCGCTGGAATGGCTGGCGACAACCGGCGCGGAGCTCAGTTCAATGACGTCATAAAAGGATTTATCGGAGATATGAGAAACATCGATGATCATACCCAGCTCATTCATCCTCTTGATGACTTTTCTTCCGAACTCGCTCAGGCCGTTATGTTCGGGGGTATCGTTCGCGGAATCACAAATATCGTTATTTTTTGTGTGGCATAAAGTCATATACCGGATACCCATATCATAATATTTTTTGATGTTTGTGATATCTCTGGCAACAGGAAAACCGTTTTCCAACCCCATAAAGGCTGTTAAAAGATTTTCCTGCCTGTTTGAATAGGCCTGTTCCGGTGTGATGGCAAAGCGGATAACAGAAGGATTTGACTTGCACATGCCCTTTACAGCTCCTATCATCTCCTCTGCTTCTTCCTGTCCACTTCTATAATTTTCTTCCGTTCGTTCCCGCTGTCCGACAAACACGGCAAAGAAAGCCGCGTCCAATCCCCCTTTTTTCATTCGCGGCAAATCGACACGGCTTATCACATTACCATTTAGGGAGTGTTCTTCCGCGATGTTCCAACCTTTATTCAGTAGCAGCATAGGCGTATCAATGTGAGTATCAATCGTCAGAACCTCATGATGGATTTTGAGGGCCTCGGCGTAATAATCAGGTTCGGCTTGAGTGCATCCAGTAAACAAAACAATCCCAACTAACATTAAAAAGTAATTTCTACTTCTCATTTCATCCCCTTTCCTTTAGTCCGACAACAAAGACACGGCTTAACAGATTCACGACTTATCTGTGGGGGAAGCCTCCCGCCCTAGGGCGGGGGCCGGGAGCCTCGGAACCGAAGAAAAGATTTCACCGCCTTTCTTGAATATCCACTTTTAATAGGGTATAGGTATTTTCCTAGTTTCCTATGCATATCCCTATTTATGCATCTCTCTCAACTATTATTACTCACTAACCGGGGGCTTTTTTCTATTGAAAAATACCGGTCTCTCTATCTTAATTTTTCCAGCTTTTGTATACCTTGAAAAAAAGCGGAAGATATCCGGCATACCATCAGCTATTATTGTTCCATGATCTCCGAAAGGAAATTCTAAATAATAATAATCCATATTCAATTCTTTCATGGTCTCGATCCATTGACGAGTATATTGGATCTCCACAGCATAGTCCTCAGTCCCCTGTACAATCATCACCGGGAGTTTCGCGTCACGGAAGGTCGTCAAGATCTCGGCTCGATCCGGCAGCATGGTGAAAGCAGCAGGGGCAATGGCGGCAACGGCGGCCCACTTTTCCTTATATTTTTGCCCGAGAAAAATTGCACCGGCCCCTCCCATGGAATGGCCCATAAGGTAAATGCGATTTTCATCCACATTGAATTCCTTCTGCGTCATGGCCACCACATTCATCACATCCTTTTCACTCAGTTCGGTCAGATTGGGAGGGTCCACAGGACGACCGCCAAATGTTATTACAGGAGATCCGTACCATCCGCCCACATTGTACCCCAAAGGACCCACTGCAATGTAACCGCCTTCTTCCGCCAAATCCACCAGACGGTCACGCACGATAAAGTTCGCGTCACCGCCCAGTCCATGCAGCGCCACGATCAGAGGATTCTTTTTGTCTTTTGAAACCTTTGAGGAGACATACAACACATATCCCAAATCCTCATCCGTTTCTGTGAAGTGATACTTGCGTTGTTCCACACGCGGGTCAGGATCTATGCTCATGGGGAATTTGGGCATAGGCTCCTTCGCGGGCGCTGGTGGTTGGGCGATTGTTGATTGAGCCAAGACAAGGCTCAGTAAGAGAGTGAACATGATGACGAGAATGCGGTTCAGTTTCTTTTGCATAGTGTTATCTCCTTTATTATTTTTTGCGCAGCCTGGGTTTAATCCCCCGCCGCTTGCAGCGTTGCTGTCATTCCCGCGAAAGCGGGAATCTAGATTTGAATAAGCCCTTCGGGCTTTCCGGAATAATGAACTGATCTGATACCCCGCTGTTTGCGGCGGTGTAGTTCATTGATTTAAAAAAAACTATGTAGCGTTAGTCAGTCTTAGAGCGTCAGGGATTCAATAACCCTTTACTTTTTCAATATAATTAGGCGGATTTAAGGACCGTGTCAATCGAATACAACATAAAAACAGCTTCTTTGTGTGATATCATAAAGTTATAGGAGCATCAATTACTTAGGGATAGGTTTTCTTCCGTGAAAATGCACAGCTCGCTCCGTTAAATAGTGCTTTGCACTCCCGAAGGGATTTAACGGGGCAAGCGAAGTAAAATAAGGGATTTGACTGATATTATGCTCATATCAGAGGTTCTGATGAACCTGTGAACGTGGAGCTATATCTTCATCGGGCGCCATCAAAAATGAAAAGGCCGACCGCAATATATTTACGATCAGCCTTTCCCCTCCTCAGATCCGCTTATGAAGAATCAACCATCAAGCAACAATAGCTGTATCCAGGGTATGGCCTTATTCCCAAACCTTACCACAAACGCTTCAATTGACCCCGAATAAGCATTCACGGGTGATGGGCCCCAGGTGGCATAGCTTATTCCGGCCACATACACGTTCCCGATGCCATCCACGGCAATGCCATTGGCATCGTCATAAGCTCCCGATCCCATAAAGGTGTTCCATTGAAGGACACCACTGTTATTCAATTCGGCTGCAAAACCGTCATAATTTCCAGTTCCCGAATAAGGGTTCACGGGTGAAGATCCCCATGTGGCATCACTGTTTCCTGCTACGTATATGTTTCCGTTGTCATCCACTATAAGAGACACAGCCGAATCAGAATCCGCAGACCCCATGAAGGTGTTCCACTGTAGGACACCACTGTTGTTCAGCTTGGCGGTAAAGGCGTCATAATCGCCCGAATAAGCGTTCACGGGTGAAGATCCCCAGGTAGCTTGGCTCGTTCCGGCCACATACACGTTTCCGTTTCCATCCACCGCAATGGCATTGGCTTCATCAAGGGCTGCTGACCCCATGAAGGTGTTCCACTGTAGGACACCACTGTTGTTCAGCTTGGCGGCAAAAGCGTCATAATCGCCCGAATAAGCGTTTACGGGCGAGGATCCCCAGGTAGCTTGGCTCGATCCAGCCACATACACGTTTCCGGTATCATCCACAGCAATGCCCCTGGCATCATCTTCATCAACGGCCGATCCCATGAAGGTGTTCCATTGCAGAACACCACTGTTGTTCAGCTTGGCGGTAAAAGCGTCATAATTGCCTGAATAAGCGTTCACGGGTGAAGATCCCCAGGTAGCTTGGCTCGATCCGGCCACATACAAGTTTCCGCCGCTATCCACCGCAATGGAGTGGGCATAATCCAAAGCTGCTGACCCCATGAAGGTGTTCCACTGCAGGACACCGCTGTTATTCAGCTTGGCGGCAAAAGCGTCATATGTTCCGGAATAAGCGTTCACGGGTGAGGATCCCCAGGTGGAATAACTATCTCCAGCCACGTAAACGTTTCCGCTGCCATCCACTGCAATGGCAGTAACAAAAGCTACAGATACGCCCCCCATAAAGGTGTTCCATTGCAGGATACCGCTTCTGTTCAACTTGGCGACAAAACCATCACTAGATCCCACCGAAAAGGCATTCACTGGTGAGGGACCCCAGGTAGCACTGCTAATACCAGCCACGTAAACGTTTCCGCTGTTATCCACTGCTATGGCATAGGCTTCATCATCAGCTGCCGACCCCAAAAAGGTGTTCCAACTTAGTATTGGATCGATCATCAATGGGTAGGCAGGATTATATCGGCCCAGGGAAAAGCCAATCATTGGATTTTTTGTTGAAGAATTATACAGGGAAAAGGCAACTGCAACCGTGATCCGCTGACCGTCGATTTCCTGCCAGGCGACAGGGGCTGATTCGTTCATCCAGCCGTTTTCGTAGCCTATCCGGAGTGTTCCCCCGGCCCCAATCTCCACCGAAGAATTGTAGCGCAAACGAATCCGGTTGACATCCGCCCCCGGTTCAAGCCGATAACTGCTTTGGACTATGCCCTCTGATATCGCCTCGTAGCTTAGGGTTATTCCGGGCCACAGGTCGGGGTAATCAACATGTCCCAGAGATTGCGTATGCCCGTCACTCGTTGGCATTTGATCTGCTACCGGTCTAACGCCATCTGTTTCTGCAAATTCAATCCTGAGCACATGGTCGCCCGATGCAACATACATCCTTTCGGACTCAAAGCCCAAAATATGGCCTGAAGCTGTGAACTGAACCAGGTCCGAGGTGCCTGTCGATTTGGTGGCATGCGCTGTGGGCTCATATAAAAAGCAACAGGTCAAGAACAGAAAGGCTGTCATAAACAATGTACTGAAAGCTTTTGATATAATCCGGTTGGTTGTATATTGGCTCATGATGTGATCCTTTCGGCACAAGGCGAATTACTCAGCAGGAAAATCGGAGTTAATTTTTTCTTCAAATAGATTTGAAAACGAAACGGTAGGAACTTGCTTTTTGCAATATAATATATATGCCAATATTACAATAGGTTGTCAACAGGAATTTGGCACATCTTGGGCCTGCTGCGAAAAAGCCTCTGCCGGCAAGCAGATGTCTATGATCACTGAACTTCAAGGCTTGATTGTCAACGACAGATTGATGAAAAAAATGGGGTTTCCAGTAGAATTTGAGCAAACAGTGGGACGACCTAAAAACTAAATTACGCAATCTTCAAGAATGAATTTGAATTTTTTGAAGTCGTCCCGCTTTCACATTCAGCGCAGCAGGACCATGATAGAGTGGGTGGGACTACAACCTTATGAATATTCTCTTCCGATATAAGATGTAGGCAGGGATGTATATGATGCACATGTAAAGGATGGCGTACAGCAGGGACGCCAGTTTGGGTGGCAGCCCAATGGCTGTCAAACCATCCATCCAAAGCCCGTTCAGAGAGAATCCCCAGAAACCGGGCGAATGGAACACCAACGTGAGTATCACGGACAGCACGTACGAGGTGATTGCGTTTGACCCGTATACGTTGCCGAGCTTCGTGCCTTTTGTGTAACCCAGTATGTCCACCACGAGTATGCAGGCTGCAAGACCCATCGTGCATACACCCGCGGTCCAGAGAGTGTACGAACTTGACCACAGCTTCATGTTGTAAGGCATGAACCAGCCCCACGCCCCACCGACGAGATAAATGGAGAATCCGACAAAGAAGACCCACGTGACCTTCTTGTATGGCTCGTCGATGGCAAGAATCAATCTCCCAACGAGCATACCGATCATCCCGGTGACTATCGAGGGAAAAATTCTCATTGACTCTTTACCGCCTGGAACCAGCAAATGATCGAGCCAGTGGATGATGTTAACTCCCGGTTCATAATTTGCCGCAATGAAACCATCGGATATCTGGCGTATCTCTCCGATGTCCACCAGCCCGCCCCTGTACTGAACCTGCCCCGTAGCCAGGGCAGTCCGGATGACATCGTCAATTGGAACGGGCACGAGCGCCATCACCAGCCAATATCCGATCAGAATCAGTGAAGCGATCCAAATCTGCTGTTTCCAATTCGTGTTCAGGAAGAGAAGGGCGCATACGAGAAAGACTATTGATATCTTTGGAAGCACATCATTGAGCAGCAACAATGCGAGCAGCATGATTTTGACGGCCCTGAAGACGATCTTCTTGTAGAGCTCCTTCTTATCGGCCCCGGCACTCAATCGCTTCGTGTATACCAGCGTAATCGATACGCCCACCATGAAGAGGAAGAAAGGAAATGGCATATCGGTCAGTGTGATGCCGTTCCACTCAGAATGCAGAAGTGGCGGATAAACATGACTCCGGGAACCGGGGCTATTGACGATCACCATCACCGCTATCGTGTATCCCCGAAGGGCATCCAAGGATAGTAGGCGGTTGGACATGCTTGAAGCTTGACTCATGCTTAAAGATTCCAGTCGTTTTCTGTATTAGGTCAGTTGTTATTAAGCGTGACCAGTTGACAAGAAGTTCCTTACCTTCAGTTTCGCCGATATATCCACAATGCTAACTATATGTTTCACAGTTTCCATTCTACTCAACAATACTTACATTATCATTGAACGCCGATAAATTCAACAATTGTACTTATATCCTGAGTAGTTGATATGGTATCAAAGAAATTATTCTCTTATCGCAGGATTGACGGTGGTTTTTATCTCAATACAATATCACAAGTTGTTTTGGAACCTACGTTATATAACAACGTAGAAGGGATATCTACCCCCAAGGGTATCAAAGAAAAAAATAATTTACAATCTAGCAAAAGAAGAAACCTCCTGTCCCCTTTTACTTTTATATTTTCTCTTTAATACATAGCTTCCAAAGGATTGGCTTCTTGTCTTCATTCGTTTCGTACTGTGGATTCTGTTCTATTTCAGCCACCCATTACGCTCCATTTCGGCAATTCATGTACCTTGACATTTTCGACTAATTTTTTTAGCATATTAATTATAATAAAAATAACATCCATTCTTTCCTTATTTCGCATCTCTTGCGAGGTCTGCAGGTATTTAGGTTGAACCACATAAAAGAGACAACCAGGAGAATTCCTACATGGATGACGCCTCGCCTCCTGGACGCCTGAAAGAGGAATAGATCAGGAACGCACTATGTTGCGGCACATCAGTGTCAACTTAGGCAATCTTCTTCTTTCACTTTCCGATGCCATAGATTTGGCAAGCCCTGATTTGACTCAACACCAACAAAGGACCGCTTTTGTTGTGTGGGAGATGGGAAGGGCCGGAGGGATTTCCACCGAACGTTTGGAACGAAACTTCATGGCAGCACTGCTGCATGACATCGGCGCTTTTTCACCCGAAGAAAAAATCGGTCTACTCAAGTGTGAGGTAAAAAACACCAAAGAACATTCCATCCGTGGAGCGATCCTGTTCAATGGGTTACCATGGTTGAAGGACTCTTCAAAGATAGTGCGTTTTCATCACAGAGAATGGCAGGATTGGAGCGAGTCCATTGAAACGCCCCTTGTTTTTGACTCACAGTTATTATTCCTCTCTGACTATCTCGAAAGACAGATAAGACGAGATCATTACATTCTTCATCAGAATGAAGATATTATTAGCAATTTGAGGTCGTTGTCAGGATCACTATTTCATCCCGAGATTGTGAACCTCTTTTGCGAAGTCTCCAATCGCGAAGAGTTCTGGCTGGACATCGTGTCTCCCAGGCTTTTTTCTCTTCTCCTTCACGAAGGCCCTTTCAGGAGAATCGAAATAGCCCTTACGGATATAGCACAGATTTCCGAACTCTTTCGGAATATCATAGACTTCCGTTCTCGTTTTACCTCAACCCATTCCTCAGGAGTTGCTGCATCAGCCGCTATGCTGACAAGACTTTTTGGTCTGACAGAAACCGAGATAAAGCTTATGGAGGTTGCCGGTAATTTGCATGATCTCGGGAAACTGGCAATACCCAACAGCATTCTTGAAAAACCTGGGAAACTGACCAAAAAAGAGATGGCTATCATGAAATCACACACATACTATACATATTCTGTGATCAACACGATCGGCGGTCTTCAGCAGATTGCAGAATGGGCTGCTTATCATCACGAAAAGCTTGACGGTTCAGGGTATCCATTTCATTGCACAGCTGCCGAGCTGAACACTGGGGCACGAATAATGATGGTCGCGGATATGTTTACTGCGCTGGCAGAAGACAGGCCGTACAGAAAGCAAATGTCAAAACAAGAGATTGTCCGAATCCTTAAACAATTTTCTGATCGTGGCCTTTTAGATACCGCTGTCGTGAACCTTGTTCTAGAGAATTTTGAAGAACTCCTTTCCTGTATGTCTGAAAAGCAAACTATGGCAAGAGAGTTCTACGAAAGTCAGTTTTCTTCGACTGAATAGGCGGTTTTGAGAAAACAAATGGATGTAAGTCTTATACGACATTCCTATTCTTTTTTCCATTACTCGAGCAAACCTGATTCTTGGAACTGGAAAACGGTGAGATATTATTCTTGATCGCCTGAATGGAACTTGGAGAATCACGGCTTCATACAATATTATCTGGAAGAACGAGAATCGACTTAGTGTAGAAAGAAGAGGACGCTATGGATTTATTCCGGTTGATATTCGCAATTATCATGCCCCTAGGGTGGGCCGTTATCTTTTATCCATTTATGAGAAGAGCTAGAAAGCGATGGGACATCCTGATACTCATTGCAACTTTACTTTCCTTTTCCACTCTGATCCTCAAAGAGATTATCTATGAAGTGAATTCCCCTTTATCTGACATTTTCATCTACGGATTGGGAATATTGTTTGGTGTTTTGGTTTTATATTCTCTTTTCAGACTTAAATCCAACCGGCTTGAAGGCTTACCAAACGATGATATGTTTTTCCGTGGTCATAAAATCGGGAATAAAATTCCTATGCGCCATTTCTTTCAAATCGCTATTCTGTTAGAAGAGGAAGGGAAAGATTTCTATACTATGCTTACTTCGAAGGCGTCGGATAGAAAGGCAAAAGAAATGTGGCAGAAGTTAGCCAGTGACGAGACTAATCACAAGCGGTTATTTGAAAAGATTCTGTCTCGATGGCTACCTCGACCTGCTGATAGCGAGTCTTTAAATTCACTTATCAAAGAGTTGAGGAATAGAGGCCTTTTTTCGAATCCACTTCTTCCGGATGCTACTGAGGAAGAAGTAGTCAAATACGCCATACATAACGAAGAGATGACCGCTGATTTCTATCTCTCCTTTGCAAAAACTTTTCCTGATGCCTGGAGAAAGATGCATATTCAAGAGTTAGTAACAATGGAAAGACAACACGCAGAGAATTTGAGGGATTTCCTTGCCACATTCTCTGTTCCACTATCAGCGAAGGCAACTTAGTAATGGTTTCAAAGAAGAAAGAATAGCTTTAGTTGCAGATATCTGGGATATTCTAGGGAAAGAACCGATGGCTTTCCTTTCGATTGTGTGAAGTGACTTTCATTTCTTCCAAGGTATGGGGGACGGTCATAGGAAAATAACTAACTCAGTCTTTGATCTGATAATTATTTGACTTTGAGATTGCTTCCCCTTTGCTAACAGCATACCCCACACCAGGTTGGGTAATACCCAGCCTTCTCGCCAACTCTCTTTGCCCATAGCCGAGTTCCCTAACCGCCCAAAAACAAAAAAGGGCTCTCGCGTCAGACTTTACCTTTTGCCTGCTCCTGGAATAAATGTCTTCTTTTTCTATCTTATATATCTCGCATATGCGGTCTTCAATCGTATTGAGATTATACCCCAACCGCTTCATCTCGTAACGGCGTTCAAACTTCTCATCAGCTTCTTTCAGGACATCAAGTACAAACCCACTATCCCCCAATATCCTCTGATCACCCTTCACCCTTTCCTGGCTGTCGATCCTCATCTTCTTGACAGCTTCCCAGCCGCCCAAACTCCGAATCAGACCGCCACCGACCAACTCGGGCCGACTTCCCAAGGCTATCCCTTCCTTTATATATATATTATACTGAGCCCTTGCCTTGCTTATTGTCTTGCCAAAATACGAAAGAACGTATTTTTTGTCCATCCACTCGCATGCTCTCTTCCCCATCAACACAGACTGACCGCAGTATTTGTACCGGTTCAGATGGCTAAGATTGGAAATAATGCCTGCACGTAAAGGATTGAGATGGATATATCGGACCAACTCCTTTAAATAGATGTCTTCCTGGCATACAATCGACTTAAATCGATTCTGAAAAAGAGGACCATGACGCAGGTGACGACGATTAAAACTGACCACATATCCGGTCAGCAATCTTTTCATTACTATTGAAAGCCCCGTTGTTCCCGTACGCAGAAGAAAGTGGTCATGGTTGGATAACATTGCCCAGGCATAGCACGAGGTTTTGGTGGTCGGCAATAATTCCCCAAGGCGCTTCAATAAATTATCACGATCCTTGTTGTCTTTAAAAATATTCCGGCGTTCAATACCTCGAATAATAACATGGTGGAGTACACCGGGTGCGTCTAATCGGGCTAATCTTGGCATGAGTATTCCTTACCATATCTCATTCACCACATCAAATTACTTGTTTTCCTATGACCGTCCCCTATTTTCTCATAGAAAAAACAGGTCTTGTTACGTACAGTATTCTCATATCACAGGAACGATGGGGCAGTGATATATAGCAGTAATCTCAGATTTTGACCCCAAATCGGCATATACAATATGTTAAGGTGTCGCTAATGATTACTTCTGATAAAGTTGATTGGTGAAGGGTGATCGCAATCACGAATAGGATTACGTCAAATTGTTTTGGAACCAATGTCCACCTTTACGGCTTCCACCATTTGATTCAAAATTTATGTTTATCAGCCGGAATTATATCATTAACCAGTTCATAACTGGCTGCATTCCCCAATAATGTTATTCACTTGCTGAGCTGACAAGCCCACTCTGCCTATTCGCTGAGTGAAAGGTCCTCCCAAACAATTCGCAAACCTTGAAGGCGCGTGATGCGTAGAGCGACCGTACACAATACGGCTCCTTGCGCATGTCAAGACGCAAGCTGTGCGGGCGCGAGATATTGAGACGTAAAGAAGCCTTGCCGCTTCAAGTGCCAAGCCAGGATAAGGTATCCGCCACTGACCGGGGAAGATCTGCTCCTCGAGACCAGGGATAAAAACCACATTTGCACTGAGGCCTTTGGCTCCGTGCATGGTCATAATTCTGATTCTCTGTGGCAGCACGCCTTCCTCGGGCAGGGGAAGTTCGAGCCTTTGGTATACATTCTGCAGAATTGCACTTTCCTGATCGTCCGTGTCCGCGAATAAATAGTCCCTTAGCTCTTCCAATGTCATATCCTGCGGCAGGGGTTGAGTGGCAGAAATCCAATCCTGTTGCGCGTTAGCCCCAAGAATTGCCAATAGAGCCGCTTGGATATCAGCATCACGTTGGCCGTAGGTGTCTATCGGCTGCCAGCCAGCGATCATCCCGCAATTATTCTGAGCATTGGCCAGCACTGTCGTCTCTCTTGCGTTAAATACGCCACCCGGCAGCAGGTTGTAGAACAGGTCTATGAAGTTCAAGTTATTAACCACGACCTTGTTCGCGATATTATTGCAGGTTACCACACCCACTCCAGCAGGCAGGCCGAGAATGGTTCGATGAGCTACGTGGTCGCTATGATTGCAGACTATGCGAAGTAGCGTTAAAGCTAACCTGCCTCCTAACGTGTCGAGATAGCCGTCAGCTTTGGGGCTTTCATATGGGAGTTGTAGGGCATCAAATGCGTCTGTTAGTGCCCTGAGAAGAACCTTAGTGTTGCTCAGCAAGATTAATATGCTGCGAGGAGGCATTCCTGCTTGGATGAGGTCACGGCAGGATTGCGCTACCGCCTGGGCTTCCATGACACCCAGTTGGAAGATCCAGCGTGCCACCAGGCCCGTTAGCTGGGGGTTAGCGTTTGAGTATAGAGAATTGAGAATTTTAGGGATGCGTTGCGGTAACGGATGAGCCGCGATCACTGATGTCGCAGATTGGACGACGTTTGGAGTGCATCTAAAGCAGTCATTGATAAAATGGTTGCCGGCATTTGGATAATTATTCGTAAAATCTTGAATCCCTTGTGGAGAAGCGAACCTGAAAGAGTAGATGCTTTGGTCATCGTCGCCGGCAACAAATGTGACCACTCCGCGTTGAATAATGTGATCAACCAGTTCCAAATCACAGGGGTTAAGGTCCTGGAATTCATCGATGATTAGATGTTCGATGTTTAACTGATCTACTGGGTCCAATAAGCCAGCGGCAATATTTCTTACGCATTGGCGAATAATCTCCCCAGGAAGCACGCAAGAATAAGTCTGCGTCCTTGGGTGATGGAATTGTCCGAATGTGTTTCTTTCATTTTGGCTGATCGGGGGGTTGGGGGGCACATAGTTCGGCGGACCCCAGTGTCCTGTGCTCCAAAACGCTTCGTGATGCCTCCTAATTTCCTTGCATCTGGATGGTCTGATCTTGGTCGAGTCGGAGAACTCGGCGTCAAAAATATTCTTTAACTCCCACCTGTCCATGACGGTCGGATCGCTTGCGTAAGTGAGGAGGCCTGCTGCCCTTAGTGCTCGCAGGGCGAGGGAATGAAGGGTTGTTACGCTGACTGACTGCCCGGTCTGCATCCCTCTTGTCGAGCAGTATTCCGCTATTCTATCTCGGAGATCACGCGAGGAGGCTCTGGTGAAAGAAACGACAAATATCCGATGTGGGTTTACGCCGTTGCTTAGCAGCCAATATACCCTTTCTTCTATCGCGAAAGATTTGCCTGTTCCCGGCCCAGCTACCAGTCGAACTTGGTCGCTTGTGTCATGCGCAGCTGCATGCTGCAAGTTCTGAGCCGCCTGGATTTGTTGAGGTGTTATTGGCATTGCTCAATTACTTTCTTATTCGGCGAACCTGCCTCATTATAAATAGGGACGCTGTTAACTTATTAACTTGCTAAAAAAGTAAAGATATTGCGATGAAGCGTGACGCCTTTAAGTTTTTCAGTTTTC
>JAFGFY010000027.1 GCA_016930795.1 Deltaproteobacteria bacterium
TTTCTTTCCGATACCATCCGCTCGTACACCTTCCTGCGGACCTGCTCGACATAGTTGATCCGCTTGATGCGCACATCAACCAGTTCCATGCCAAAGGCGGGCATGGCCTTTGATGCCTCGGCCAGAATCGCCCGGGTGATCTTCTCTCTGCCTAGTAAAACGGTTTCCGGGGCGGTTGCCTCGTCCTGAAACGGGGAGAGGACATTACCTTCCACATTCTCTACGCTCGGCATCTCGTTCGTGGTCCGGACGAGTTCCACCAGGGCATTCGCGGAAACATAATCCCTAAGAACAGCGTCGATGATATCATCCAGCTTGGCGTATGCCTGATTGTAAGTGCCGAGGACCTCCAGGAATTTCTGCGCATCCACGACCCGCCACCGGGCCGTTGTGTCCACGTAGATAAACCGCTTGTCCCGCGTGGGGATCTCTTTGGGGTCTCCGTCCCACCTCATAATCCGCTTCTCATAGCGATGGATCTCCTGAATGAAGGGGATCTTGAACCGGAGTCCCGCCTCGGTCTTTGGTTTCCCGACCGGCTTTCCAAACTGGGTGATTACCACCTGATCCCATTCGCGAACCGTGTAAAAGGCCCCTGAAATCAAGAGGACCAGTAAGATCACGATTACAATGCCTATGAAGGCTCCCATTCGTCTCATTGTGCTTCACCCCCCTTCGCTTCCTGCTGATTGAGTTGGAGAAGCGGTAGCAAGCCTTTCTGCTCACTGTCGATAATGTAGATCTCCTTGGCGTTGGGCAGGATCGTCTGATAGGCCTCCAGATAGAGGCGCTGTTTGGTGACTTCCTTCGCGTTTCCGTATTCTTTGAGAACGGCCGAGAACCTGGCCGCATCACCCTTGGCGTGGTTCACCCGCTCGAGCGCGAACCCCCGGGCCCCGTTGATGGTTCTTTCCGCCTCTCCCCTGGCCTGTGGAATCTGTCTGTTATAAGTCTCCTGTGCCTCATTAATGAGCCTCTCCTTTTCCTGCTGGGCCTCGTTTACCTCGTTAAAGGCGCCTTTTACGGGATCGGGCGGCACCACGTTCTGGAGTCTCACGTTGACCACGCGAATTCCGGTTTCATACTCATCGAGAATCTTCTGAAGCTCTTCCTGGGCCATCTTGTTCACCTCTTCACGGTTTTGGAGCACATAGTCGAAGCTCCTGTTCCCCACAATTCGCCGATTTACGGATTCGCTGATATCCCTGAGTGTCATAATAGGGTCTTGTACGTTAAAAAGGTATTTCCGGGGGTCTTCCCTTCTGAACTGGATAATCCACTCCACATCGATGACGTTCAGGTCCCCGGTGAGCATGAGAGATTCTCTCTCCCCAGCGGCGCCCTTTTCATACTGGGTCCGAATACCGGGGCGGACGCTTTTGAAACCAAAGCTCTCCGTGTCTACCTGTTCCGTATGTACCTTGAAAACCGTGTCCACTCCAAAGGGGATCTTGAAGTGAAGCCCCGGCAGGGCCATACCGGAATACCTGCCTAATCGCAGGATGACCCCCTGGTGGCCGGGGGCAATGGTGTAAATGGCGGTGTAAGCCAGAAAGATCGCGAGAACAATGACGATCACAATAAGCCAAAGCGGCTTTCTTCCCTTGCCGAGGCTCAACGAATCTCCCACTTTCTTGATTATTGCGGGAAGATCTGGAAGGCCCTCTTGCCGGCCTTCCGGGTTATTATCCCAAGACATAAGTATTCTCCTTATTTTAAGAAGTTCTTTTTAAAGGTTCCCTCGCCCCTGAGGGCATTGACGACCTCCGCCCCTTCCGAACGGGAGACCGTATGGATTTTTATTTCCAAAGGTCTGGCCAAGAGGCTCTTTGTCCCGAGCAAAACACTGAATCTTTCAGACCGTATGTGACGGTCCAGATCTTTACGGGTTTCCCACTCCTCGATGAGATTGAAAGCTGTGTTGCCGTCGATATCTCGGAAAACGTCATAGCTCAGACACCCCTTCTCCTTTCCAGCCGTCTCAATCATGGAGAGAAGTGTCTGCGTCACCTCTTTCTGCTTTTCCGGAAGTACATTCATGATTATTCTGACTAGGATCATTGCGGCCACCTATCGGCAATGCCGGCCTTTAAGAGGCCGGCAGGCCCATCAGTATTTTTTTGAAACCTTTTCTTGTGAAATACCCGCTACAGAATGAAAAAAGGTTTCTTCTAGGCAGAACAGACTCTCAGGGCCCGGATGAAAGGCTTCCTGGATTCGGATAAAAGACCAAGAATTGAAGATGACTTGAAATGCCGTTCAAGACGACAATGATGGTCATAAGACTGTTCACCCAGGCTTAGTTATGGTCAGCTTCCAAATTTATCTTTTTCATCCGGATTAGATGTTCAATCATTTTTTGTTCGAATTTTCCTTTAGCCTCAGAGATGTCCTTCTGAAAACTCAAGGCTATATCGGTATTCGGATCTTCCTTGACAAGCTCGGCTTTCAAGTAAAGCTCCTTTTCGTATATCGACTGTCTGAGGTCTTCGGTCGCCTTGATAAATGCTTCTTGCTCATGATTAAGTTTCCTTATGGTCTCATTGCTTAAATCTCTGTTATACCCAGGGTATTTGTTGGATCCCCCCTGCATCCCCGATTCATGAAAGCCGTATCTCATCATATTCTGACCGTATTCCAATATTTCATCAGGATCCTGACCCATCATGT
The DNA here is from genome assembly GCA_016930795.1 of Deltaproteobacteria bacterium. GTDB lineage: Bacteria > Desulfobacterota > DSM-4660 > Desulfatiglandales > HGW-15 > JAFGFY01. The sequence continues at coordinate 2,671 of JAFGFY010000027.1, forward strand.
TATAGGCGCCATAGCCTTCTTGGTGGCTGCGGGCTTCCCTGTCTTGCCCGAAGGCATTTGAAGCCAATATGAAAGCGAAAACCACTGCAGGTATGATCGATAATCTGCCGACAAATCTATTTCTCATTACATGATCTCCTTTATAAAGATTACCGCGATCAAATATTTAGATCCCTCTCCATTCTTTCAAATGTCCTTAGTAAGGATGGCGGTAGTGAGGCCGCCAACGAGAATAATGGCGCTATTGCTTACTTTATATGTACTCAATATTTGTGCCAGGCTTCTGAGACACAGGGTCGCGTCACCCATCATTCTGATTTATAAGGATAATGAGCTTAAAAAGCACATTGAGGGAAGCCATCAAGCGCCATATAAAA
>JAFGFY010000206.1 GCA_016930795.1 Deltaproteobacteria bacterium
ACTTCAATCGCCGCGTTCCACAAAACAACGAAACGATCCGAATCCTGAAAATTTTCGGGCGAACCTCGTGTTCGCCCTTCGTTACTTTAATCGGGTAATATCGTCGGCCGATGACCCGGAACAAACACGACTCTGCCAATCAGGCGAACCTTGTGTTCGCCCACCTTGTGTTCGCCCGTGCGCCGTTCATGGTCTTTTCATGCGCTTGGGTGCGCCCCAAGGTGCATGAAAGACTGTCGCGAAACGAATGAGATCATATATCTTAATCCGGGTCTTCTTTGGAGTGCGCAAGCTTGCTTGCGCCTTATGCTTTTTATATTCAATAATTTATGAAAGCGGCAGCAAGCTGCCGCACTCCAAAGAAAGCCGCCGCTAAACGGAAAATTTAAAAAATAAGCCGTTTCGAGACAGAAACTAGGTAGGGTTCGGGGAATCCTCCAAGCGCCAAAAGCCTGTCGAGCTTTGCCTCAAGTCCACCGGAGCCCTATTCCTGTTTGATTTCCTTGAGATCCAGGGGATGAAGCCGAAACTCGAAAAACCTTCCTGCAAGGGAATCCCCCACTTTTTTATGAACATCCGGTTTGGCGCTTCCGGTTACGACAAGAGCCGGCGGGATCGTTTCCGTACCATAAACTCCCTTGAGCCATGATTTCCAGTTCATCTTGTGAAGTTCGTCAAATAGGACAAGCGGCCTGGAGCGGTCCCAGGACTTTTCCAGCAGGCTCAGCCGGTGCTCGGCATTGTCGTAATTGAAACAATCAAAGCCGGGATCGAGCATTTTCGATAGGGTTGTTTTCCCCGTCTGGCGCGGGCCGGTCAGGAGGACGATTTTTCTTTTGAGATCCTTCCTGATGAATTCTTCGAGGTATCGCTTCATGCCGACCATTCTATCCTCCACTCCGAAATAGCCAAGACTATTTCGGATCAGGAGCCGGAATGGCCGGAGAAGGGAGGCGGAATAAGCCTCGGTTTTCTGATCGGGTCTCCCATCAAGAGTTGGCTTGGATTCCGATCGGATGTGTTATGTAAACTACCCTTGAATTTCAATGGGTGATTTTACTGCGGTGAGAGACCGAGACAGCTGAATAATTGAAAATATGCGCAGTCCCATCATTCAGTCCGGGGAACCGGCGCATCGGAATGCCTTAATCGACGAATCTTTACTGTACTGTTTTTGCTCAAACGAATTCGTTTGCCGCCGCCTGAACAAAAGCCTGTTTTTAAAATAATCTCTCCTTTCGAGACACTCCCTCCGGCTTCTGATAAGCCGCAATATTTTATTTTCATTGAATTCCCGTCTCCAATCCTATTATTCTTCGGAAATAATCAGGAGAAATGCCTGAGTATCGAAAAAGCATATTTACGGAGGCACAACGGATGATCCGGGGAAGCCTCAATTGAAATGCCTTGCCCGCCCTACAAATACTCTATGAAAATAGAAGGAACGAAAATTATGAAGGAACGGATAATACTATCAGTGTATGCAGAGATAGTAAGGAAAATCTCCACTGTAATTTGGATATTAACAATCGCCCTTCTGTTGACCAATTCAAATAGAGCGAACGCCTATGAGATTGTTCAACTGACTTCCAACGATTGCGAGGATACCGACCTTAGAATCAATGACAATGGACAGGCGGTCTGGGTCCAACAATGTGGCGATGAAAACACAGCAGAAATCATGTTCTTTGACGGTTCATCCATCGTACAGTTGACTGATGACGAAGAAAAGGATTCCTCACCGATTATCAACAATCAGGGCCGCGTTGCTTGGCTGCATGGATTAGAAGGTTACCAACCGGTACAAGTGTATTACTACAATGGAATAACTACTGTAGATGTAAGCATTGGTCTTGTAGATAACAGACTGGGCAACATGAATGATTTAGGCGTTCTATCATGGGTGGCTGATGATGGCTACATGGGGTCAGATTCAGTAATATGGTTATACGATGGAGAGGAAAGATCTTATTTTACAGAGCCGCCTGAGAATTTTCAGTACAGATTTTTAACAATAAACAATAACGGACAGATGAGTTGGTTGAGAACTCATAATGATAGCCTGGATGTGATTGACTTAATGTATTACAACGGGTCCGATATTATTCAGTTTGCAGAAACTGGCCCTATAAATTGGTCTCCATGCATTAACAATAACGGCCAGATTGCATGGAAAGCAGGCGAATCAGGTTTTCCTTATAATGCAGACATCTTCTTCTATAACGGCAGCACAATTGTTAACCTTACGAATTTGCATGGAATACTGAGGAACTATTATGAACTGAATGATTTGGGGCAAGTAGTAGTTGAAAGCAATTCATATAGTATCTCAGATGATCAATATTATGGTGAGATTTTCTTATATCAGGGAGATGAATACACAAGGTTAACGGACGACCTGATTGATGATAATGATCCGAAGATTAATGATCTCGGTAAAGTGGTATGGAGCCGCGACTCCGATTCGGATTCGGAGATCATGTTTTATAATGGCATTACCACTATCCAATTGACAGACAATTCCTTTGACGACTCCCTTCCGGTGATCGGCAATGACGACAAAATCGCCTGGCAGGGCTTCGATGGGCACGACTCGGAGATATTCCTGGCACGTCCGGTTATGTTGCCTATATGGGCGCGGACTTATGGCGGCATTAATGAAGACTTTGCATCTGAAGTGCTCCAGATCGCGGACAGGGGGTATATAGTTGTCGGAAACACGGAGTCCTTTGGCGCCGGTGCAAATGACTTGTGGGCTATTCAACTCGATGAATCGGGCACCGTCCAATGGGAAAAAAGCTACGGGGGACTTGCGAGTGACAACAGTCCCAATATCAGACAAACCTCCTCCGATGGCGGATATATTATGGCGGCCCGAACGGAATCTTTCGGCGTGGGACTGGCTGATGTTCTGGTGCTCAAACTGGACGCGGCAGGTGATGTTTTGTGGGAGGAAACCATTGGCGGTGACGCAGCCGACGGAGTTACGACCATTGAAGAACTTCCTTCAGGCGGATACATATTAGCGGGCCGGACAGAGTCCTTCGGAGGAGGCACAGCAGGCGATCTGTGGGTGGTCAAACTGAACACGGCGGGGGACATTCTCTGGCAGAAAACCTATGGCACTGCCGAGGGCGGTGAGTACGCCACTTCACTCCAACCCACCGGGGATGGCGGCTGTATTGTGGCCGGTACAACCTACTCCTTCGGTGCCGGAGATCAGGACTTCTGGGTTCTCAGACTGGATGCGGACGGCGGCATTGTTTGGCAGAAAACCTATGGCGGTGACGACATCGATGTTGCCATGTCAATCAAGAAGGTCGGTGATGACGGATTTATCGTAGCGGGCAACACATACTCTTTTCCTGTATCCGTGGAAGGTTATGATATCTTAGTACTTAAACTGGATTCCAACGGTGATGTCCTGTGGCAAAAGACCTTTGGTACGGTTGGGTGGGACGATGTCTCAGGTGTCGAACCTTCCTGGGACGGAGGTTACTTTCTGATAGGCAGCACCGGTCTTCCTGAACCCTTAGCCCCACGCGATGGCTGGGTTATGAAACTGAGCGCAACGGGTGAAATTCTCTGGCAAAAGAAGATCGGTGGCTCCGATTTGACCACAAGCGATACTCTCTCTTCGCTTCACCGCACCTACGATGGTGGAGTCGTGGTTGCAGGTTCTACGGATTCCTTTGGCATAGGATCTCGGGATGCTTGGGTGCTAAAACTTGACAGCACCGGCGAGGTTACAAATTGCGCTGCCATGGGGGAATGGTCTGCTGTTTCATCCGACACGTCCGTGACCGTTTCCCCCTCATCGGGGGTGACTAAAGATACAAGCGCCGTCATGACATCAAGTTCTTCAACTGTTGAGAACACAACATTTGTCCAAGGAGAAGGGTGTGAGCAGGATTCAATCAATCTGCTTGACTTGCCGAAGACGGGACAGACTTTAAGCCTCTATGCGGGGGACGATGGCGCTATCCAAACGGGAACCTCCTGGCCTTCACCCAGATTCGTCGACAACGGTGACGGAACGATAATTGA
>JAFGFY010000207.1 GCA_016930795.1 Deltaproteobacteria bacterium
AGATCCCCGGGCCCCTTTTTACTGTGCTTTCAAATAGCCGAACTATTACAACTGAAGAAGAAGCGGTTTTATCCAGAACAAACTGACAATCATTTCACAAGGAGGATATTTATGCGTTATTTCATTATGTTTGCTGCGATTGTGGTGATGTTTGGATGTGGGGAAAAGGCTGAAGAAAAAGCGATGGAAAAGGCCATAGAGTCCGGTATGGGCGGAAACGCGGAAGTCGATATTGAAAAGGGCAGTTTTCGAGTTCAGACTGAAGAGGGTGAAATGACCATGACGTCTGGGGATTCCGTCAAACTTCCCGCTGATTTCCCTGGGGACGTCTTTCTATATAAAGGGGCGGATTTGAATACAGCCATGAAACTCCCTCAAGGATTCAATCTCATGTTCCAGACCAAAGATGATACCTCAAAGGTCTCAGAAGCCTATCTGGCTGAAATGGAGGCAAAGGGGTGGTCAAAAGAGATGTCAATGGACATGGGGGGGCGAAAAATGTTGGTATTCAAGAAAGATGAACGAATAGTCAACGTGTCGATTGCCTCTCATGAAGAAATGACGCAGATTGCCCTGACCTTCGCAAAGGAATAGGACACGACTCTGGTATTGCCCGGAATTCTAGACTGCCCCTCCTTTTCCCCGGAAACGCGACTTCAAGGGGGAAAAAATCCAAAGGTTGGGGCATCTCAATCAGCGAGTGCTTCTTCAGCGTTTTCGACTATTTCTTGCTGCAGAGACGGGCCAGTACAGCCATAAGGAAGATACTGTTTGCACCCAATACCACTGTATCCGCTTCAAGGGGATAGATATTGCCAAACACCGTGGGATCACTGATAAACCTGAAAATCTCGGCATAGACAAATAGAAACACCCCTATTACGGCCAACACATTCGATATAGCCCTCATCTTCATCCTCCTTTTATTATTGTTTCTTGCTGTTTAAGAGTGCCCCAATAAAAAGACCTTTTCAAATCTGGGAAAAGTCATAATGGACTTTTGAATCTGTAGTATGTACTTTTATACTCAAGTCACTTCTGAGACACGACAATAGCGATTGTCCATCCAGAAATGAGCAATATTGGCCAAGGTCAAGGAACGGAAAGATTGTAACCACAGGAATACCTTGAAGTATTTCGAGGATTACAATCTGAGCGTGACACAGCTTGTCCCGCCATAGCCTTTGGCGAAGGCGGAAGATTGGTCAAAAGGGCCGTTTATGGATGGGCACTAACGAATAATGCACTCTTTAACCCATGAGTCCGCAATGGACTTAAAGGCCAAGAGGTCTTCCTCATCATACTTACTCCCAGGCCCCTTAAAAAACTCTGGATACAGAACCGAGTTGGGCCGAAAACGCTGTAATACATAGAAATTGGCCCCGTCAATTAGCCCGGCTATATTCTCTATTCCCTTTTCATCTACAATCGGCTTTACACAGGTGGTTCTGAATTCGTAGTCTAAAGAGGAATCCATAATGAGGCGAATGCTGGTGAGGATGTGATCTGGATTGCAGTCTTTCACTATGAAGGGGGTGTACCGAAAAGGATCGGTCTTGATGTCCATAGCTATGTAATCGATGAGGCAACTGTCGATGAGTGATTCGATCACCTTGGGACGGCTACCGTTTGTATCCAGCTTGATGGGATAGCCCATCTGCTTTATCTCCTTGCAGAGGGCGGGCAACTCCTCTTGCAGGGTCGGCTCTCCTCCGGAGATCACGACACCGTCGAGGAACCCCCTATGACTATCGAGAAAGTCACAAATCCACGACTCATCAAGAGGAGGAGACGTCGCCGGCCTGCCCTTTGCCAAGTCCGGATTATGGCAATAGGGACACTTGAAGTTACATCCGGAAAGAAAAAGGACACAGCTTATTTTCCCTGGAAAATCAATAAGAGAATTCTTCTGAAGACCGCCAAAAACCATCTCTAAGCCACCTTGAAGGTCTTCCTCATCCTATATTCCGCTTGTTTTCCGTTGTTCCACTGCTTGACAGGTCTTAGGTAACCCACAACCCTCGAATAGACCTCTGTTTCGCTATGACATCTGGGGCAGCTCTCTTGTTCACCCTTCAAGTAGCCATGGGACGGGCAAACACTGAAGGTCGGAGAAAGGGTAAAATAGGGGAGACGGTGATTGTTGACGATCTTACTGATCAGCCCCTTTATCGCATTAATATTACTCACCTCTTCCCCCAGGAAGATGTGAAGGACAGTGCCGCCCGTATATTTTGTCTGCAATTCATCCTGTAGCTGAAGCGTTTCAAGAATGTCATCCGTATAGTTTACGGGAAGCTGTGTGGAGTTGGTATAAAAAGGAGCCGCCCCTTGTTGATACGCATCTTCATCGGCACAGATAATTCCCGGGAACTTTTCTTTGTCCAGCAGGGCAAGCCGATAGGAGGTTCCTTCTCCCGGTGTGGCTTCCAAATTGAATATCTCACCACCCTCCTCTTGAATCTCAGACATAAGCGCCCGGATATAATCCATGACCTTAAGAGAAAATCGAAGACCGTTTTCATCGGCAATGGTAGCCCCAAAAAAATTCAGAACGGCTTCGTTCATCCCGATAATGCCGATGGTGGAAAAGTGATTCTTCCAATATAGACCCGATCCCTCCTTGATCTCTCTGAGATAGAAGCTCGAGTAGGGGTACAGATTTTGATCCGTAAACTTCTCCAGGACTTTCCTTTTAATGGAAAGGCTCTCCTTTGCTAGAAGCACGATTCTCCTCAGTCGATCAAAGAAGTCTTTCTCATTTTCTGCAAGATACCCTATCCGAGGAAGGTTGACGGTCACCACGCCGATGGATCCCGTAAGAGGATTTGCTCCAAAAAGGCCGCCCCCCCTCTTCATGAGTTCCCTGTTGTCAAGACGCAGGCGGCAACACATGGATCTTGCATCTTCAGGGGACATATCAGAATTTACGAAATTTGAGAAATAAGGAATCCCATATTTACCGGTCATTTTCCAGATGGGATCAAGCTTCGGATTGTCCCAATCAAAGTCTTCCGTTATGTTATAGGTAGGTATGGGAAAGGTAAAGACCCTTCCCTTTGCATCCCCTTCCATCATGACTTCCGCAAATGCCCGATTGATCATGTCCATCTCGGGTTGGTAATCACCATATGTCTTACTCTGTTCTTTTCCTCCGATGATCACGGGCTGGTCCTTCAAAATCTTCGGTGCAAAGAGATCCATGGTGATGTTCGTAAAGGGGGTCTGGAAACCGACGCGTGTGGGTATATTGATATTAAAAACAAATTCCTGAAGGGCCTGCTTGACCCCGTCATAATCGAGTTTGTCATGGCGCACAAAAGGAGCGAGAAAGGTATCAAAATTGGAGATGGCCTGAGCGCCTGCCGCTTCCCCTTGTAGGGTGTAGAAGAAATTGACGATTTGTCCCAAAGCAGAACGGAGATGTTTGGGGGGGGCACTCTCCACCTTTCCTTCTACCCCCTTGAATCCTTGTACAAGAAGGTCCTTTAAATCCCAACCGACGCAATAGACAGAAAGAAGACTGAGGTCGTGGATATGGAAGTCACCCCCTTTGTGCGCGTCCCTGATCTCAGGGGGATAGATACAATTCAGCCAGTATTCCGACGTGATATCCGATGAGATGTAGTTATTCAGCCCTTGAAGGGAATAGCACATGTTACTATTCTCTTTCACTCTCCAATCCAGTCCTTGAAGGTAGCTGTCCACAAGATCGGCACTGGCTTTGGCGGCGATTGTCCGAATATAGGCGTGTTGCTCTCGGTAGAGGATATAGGCCTTGGCCGTCTTGTGAAAAGGAGAGTCGAGAAGCACCCTTTCCACAATGTCCTGAATCTCCTCCACCTCAGGGCTGGGATCAAGTTTTAGATCACGGGCCAAGGTAAGGACTTTAAGTGTCAGCTTTCTGGCGTCCCTCTCTTCAAACTCTCCCGTTGCTTTCCCTGCTTTTGCAATTGCTGATGTAATCTTTGACGAATCAAACTCAACCACTCTACCATCACGTTTCTGAATACTCTCGAACATCCAAGCACCTCTACAGGACAGGACCCGAGGAACGGATCACAGGAATGTGGGGGAAGAAGGGCCCTTTCGGAAGACCCCCCCATAGGGTCTTCGTCTTGCAAAAAGCAGGGGCATAAAATAGCGCAATATATTGGGGTCTGTCAAGATGAAAAATCAATATCTTGATATGCTATGATACTTTTTTTCCGTTCACACCCCCTTACTATTCCGAATATCATTCAATTCATGTCGTCACATAAGGCAAATGGGTGCCCCCCGGGTCTTACTGTTACAAAAGTGCCTGATACTTATCTACATTTAGGTAGATTTTATTGACATTTCATTTTGAGACTACATAATAAAAGGTTACCTTTTAAAGGAGGCCCTTTGATCTTGTCGGACAGTGACACCGACATGAATAAACCAAAAGGGCAGAAAGCCAAGGCCCAACTGATAAAGGTTGCCACGTCACTCTTTGCGGAAACGGGAAAACCTGCATATTGGATGATTTAGGATTGGATGAGGATTGGATCTGTATGAAAATGGAAGAAAAAGAAAAAAAGCTGCTCAGGTTTCTCTGGGGTTCCTTTCCATGGTTCGTGGTCTTACTTCTTTGCTTGCTCGTCGTAACCATGTGGTTTATGAATCAAGAGAAGAAGATCCGATTGGAAGAAGCAAGAAAGGCGGCCATAAAGGAGGCGGTTCCGGCGGTTAGGGTCATCACCCTGACCCTCGAACCCACCAGGCTGGCAGACAAGCTAGACCTGCCGGCAGAGGTGAAGTCTTTTGAAAACCTCTGGGTCAAAACCGAGGTTTCCGGACAGGTGGTCCGTGTCCCGGTCAAAGAAGGGCAGACCATAGAGAAAGGGCAGATCTTGGTGGAACTCGATGACCGGGACTATCGATTGCGGTTGGAACGGATTCAAGCCAACCACAAACTGGCCACACTCGATCACGAGCGTGTGGCTGAGCTTGCCAGAAAAAAGATCACGGCTGAGACGGAACTTGACAAGATCGAGGCCCAACTCAAGGATCTTTCAGCTCAACTCAAGGAGGCCCAACTGGCCTTGAGCCGAACAAAGATCATGGCTCCCATAAGCGGCAGACTAAATGAAATCGAGGCCAAGATAGGCGACTGGTTGGCTGTGGACAAACCAGTGGTACAGATTCTCCAGCTTGACGTAGTCAAGATCAATGTGGGAGTCCCTGAGAGCGATGTACCGGCGGTGCTGGATCTGACCGAGGCCGATGTCATCATTGAGGCATTGGGTAATCGAAAGGTCATGGGGACAAAGATCTTCCTCTCCCGCCAACCGAGTACCTACGCACGGCTCTATGACCTTGAGTTGATCGTCCAAAACCCTGATGGTCGTATTCTTCCTGGCATGTTCGCGCGGGTGGAATTGGTCAAAGAGGTCTTTAATGAAGCACTGGTCATTCCGATCTATGCCGTCATGACCCAGGGAGATGAACGTTTTGTGTATGTCCTAGAGGACAACAAGGCGAAAAAGCGCCACGTTGATTTGGGCATTTTAACCGGATGGCAAATCCATGTCACATCAGGGCTGAAACCGGGTGAGCAAGTCATTGTGGATGGTCATCGTCTCCTGGATGACGGCCAGTCCGTGGAAGTGATCAGGAATGTCCGCGATGCCGGGGAGATCATCGGCTCATGATCGTCACAGCCACAGCAGTCCGCAAGAGGATCAGCGTCGTCGTCCTGTCCATTTTGATCATTATTTTGGGATCAGCCGCGTATAATTCTCTTCCTCGAGAGTCTGAACCGGATGTCACCATCCCATATATATTCATCACAACCCCTTATCCGGGAGTTGCCCCGGAAGATATTGAGACCTCCATCACCATTCCTATTGAGAAGAAGCTCAAGGGTCTGGATGCCGTCAAACAGATCCAGTCCTCCAGCGTTGAAGGAATGAGTTCCATTGTGATCGAATTCGTCGCTGGAACGGATATCGACGAGGTCCTGCAAAAGACCAAGGACAAGGTTGATCTGGCAAGGAGGGAGCTTCCCGCCGACCTAGAGGACGACCCTGAGGTGACTGAAATCAACATCTCTGAGATGCCCATTCTTACCCTGGCTTTGACTGGAAAGATTGGCATGGTCAGACTGAAGGAGATCGCGGAAGATCTGGAAGAGGACATTGAATCCATCCCCGGCGTCCTGGAGGTCGATGTGACCGGAGGACTGGAACGGGAGATTCGAGTAGAACCCTTTCCTGACAAGTTGGCCTATTACGGTCTTTCCATTTTGGAGCTCCAAACCGTCATTGCCAACGAGAACCTCAACGTATCCGGCGGCGGCATTCGTATGGGTGACGGTCGATTTCAATTGAGGGTCCCCGGGGAGTTTCAGGCCCCGGAAGAGATATTAGGTCTGGTCGTCGGCACCCATGAAGGGCATCCGGTCTACCTCAAAGATGTGGCGCGTGTAGTGGACGGATTCAAGGATGAGGCGGGGCGCTCCCGCCTTGACGGACACCGTGCCATCAGTCTCCAAGTCAAAAAACGCGTCGGTGAAAACATCATCCGTATTATCGAGGATGTGGAAAGGGTCATTGAAGAAAGATCTCTGACCTGGCCCGCGGGCACGGAAATCTCAAAGCTGATGAACCAGGCCGAAGACATCCATATGATGGTCAATGACCTGGAAAATAATATTTTGACCGGTCTGATCCTGGTTATCCTAGTCCTTTTCTTTGTCATGGGGGTAAGGAACGCCGTGCTCGTGGGTATGGCCATCCCCTTTTCTATGTTCACATCCTTCTTGATCCTCAGCGCTCTGGGGATCACCCTCAACATGATCGTCCTCTTTTCACTCACTCTGTCTTTGGGAATGCTGGTGGACAATGCCATTGTGATCGTGGAAAATATCTTCCGCTACATGCAGCAGGGCGTTCCCCGTGTGCAGGCCACCGTCAAGGCTACTGGTGAGGTGGCCATGCCCGTGACCGCATCCACCCTGACCACGGTGGCCGTCTTTTTCCCCCTCCTGTTCTGGACGGGGATTGTGGGAGAATTTATGTGTTATCTGCCCATCACCGTGATCATCACCCTCTCCTCCTCTCTGTTTGTGGCCCTGGTCATCAATCCCGCCCTGGCCGCCATATTCCTCCGTCTTCCTTCAGGGCAACCCTTGCCTGAAATCAAGGCAAGCGCGGAGGAGATCGCCCAGGCGGGCGAAGCACCCATCACTATAAGAGGCCCCGTATTAAAGGCCTATCAGAGGATACTCAAAGGCGCCATCAATCACCGAGCATCGGTTTTGATCATGGCGTTTCTGATCGTGATCTCCATGGCCCTTTTTTGGCAGTACCGGGTGGGTCTGGAAAAACCCATTGAATTCTTCCCGAATATGGAGCCTGAAGATATCTATATCAACCTAAATATGCCTGAAGGGGCTGATCTGGAGTACTCCGACCGGATCGCCCGGCAGGTGGAGTTGGCCCTCTGCAAGGGGGCTGGCCACGGCTTGGCCTCTCCTGATGAGGACCCTGCGGATTGTTACGATAGTCAACTCGAAGATAAGGTCCATACCCTAATAAACGGCCGTCGAGTCCAGGGGATCACCGATATAGCCGATATCAAACACATCTATTCCAGAACCGTGGCCGTCAAGAGCGGCATCTCCTTATTTGAGGACAACTCGCCCAATCATATCGGTGTCCAGCTCTATGATATGCAAGAGAAGTCTGAGCCCTCCTCCCTGACTATCGAGGAGATTCGAAAGAGAATAGCGAATATCCCGGGCGGCCTGGTCAACATCGCGACCGAGGAGACTGGCATCCCGACAGGTGTTTCTATCCAGATCGAAATAGCGGGAGACAACTTCCCGGTTTTGGGTCTCATTGCGCGGCAGGTGCGCCATGTCTTGGAGAAGATGCCCTTTGTGCATGATATCCAGGATGACTTTGTGCCGGGCTCACCCACGGTCAAGGTCAGGATTGACCGCCAAAGGACGGCCATGCTCGGTCTCTCCACCAACACAGTAGGTTTTGCCTTGAAGGTAGCCTTTAACGGCATTAAAGTCTCAACCTTTCGAGAAGGGGATGAGGACTACGACCTGACCGTTCAACTCTCTAAGGCGGATCGGGAGAAGACCGACATCCTGAGGGAACTCCTGATCCCTACCGGGCAAGGCATCATCCCCTTGAGTACCATCGCAAAATTCGAGGTTACGGGTGGTCTGGGCCAGATCAACCGCATTGACCATGAACGGGTCGTCACCATAACGGCCAATGTGGACGAGGATAAGGTCCCGGGCCCCGTGGTTCGAAACCAGGCAAAAGTTCTCCTGGATCAATTCAAGATCCCGCCCGGTTATAAGATTCGCTTTACCGGTGAAGAAGATATGCAAACGGAAGCCGAAGACTTTCTCAAATGGGCCTTTGCGGTGGCTTTGTTTCTGGTCATCATTATCCTGGTGTCCCTGTTTGACTCTGTCACTCAGCCGATGATCATCATGACTTCCGTGATCCTTTCATTCGGTGGAGTCCTGCTGGGTCTCTTAGTAATGGGATTCCCTTTCGGCATCATCATGACCGGAATCGGGGTGATTTCCCTGGTCGGTGTCGTGGTCAACAACGCCATCGTCCTGGTGGACTACACCAACCGTCTTCGACAGAGGGGCATGCACACCAAAGAAGCCATCATCGCCGCGGGATGCACCCGGTTGCGGCCCGTCCTACTGACCGCCATAACCACGATCCTCGGCCTCCTACCCATGGTCACAGGGGTCTCCTTCGATTTCAGGGAGATGCGGATGTCCTGGGTCAGTGAATCGTCTCAATACTGGGGTCCCATGGCCATTGCCGTCATCTTCGGGCTGGCCCTGGCCACAGTCCTGACCCTTGTTGTGGTTCCTACGCTTTACTCCCTGGTATACACCACCGGCATCGCCTCAGAGCGTGGAATGAAACGTTTGAAGAAGGCCTACTGGGCCCCCTTCTATCGTTTGACAGGGACGAAAACGGAAGAAGATTAGCGCGCGGGGACTGCCATTCCCCTCGATAAGGCTTGACCAGTCCCAAACCGATGACCCTGGGGTAAGCTTATGACGAAAAAGATCAGTCTATCCAAACGCGCCTATGAACCCATCCCTAACGGTGAAACCTATGACCCCTATGTACCTGCCACTGAAAGCCCTCTGGAGGGAACGATCAAGGCCGTGGCGGCTGGAATCCTTTTCGGTATTCTGTTCGGGGCCGCAAATGCCTATCTCGGTCTTCGTGCAGGACTGACCATCTCTACATCCATCCCCGTGGCCGTAATGACCGTAGCCGCATTCAAACTGATCCGGTTCATGGGAGGGAAGAGCGGTATTTTGGAAGCCAACATGTCCCAGACCATAGGCTCGGCCTCAAGCTCCGTGGCCAGTGGTGTGATATTTACCCTCCCTGCCCTCTTCCTCTGGGGTCTGGACCCGACCCTGGTTCAGATGACCCTTTTGGCCATGTTCGGGGGGATTCTCGGCGTCCTTTTTATGATTCCCTTGAGACGATTTCTGATCGACAAGGAACATGGCCATCTCCCCTACCCCGAAGGAACGGCCTGTGCCGAAGTCCTGGTGGCCAGCGAAGGCGGCGGGGCGCGGGCCGGGAATGTCTTTCTGGGAATCGGCGCCGGCGCACTGGTCAAATTCTTAACCAGTTGGATCAAAGTCATTCCCGATGAAGTGAATCACCATATTCCTTTCCTGAAAAAGGGGCAGATCGGCATGGATATTTCCGCGGCTCTTTTTGGCGTCGGCTATATCCTCGGTCCTCGAGTCGCGTCAATCATGGTGGGCGGCGGACTCCTCTCCTGGGTGGTCATCATTCCTGCCATTGCATACTGGGGTGAGGGTAGGCCCGATCCTCTTTACCCTGAAACCATCAAGCTGATCTCGGAGATGACGCCCGGCGAAATCTGGACCCGCTATATCCGATACATCGGGGCCGGCGCGGTGGCCGCGGGTGGGCTCATTACCTTAATCAAGAGCATACCGACCATGGTGGAAAGTTTTCGAGTCGGCGCGCAGCAACTCAAGGTTCGACTGGAAAACAGTGCTCTTTCCATTCCCCGAACCGGACAGGACCTTCCCCTTTCTGTGGTGGGTATCGGGATCGGTATCATTGCCCTCGGTTTGGCCCTGGTCCCCCAGGTCTTTGAGGCCATTCACCTCTTTTCCATTCGTTTAACGGCGGCGATTCTGGTGGTCTGTTTCGCCTTTTTCTTTGTCACCGTCTCTTCACGTATCGTGGGGCTGGTGGGTGTCACCTCAAATCCCACCAGTGGCATGACCATTGCCTCTCTGCTTGGAACCTCGTCGGTGTTCTTGCTTATAGGCTGGACCGACGACATCGGCAAGGTCGCCGCCCTGACCGTGGGCTGTGTGGTAGCCATTGCCGCCTCCATTGCTGGAGACACGTCACAGGACCTTAAGACCGGTTTTCTCTTGGGTGCCACCCCTCGGAGACAGCAAATCGGGGAATTGGCCGGGGTTCTGACATCCGCCACCTTCGTCTGCCTGGCCGTCATGCTTTTGGACAAAGCCTATGGATTTGGAACCGAGGAACTGCCGGCTCCCCAGGCCACCCTCATGAAGGTGGTGATAGAGGGTGTCCTCCAAAACAACCTGCCCTGGCTCTTGGTGGTTATCGGGGTTGTCATTGCCCTGGCAAGCGAATTTCTCTTTCGTATTCCCAGCCTTCCCTTTGCAGTGGGAGTATATTTGCCCCTAAGCACTTTTACCCCTGTCTTTGTCGGCGGTGTTCTGCGCCTATTTCTGGAGAAGAGGGCGACCTCCCTTGAAGACATGTCTGATCGAAGGGAAAAAGGGATTTTGTTCGGTTCCGGACTCGTGGGTGGTGAAGGGTTGCTTGGAATCTTCATTGCCGGTGTGACGTTTATCTTTGGAAGACCCGAGGGATTTGGAACGGATTGGGCAGGACCCATGGCACCACTGGCAGGGCCCCTGGTCTTCTTCCTTCTCGCGGCTGGGCTTGCCTGGTGCTCTGTTTCAAAAAGATAAGGATCGTCTCCTGAAGTGTGGTTCATGTTTGATGGGTTATTGCCCCGCTCCTTGGGTTTTCAAGGGCGCATCCCTCAAAACCGCACGCCCGCAATAGGTTGTCGGCTGGGTCGAATTACCGGTAAAAAGAACAAGTAAACATTCTTGACATTAAGCTGTTAGGCCCTTATCTTCTTATATATTTGGGCAGCCAGTGTCGTGTTTCAGAAATAGCTTTCATTATCCTGAATCGGTCAAGAGTGAATAGAAGAGGATCTATAGCATAGATGTAATGATGTGAGTTACTTCTGAGACATGATGTTAGGATTGTCCAACATAAACGGCCATCTGATACTGATCTTTTCATTCCGGGAGACCAAGAAGAGGAGAAAGAAACTATGGATAAATATGAATGCACGGTTTGCGGATATATCTATGACCCAGCCGAAGGGGATCCTGACAACGGCATAGCCCCTGGAACTTCATTTGAAGACCTGCCCGATGACTGGACTTGTCCTGTCTGCGGCGCTGGTAAAGAAGATTTCGAAAAACAAGGATAAACCGCGAAAAACTGTTTTAACCGCTCGTCGCTATACGGCGAGCCTTCATTCTAGACTCCAAGACCACGGAGATTCCTTTGTTATCCTGAGTCGCTGTGACCTGCCGTAGCGTTTGCTTCAACAGCGGGCACGTTTCTGTCCTCTCATCGACCTCTCAGAGGACAAAGGAGGTCTCCTTGCTTTGTTTTTTCATGCCCCTGAGGTGAAACACGCAAACAACGGGAGGAGTAGATCATGAAACCGATCGAGATCGCCGATGGCCTTTTCTGGGTGGGGGCCATTGATTGGAATATGAGAGATTTCCACGGATATTCCACCAAGCAGGGGTCGACCTACAACGCCTACCTAATTATGGATGAGAAGATTACGTTGGTCGATACCGTGAAGAAGGAATTCGCCGATGAGTTCATCCAGTCCATCAGTGACATTGTAGACCCTAAGAAGATTGACTATGTGATCAGCAATCACACGGAAATGGACCATTCCGGTGGTCTCGCACGGGTGATGCACAAGGTGGGGGAGGATAAACCCCTGTTTTGTTCAAAGGTGGGGCACAAGAATCTTTCACGTCACTTTACTCAGAAATGGAATTACCAACCCGTGGAAAACGGAGGGAAGCTGAGCCTGGGGAAAAGGACCCTGACCTTCCTGGAGACCCGCATGCTCCACTGGCCCGACAGTATGTTTACCTATCTTAAAGAGGATAAGATCCTCCTATCCAGTGACGCCTTCGGACAACACTATGCGAGCTTTGAAAGATTCGACGATGAAATCGGCGATACCATCATGCCGCATGCCAGAAAATACTTCGCCAATATCCTTCTCCCTTACGCGCCTTTGATCCTCAAGTTGGTGGATCAGGTGACTGAAATGGGGTTGGAAATAGACATGATATGCCCGGACCACGGGATCATCTGGCGGGAAGACCCCATGAAGATCATTCATGCCTATGTGGAATGGTCTCAGCAGAAACCAAAGAGAAAGGCCCTGATCATCTATGACACCATGTGGCACAGCACCGAAGCCATGGCCGATGCCGTCGCGGAAGGTCTTTATGAGAAGGGGGTGAAGGCCACTCCCATGCACCTGAGATCCTGGCACCGAAGCGACGTCATGACCGAAGTCCTGGATGCCGCGGCTATTATCGTCGGATCTCCCACCCTAAATAATGGTCTCTTCCCCACGGTCAGTGATTTTCTAACCTATATGAAGGGTCTCAAGCCCAAAGACAAGATCGGCGCCGCCTTTGGCTCCTATGGCTGGAGCGGTGAGTCAATCCAGCTGATCAGCAAAGAGCTGGAGGCCATGAAATTCAAGGTGATCGATCCGGGAATGAAGGTCCAGTACGTGCCGGATTCAGAAGATTTGGAGGCCTGCCGGGAGTTTGGCCGGACGATTGCGCAGCACCTGCCTCCTGAATGAAAAAGATTCCTCACATTGACATCAGTGAATGTACGGACTGCGAATCCTGTCTGGAACTCTGTCCCTCGGTCTTCAAAAAGAATTAGGAGACAGGCCTCATCGAGATAGCAGACCTTTCCGATTATCCTGAAGTCGATATTGAGGAGGCCATGTCTATGTGCCCGGTTGATCGCATTTCATGGGAAAAGACAGAATGATGAGCAAGGCTCTGAAAAAGAAGGTTCGCGGTTTACTGAAGTCTCTGGACGTCGATCAAGCCATTCAGGAACTACAGAGATTCCCTCCTCAGAAAATTATCAACCCCCTCTTCTCTTTCCTTCAAGACACGGATCAAGATATAAAATGGGCTGCGGTCAGGGCAATGGGGGTGATTGTTTCTGGAATGGCCGATGCGGATATGGAATCGGCCCGAGTCATTATGCGCCGTTTCATGTGGAACCTCAACGATGAGTCCGGAGGCATTGGATGGGGGTCCCCCGAAGCCATGGGGGAAATCCTGGCCATTCATGAAGGGTTGGCCGAGGAATATGCCCATGTCCTCCTCTCCTATGCAAGGGAAGACGGCAACTATCTGGAACTTGAGGCCTTGCAGCGGGGACTTCTATGGGGAATTAATAGACTTTCCGAAGTCAGACCTCATCTGGTTCAGGATGCCGCTCCCTATCTGTCCCATTATACGCAGTCGGCTGATGCCGAGGTAAGAGACTTGGCAAAACAGGTTCTGAACACATTAAGCAGGAAATGACCATGAAGATCTTTATGACCGGCGGAACAGGGTTTGTCGGAACCACCCTCACACAAAGGCTTACTCACAAGGGACATCAAGTGAGTGTCCTGACACGATCCATCCCTGAGAAAAGGCCGTTGCCGCAAGGGGCATCATATGTAGAAGGGGATCCGACAAAACAAGGACCGTGGCAGAAAAACGTATCTGACCACGACATAATCATCAATCTTGCGGGAGCCTCCATTTTCAAACGTTGGACGGATTCGGTCAAAACCGATATTCTTGAGAGTAGAATTCGAACCACCAACCATCTCGTGGCAGCCCTGACCGGCCGCGAAGGGCGTGAAACACTTTTTCTCAGCACCTCCGCGGTGGGTTACTATGGATTTCATGGGGCCGAGGCCCTGGATGAAGAGACTCCTTCCGGCGAGGGGTTTCTGGCTGAAGTGTCACGAGAATGGGAGTCAGCCGCGCTCAAAGCCGAAGAGTCTGGCGCGAAAGTCACTCTATTTCGTTCCGGCGTCGTGCTTGGTAGACATGGGGGCGCTTTGAAGCTCATGGCCCGGTTTTTCAAGTGGTTTCTAGGAAGCCCTTTGGGCAAGGGAGAGCAGTACTTCTCATGGATTCATGAGGAAGATCTTGCCCGGATTTATGAATATGTCATAGAGAGGAATGGCGTCTCAGGCCCGATAAATTGTACGGCCCCCGCGCCTGTTCGGAACAAAGACATGACAACCGCATTGGCCAAGGCCCTGGGAAAACCTGTATTCATGCCGGCCATACCAAGTTTTCTCGCCAAGATCGTTATGGGTGAATTCGCGTCCCTGTTTTTGGAGGGTCAAAACGTCTTACCCAAAAAATTATTGGACATGGGGTTCCGTTTTCGTTTCACGGATATTGGGGAAGCGTTCCAGGATCTGTTAGGTAGTGTCCATCCATAAACGGCCCTTTTAGCCAATCTCTGTGTCACGCTTCAGATTGTAATCCTCGAAATACTCTCATGTATTCCTGTGGTTACAGTCCTCGCGTTCCTTGACCTTGACTAAAAATTCTCGTTTCTGGATGGACACTAGGTAGCTGATTCGCACATAACGGGAGGGGATGAAGTATAGCGTTGTTGCTTGAGCAACAACATTAAAAAGAAGGTTTTAGAGTTACTCCTTTTCATAGAACTGGGGATATAGCCTCTCCGCGCACTCTGGACAGAGGCTGTGGCTGAACTCAGTCTCACAATGATTGGAGACGTATTTTTCTAAAGAAGTCCAGGATCCGTCTTTGTCTCGGATCTTTCTGCAATTGGCGCAACTCGGTAAAAAATCTCCGAGGATATTGACCGTGCTTTTCTCAAGCGCGCGGATACGTCGACTCAGTAAGTGAAGGAGTTCGAAGGCAATGGATGGGGATCTCTCAACCTCCTTGCGGAACGTCTCTTGATGCAAAGAGAGGGCTTCGGTCCTCTCCTTGGCAACGACACTCGCCGATCGAACCAGGTCATCAACCAGCGCCATCTCCCCAAAATAGCTCAGAGGGCCGAGGACTCCCAGCCGCCTTTCCTTTTTCTCTCCCATCTCTTTTATCACTTCCACTTCGCCACTAACGACGATGAAGAGCCGGTTGTCCGGTTCGCCCTCCTTGATGATCACATCACCAGGATCGAATGTGTGACGGTTGGTCAGTCTAGCAATCCGTTCCAAATCCGGCTTTTTTATAAGGGAAAAAAGAGAAACCCTGGACAGGAAATCCGTATCATTCATAGCCGCCAATCTCCCATTTGGTTTTAAAGAGATAACACCCGATTTTTTCAATCATCGAGTCATGCGAATACACGCTGTAGCTTCACACTTTCCTCTCATTGGCTGAGATGAGCAGAGATGATTTGGTTCAGAAAAACCCGGTTCTCTCCGGAAAGCTCCACAAAGCAAATCCCCATGCCCACGGCAGTATCACCGTTCTCCATGCCATATAGATCTGACCAGGTCACCCTACCGGTGATGTCCAGCGTTTCGTGTTTGGGGAGTGTGACCGCGATATGGTAGGATGCGTCCAATCGTAAGGGTTCATCGCAGAAGATGGCCACGCCCTCTGACGATATGTCTCTTGTTTCTCCTTTTATAGTCCCCTGATCGGACATCACGGCAACGGGCCATCTGACATCGATCCTTGGTTCTTTTCTCCTTTCGATCGCGGCAACCACGGGCTTACCTCCTAGATTTTGATAAGGAATTGACCGTAGGATCGTCTTTCTCACTTTTCTGAAAGCTTGATCATTGAAGATTAAGGACTTTAAGCTGTTTTCTATTCAATCCCAATGATTTCATGTTTCAGACAAAACATCAACTCTTTTTTCCTTGTAACGTACCCTCTAGACTGAAGGTAACTGACTGATCTCAAATAGAAATTGCCTCACTGAAGCCGCGCCAAAGACCATTCTTTGATTCAGGCTACCCAGATACTCCAGATTGATTTGGAACTCAGAGGTGCAGGTGATCTCGGTCCCATATCTTCTCATTGATTCCAGGGTAAGGCGGGGGTTCGACTCCTCCCGCCCCCCTTAGTAAAATCCATCACTTACAACTAAAAAATCGCAACTGTGCTACATTTGGGCTACATTTTCCAAATTTCTTTCCTGAAATCTCACCGATTTTCCGTTTGGGGGACTAGTCTGGATTGGCCTATGGGAACCCTGGGTTATGAGACGGAATCCGGGTATTAGGGAAAGGATTGGCGATTGTTAAGCACTTATTGATTGTAATTGCGAAGGAACTCTGTTCAGGATAATTTCACTGAGTTCAATTTTATGAGAAGCATTATCAATATCAATCCCGGTAATATGCCGATCATTGTCATAATCTAAAACAATACCTTCCGAAATCTCTACGCTTTCCTTGCTTGGTTTTGATAATAAATCAATATAAAGTGAGTCAGTTTCTGGGTAATAATTCAATTTCATGGTTTAAAGCTCCTATCAGGGAAGGCATTATGGATGGTTTTTTTATCATCAAACGTTATCTCTCTTAAAATCCTCCCACTCATTTCTTCAATTCTTCCCCAAAATCAAAAACGGTTATGTTCTTGACGCTCAAATCTAATAGGATTTTCTATAACCTTGATACACCATTCCTTCTTTAAGTATGGTCTTTTTCGAAGCACCTCATTTTCAAAATATGAAATATATTTATATTCTGACATAAGCCATTTTAGCTGAGTTTAATTGATCTGTAAATACTTCCGTATTGTATTCGCTACTTTTGTGTCACCGGATTTTTTTAGGATTCCCATATCAAGTCTACAATTTAGTTCATTGATGCATTAACTGTACTCAATCCACCGGAACCCGTTCCTTCAGTTCTTCAAACCAGTTTAGGACGAT
>JAFGFY010000028.1 GCA_016930795.1 Deltaproteobacteria bacterium
AAGGCCGTTGAGGTGTTGTCGGACCTGATGAAAAAGGAAACGCGGATCCTTGCAGACCCCCCGCCGATGATTGCGGTATCGGAACTGGCTGATTCCAGTGTAAATTTAGTGGTTCGCCCATGGGTAAAAAAAGAGAATTACTGGCCCGTAAAATTTGATCTCACCCGGGCCGTCAAGGAGTCCTTTGATGCAAACGGCATTGAAATCCCGTTCCCCCAGAGGGTGGTTCATACGGTCAAAGAGATGAGGGAATAGTCCTTTCCGGGCTGATACCTCCAGATGTGCACTCTTCATCCTCATGAAAAGAGGGAGTACCATGATGAAGCTCTTGAAAATCAGCTTTGTGTGTGCATTTTTCGGGGCCTGTCTCTTGTGCAGCACGCCGCTTTTCGCCGGCTTAAGCGATCTGTTGAAGGGGGCGGGGAAGGCCCTGCAAAGCGGTGGAGAAGGACCCTCAGAGGACAAAATCGTACAGGGTCTGAAAGAGGCCCTGGAAATCGGCAGTAACAACGCCGTAGACATCGTATCCAAGGTGGACGGGTATTACAGGAATCCCACCATCAGGATCCCTCTGCCGGGACCCGTTCAGAAGGTGGAAAAGGTACTCAGGGGCATCGGGTATGGATCCCAAGTGGATGCCTTTGAGGAAAGCATGAACCGGGCCGCAGAAAAGGCGGCACCCGAGGCCAAGGGCCTTTTTTTGGATACCATCCGGGGAATGAGCTTCGAGGATGCCGGGAAGATCCTCAAGGGGCGGGACAACGAAGCCACGCTCTATTTCAGGGAAAACACCTGGGATCGGCTTGCACAGTCCTTCAAGCCTCTGGTACACAGCGCCATGTCCGGTGTGGGTGTAACCCGGCTGTATCAGGACCTGGAAATGAAGGTCCGGGGACTGCCCTTTGGGAGTGGGTTGGGCCTAGACCTGGATCAATATGTGACGGAAGGGGCCCTTGACGGCCTTTTTTTGATGCTCCAAGAGGAAGAGCGAAAGATTCGCCGGAATCCAGCGGCACGCGTGACTGATCTCCTCAAAGAGGTCTTCGGAAAAAATCCGTGAGTGAGACGGTCGCCACGGATGGTGGAGGGAGCGTAGCGAAGAGAACATCCCGGTCCCTGCTTGGAGCGGCTCATTTCATTTTGGACAGGGATGATCTGATACAAGATATTATGGGCTTGTGGAGGTGAACCATGGGCAAGACCTTAAAATGGATGGGAATTATTATTGGAGGGCTTATCCTCCTCATGATCCTTTTTCTCCTCATCGCTCCCATGTTCATTGATGTTCAAAAATACAAACCCCGGATTGAGGAACAGGTGGCCGAGGCAACCGGGAGGTCCTTTGCCATCGGGGGCGATCTCAAGCTCTCTCTCTTCCCTTTGGCGGGGCTGGCATTTTCCGATCTTCATCTGGGAAACCCGGAAGGATTCGAAGAAAAGGATTTCATTTTCATAAAATCCTTTGATATCCAGGTCAAATTTCTTCCTCTCCTATCCAGGGATCTGCAGGTCAAACGTTTCCTTCTCGAAGGCCCGAGGATATTTCTGGAGAAAAAAAGGGACGGACGGACCAATTGGGAGGGGTTGGGCGGTCCTTCCAAGGAAGGGCTCAAAGGGGCCACGGAGAAGTCACGCAAGAAAGGAGGGGAGGAACCGGACCGAGGTCTGCCGATAAAGGGGCTTGCGGTGGGTGAATGCGCCGTAAGGGATGGTCAAGTCCTCTGGATCGATCATGCCGGGGGAGGCCGCTGGGACATCAAAGACATCAATCTTGAACTAAGGGACGTCTCTTTTGAACGGCCGATTCAGGTGGATTTTTCAGGCAAGTACGACCAAAGACCTCTGTCCCTGAAAGGACAGATCGGACCGCTGGGGGAGGAACCCGGCAAGGGAGTCCTCCCACTGGATTTCCTCCTCAGGGCGCTGGATGAGCTGAACCTGAGCATAAAAGGTCAAATCACCGATCCATCGACCAGGCCGCAGTTCGATTTGGCCCTGCAGGTGGAATCCTTTTCACCGAGAAAACTCCTGGAGTCTATGGGTCAGGCCTTGCCGGTCGACACCAGGGATCCCCAGGCCCTGAGCCGACTGGCCCTAAAATGTAATCTGAAGGGAGATCCTCAAAAGGTCTCGATCTCCAACGGCACCCTTGATCTAGATGCTTCAAAAGCCACCTTTTCGGGCCAGGCCAAGGATTTTTCCAGGCCTGATCTGAAAGTTGAAATGTCCCTGGACAGAATCGATATGGACCGATACCTGCCGCCTTCCAGTGGAAAAAAAGCGGCCGAACCCGAGGCGAGCACCGGTTCCCCAAAGAAGAAGACGGATTATGCCCCCCTGCGCAGCCTTGTCCTGGACGCCGAGATTCGCTTAGGTGAAATGAAGATCCAGGGTGCGGGACTCCAGGATGTCCTGTTCAAGATCACGGGGCGTAACGGACTCTTTGACATAAATCCCTTTTCCTTCAAGGCCTATGATGGCGATCTTCTGACAAAGGCGGCCCTGGATGTACGCGAAGAGGTTCCCAGGATGAGCGTGAATCTCGAAGGCAAGGGTCTCAAGATCAACCCCTTACTCAAGGATGTGATGAAAAAGGATTTTCTCGAGGGAACAACCGATGCCCAGGTGACCCTCACCATGGAAGGGGAGGATGCGGAAAGGATCAAGAAGACCTTGAACGGAAAGGGCGGTGTCCAACTTAAAAACGGGGCCGTCATAGGCATCGATCTCAACGGGATGATTCGCAATGTCAAGGCGTCCTTCGGGCTGGCTGAGAGGGCTGTGGAAAGACCGCGGACGGATTTTGCCGAATTGATCGTCCCCTTTTCAATAACCGGCGGCGTCGTGGATACCCCCGATACCCGACTGACGTCCCCGCTTCTTCGGGTTGCTGCCGCGGGAAAGGCGGATCTGGTCCGGGAGACCCTGGATTTCCGCATTGAGCCCAGATTCGTGGCTACGCTGAAGGGCCAGGGGGACACGAAGGATAGGAGTGGGGTCCTTGTGCCGGTCCTTGTCCGTGGGACCTTTGCCTCACCCAAGTTCGACCCGGACCTTAAGGGCATGTTGAAGCAGCAGCTCGAAGGTGGAATACCACAGCTTGATGATATCAAAAAGATGCTTCAGAAGGATGACACCCAAGACGGAGGGGATGCCAAATCTCCCAAAGAAGCGATCGAGGGGCTTTTCAAGGGACTTAAGATCGGAAAGTGATCCGAATTTTGACAGGGGTAGGGTGAGACCTACCCACAAGGTGTCATGACGGTCAGGCTGCAGCACCCTTGCAACGGCGACCTTACACGAAGGAATTTTTTTTATAGCTTGATTCCTTTTCCGTAGACGTGGTATAAATGTTAGAAGTAACGTAGAGGGCGTTTAGATCCTTGGGGGATCCCAGGCAGTCAAGAAAAATATCGACCCAAAATCAAGCGTCTTAAAAGCCCTTGTAGGGCTTTTCTTTTGCACTCTTCCCGGAATGCCCTGCAGTCTCTTGCGGGGGTAATCCACAGTCATCCTGAAAGTTCTGTCCCGACCATCACGGTAAGGGGCGTTGGGCTGAGACGCATCTAAAGGAAAACGGCTCCGGCATTGAGCCACTGCGCCCCGCCCGCTTGTTCAGACTTGGGTAGAACGGGAGAGAGGTGCACCAGATTATCGGGAAAGGAGACTCTGATGGGTAAAACATTTGGAAGACGGCTGGTCGTATTCTTGGCCGCTTCAGCTTTGATCTCAATGGGTTGTGTAGTGCTTGCCCAAGGAAAGGGGCAGGAAGAAGATAACATCGCCTCGGTGAACGGCCATGTCATCACCAGAGATGACCTCAATCGTGAGATGGGCCAGGCACAGCGGCAAATCATCGCAGGAGGAGGAAAACTGACGGATGCTCAACTTTCCGATTTGCAGGGCAGGGTTCTCGATGGACTGATTGACCGGGAGTTGCTCTATCAGGAAAGCCGAAAAAAGGGGATAAAGGTCGGCGAGGACGAAGTGAACAACCAGTTGTCGACCTTTAAAAAACGGTTTCCCGATGTTCAGGGGTACCAGGATTCCTTGACAAGACTGAAACTTGATGAGCCCTCTTTGAAAGCCACCATCGAAAAAGGACTCGTCATCAAGGAATTCATCGACCAGGAATTCAAACCGAAGGCGACGATATCGGACGAAGAGGCCAGAGGTTTTTACGATACCCATCCAGACATGTTTAAACGCCCCGAACAGGTGCGGGCAAGTCACATTCTGGTCAAGGTCGACCAGGGTGCCGCTGAGGAGCAACGCACGGCTGCAAAAAAGAAGATAGAAGACACCCAGGCAAGACTCATAAAGGGAGAAGATTTCGGCACCCTGGCCAAAGAACTGTCAGAATGTCCCAGTAGCAGCCAAAACGGTGATCTCAGTTTTTTCGGGCGGGGTCAGATGGTGAGACCCTTCGAAGATGCGGCATTTTCCCTGAAAAATGGGGAGGTAAGCGGTATCGTGGAGACCCGATTTGGATACCACCTGATCAAGGTCACCGATAGGAAACCGGAGACCCTCGTACAGTATGAAGAGAGTAAAGACCGACTTATGCAATTCCTGGGGCAAGAGAAGCTTCAGAAAGAAATACACGCGTATCTTGAGCAGGTCAAGGAAAGCGCCAAGGTGGAAAAATTTCTTGACTAGCGGCTTTGTGATCGCTCTTCTCGATGGGGACGGCAAGGTTTCGGGAAAAGTGGGCAGCAAATTTGATGGGTCCCTGGTCACCCTAATTTCACTTTTCATTCCTTCGCCCACTATCGTTTGACCGATAAATTCTTTTCCCCTATGATAATAACAGAGGGGTTACGAAGTCTGAGGCAATTATACCGTTGGTATTCACCGGTTATCATGGAGGGTATAAGGGATAGGATATGACCAGGGTCAGAGACATCATGACAAAGAACCTGATCACACTGAGTCCTGAAACAGAAATCACCCAGGCCGCAAAGGTCCTTATGGAAAACGCTATCAATGGAGCGCCTGTGGTCGATGAATCGGGCAAACTTGTGGGGATCCTTTGCCAGAGTGATCTAATCAGTCAGCAGAAAAGGCTTCCCATTCCGTCGCTCTTTACGCTGCTTGACGGCTTTTTCCCTCTAAAATCCATGAAACACCTTGAGAGGGAAGTTCAAAAAATTGCGGCCACGACCGTAGCCGAAGCCATGACCCCAAACCCCGTGACCGTGGACCCCGATGCCGGCATCGAAGAGATTGCCACTGTCATGGTGGAAAAGAACTATCATACCCTTCCCGTCGTAGAGAAGGGGAAGCTGATCGGCATTGTGGGGAAGCAGGACGTCCTCAGAACGCTCTTAGTGCCATAGGCAGGATCACGAGGATCTTTGCTGGTGATCCATGCCTTAATTCCTCTCGGTTCAACCTCAATGCCTGTTTTTCTAAATCCCACGCAGGCAGGTCTCAGTTCAAGCCTTTTTATCGATACGCGTTATCATCGGAAATTGAGGATCTTCTCGATACCAAGGCAATAAGAGACCATAGGACTTATACACAGCAGGACACTGAATTGCCTGATAAAACAGTACCGGTGTGCTGATATTCTAGATAAAGAAGGGAGGTTTTTACAATGAAACAATTTCTTCAAGGCGGTGAAAAGAACCCGCTGAAGATCCAGGACAACACATTTCGGGATGGACATCAGTCCACCCTGGCTACGAGGATGAGAACAGAGGACATGCTGCCCATTGCCGAGAACATGGACGAGATCGGATTCTGGGCCATGGAGGTCTGGGGCGGTGCGACCTTTGACACGATGCACCGATTTCTGGGAGAGGACCCCTTTGAACGCATCCGGACCCTGAAACAATATATCAAAAAGACACCCTTTTCCATGTTGCTCAGGGGGCAGAATCTGGTCGGCTACCGCAACTACGCCGATGACGTGGCGAGGTTGTTCGTGGACAAGACCTGTGAGGCGGGAATGGACATCTTCCGGGTCTTTGACGCCCTGAACGATTTCAGGAACTTTCAGACGGTAGTGGAACGGATAAAGGCCAACGGCAAGCACTTTCAAGGGACGATCTGTTACAGTCTGACCGAGCGCCACATGGGCGGGGATGTGTTCAACCTGGATTACTATGTGAAGAAGGCCAAGGAGATTCAGGACATGGGGGCGGACAGTCTGTGCCTGAAGGACATGGCGGGCATCATGGCCCCCTTTGATATCGCCAGGATCATTACGGCCTTCAAGAAGGAAATCACAATCCCCATACATCTCCACACCCACTACACGAGCGGGATGGCCTCCATGGTGTATCTGGAGGCGATCAAGGCAGGGGTGGATATTGTGGACACCTGTCTTGCGCCCTTCGCCCTGAGGACGTCCCAGCCTGCGGTGGAACCCATTGTCGCGGCCCTTTACCAAACGGACAGGGATACGGGATTCAGGCTGCGCAGTTTGCTGCCGCTTGGGGACTACCTGGAGACCGTGGCACCCAAGTACCGGGATTACCTGGCCAAGCACAAGATGTCGGTGATCGACACGGGGGTGCTGCTCCATCAGGTTCCGGGAGGGATGATCTCAAACCTGGTCAGCCAGCTCAAGGAGGCCAAGGCCCTTCATCGGCTGGATGAGGTGTACCGGGAAGTGGCGGTGACGCGCCGGGAACTGGGGACACCGCCGCTGGTCACGCCCACGTCCCAGATCGTGGGGGTTCAGGCGGTGCTGAACGTGCTCTTTGGGAAGTACAAGATGGTGACCAATGAGGTCAAGGATCTGGTCTTTGGTCTCTATGGCAAGACGCCCACCCCTGTTGACCCGGAGGTTCAGAAGACCGTACTGAAGGGATACAAGCGTGGTGAGACCCCGGTGACGGGACGAGCGGCGGATTATCTGAAACCCGAGCTGGATAGTGTCCGGGAAAAGGTCAAGGATCTAAGCAAGGACGATTTTGATCTGTTGATTGCGGCGATCTATCCCACCACGGGGGAGCAGTTCCTGAAATGGAAATACGGTCTGGAGGAGAGGCCGTCGTCCGTCAAGCCCAAAACCCTTGAGGATATCCGCAAGGAGGACGAGGCCATGGCCGCAGCCCTGGAAGAGGTCTGCAAACTCATTTGATGACTGTGGTGACGGTAAGGGGATACCCATGGTCCTTACGGGCATCCCCTTGCCATCCGGCATCCCCGAACCTGCTGATTTTCGAACGTCAAAAATCATTCCAGCCCCTCTCCTTCTGAGATTCTCTCTCCCGCCTTGCATCCCTTTCGGCCCTAGGATCCTCCGCACATGCGCAGCCGAGAATTTTTTTCTTAACCACACAGGAGTATACGGATGAAAATTCGATCGATAGACCGGAGAGAATTTCTCCAAAAGACCGCACGATACACCGGTTGTGCAGCCACCGGTCTGCTTCTTCCGGAGATATTTCCAAGATGGTCCACGGCAGGGCAGATGCCGGATATCGTTATCGCCGAGGGACTTCCTGGTCCGGCGACCCGAGCGGCGGTCGGGCCCCTCGGCGGCATGGGGCGTTTTGTGAAGAAAGGCGCAAAGGTGGTGATCAAGCCCAATATGAGCTTTCCCAATCCCCCTGAGATGGGCACGACAACCCATCCGCAGGTCGTGCGGGAATTGGCGGCCATGTGCCGGGAAGCCGGGGCCTCATCGGTGCTGATCCTGGACAATCCCCTGCGTCGGAGCGAACTCTGTGTGGAACGCTCCGGGCTCAAGTCCGCCTGTGAGGACCTCTCAGGCTCAGACGTCCGGGCCCTCAGCAATGAGCGTTTCTTTGAGAAGGTG
>JAFGFY010000029.1 GCA_016930795.1 Deltaproteobacteria bacterium
ACTATCCTTCGGTAGCCCGGCCATCATAGCTTCTCAGCTTTAGACCCGTGGCTTTGCGTCCCCGCCTTTAGACGGGTTTGCCGTTTCGAGATATGTGTTAATTTATTTACTATTACGTGTTCACAGCAATACTTATGCCACAAGCTTACGGATACATTCTTATTAGTTATATTAAAATATATTTTGATTAATTATTTTAATATAAGGATTCATGGCCGTTTGTGAGACCATATTGTAGGTTTGTTTTTGTATACATGGGTGCACGCAATGTCACTGTCCCACAGCAGAGATCTATCCCATGTCGTTTTTATGTATGTTATTGTAAACACGGGTACTTTGCACAACAGAGAGGCCTTTTAGCATAGTGACGCTTTCTTAAGGGGAGTGGCTTTTCTTCATTGCCCATTCGTCTCTCTCAGGGAGATTAGTCGGGTTTTTGGAAAGCCTCATGAACTAATCAAGTGAAGGGACTTCATTAAGAATATCCCCCAGAGGGGAGAGTTCTGGGTCATTGAGATCATCAAGGAGGTATCGAAGGGATCTCAACGCTGGAGGTATATATGTCTCGAAGAAGGGCTTATGTTGCACTTTGCTAAGATAAGAAAAGGCTCCTAAGATTTGCAGATTTCTTTGAATAGCCAGATAAGGGTAAAATCTCTTGAAGTGATCAACAGATCCGGGGCTTTGTTCATTGAGGCGAAACAAATAGTGATGGTATACTTGATCCATTTCGTTTATGGAAAGCTGAGTGTAAGGATCGATAACAAGAGATGCCAGATCATATTCAAGGGGCCCAAGACGCCCTCCCTGCCAATCAATGATCCCGATTTTATTGTCCTGGGTTACCATGATGTTCCTTGATTGAAAATCGCGATGCAGAAAGAAATGACTTTCAGCATTGGAAGCCGTTTCAGCCAGATGATCAAAAGGTTCTTTAAGTTCAGGCCAATTTATTTTTAGACCAAGGTATTTGTGCAGAAAGGCATCAGTAAAGTAATCCGATTCATAGCGACGCATCACTCCCTGGTCATACCTCTTCGTCTGACAGCACCACGCCGTATCAAATTTTTTGACTCCTGAAGTCTGGAGTTGGAATAGAATCTCTACGACATCTTCATAGAGTGAATCTCTTGTTTCAGGTGTCAAAGCGGCAGTCTGTAGATTGGTATCTCCAAAATCCTCCAGAATAAAACGGCCTTTGTCCAAATCAACGTGATGTATTTCGGGTATCGGGAGTCCATTTTCGAAAAGGTGCCTCCCAATCATCAGAAAAGCGAAATTCTCTCGCTTCGAGTAGTCGTCTCGTGGAGGATTTTCCATCCCGATGAAACTGACGTCATGCTGATCGAGCGAAATGCGCCAGAAAAGCCTTTGTGAACCGTCGCTCGGAATGGAGTTGAGTTCGATGTTGTCAGCTGGAAATCCGATATCTCTAATAAAGCCAGAGAAAAATGCTTGAAGTTCAGGATTAGGAATGATCATATCAATATACTTCTTGGAAAAGATCTCTATCCACAGTCCTATCCGATGTCACAATACTGTCCACAATTTTTATACCTTGCTTAACCCTAATCCCATCCCAGAGGATTGAGCCTCTGATTTCCACGCTTTCTTCCAGAGTTGCCCTTTCTCCTATTACGGCCCAATCTCTGAGCGTGGCGGAAGGGGCGATTTGACACTCAGGGGCTATGGAAAATCCTGTTTGATCCAGTAAATCCTTGTTGACCCGTTTATAGCTGTCCACGGTTCCTATGTCACTCCAATAATACCCTTCTGTGATATAATATTTAATATCCTTTCCTGAGTGGATCAAGGTAAGGTAGCAATCGATGATATTGGAAAAACCTTTATCGGGGATATGGGTTAGAAATTCCGGGCTTATGATGTGGATCCCTGTAAAGGCCAGACGCCCCGGGGCATTACCCGGAGCTATATCGGTGATCCTCCCTGAATAGTCTATACTAATCTGATTATAAGGCTCGCGATCATGCAGGATCAGCGTCACCAGTCCCTTTGATTCCCTATGCGCTTCATATGCTGGGCCCAAATCGATATTTGTCAGGACATCGCTATTGAAGACAATGAATGGTTCATCGTCCCAGAACCCTTCCGTATTCTTGATCGCGCCGCCCGTGCCGAGAATCTCTGGTTCCACTAGAACATCAATCTTGATGCCAAAGGGCTTGCCAGCATCCATATAGTCCACGATTTGATTGTAATGATGATGGGTGTTCACAACGATACCTTCTATTCCGTATCCCTTAAGATACTCAATGACCCTTTCAATCATAGGTCTATTGACTACGGGAACGAGAGCTTTTGGTTTTTTGTCAGTTAGAGGTCTCAGACGTGTTCCAAGACCGGCAGCAAGAATCATGGCTTTCATGACAAAATCCGTTCATAGAGATCCTTCTCTTTAACACGATTGATGGGAAGAAATAATAATATTATGTCATATTACTCCACTTTCCTGCAATCTTTCACCACGAAATCGATCAAGAGAGTCGGCCCTTTATTATTCATTTGAGGAATGTTTTTAATTGCATTCATCTGTTGGGAATCACTATGATAGGTAATTGAAAAAAGAGGAATCTTTCTTGAACTCGGAGGAGAGTTCGTTGAACACAACTCTTGATCTTTCTGAAGTCAACCCAAGAGTCGGACAGCTTTTTATGGTGGGTATGCCGGGCCCTCAAATGGACGAGGATACGAGAGACCTGATCCGTGATTACAATGTGGGCGGAGTGGTCCTTTTCTCCCGAAATATTGAGGGACCCATTCAGCTGACAACCCTCTGCCAGGATCTCCAGGACACGGCCATGGAGTTCCACGGCATACCCCTCATCCTGGCTATAGATCAAGAAGGGGGCAGAGTGTCCAGGTTGAAGGAGCCTTTTACGCAATTCCCAGGGAATACGGTCATGGGACAAGACACAAAGCCAATAGAAAAGGCAATGGAATTCGGCAGAGTTACGGCAAAAGAACTGAAATTGGTCGGTCTCAATATGAATTTTGCCCCGGTGCTGGATGTACAACGGGGTGAACCGGAAAAACACCTTCAAGGACGAACCTTTGGGGAAGATGTCAAGAAGGTATCCAGACTCGGAAAGACCGTTGTGAGATCTCTTCAAGAGCACGGTATTCTGGCAGTGGCCAAACATTTTCCGGGCCTGGGACGCAGCAGCGTTGATCCGCATTTTGATCTGCCCAGAATAGAGATAGATATGAAGGAGATGGAACAGGTCAATCTTCCTCCGTTCCAGGTTGCCATAAACGTTGGCGTTTCAGGAATCATGACCTCCCATGCCATTTATCCTGCCCTGGATCCGGAGCGACCCGCTACTCTTTCACCTGCCATATTGACCCAACTATTGAGAGAGAAAATGGGTTTTGAAGGACTGATTATTACAGATGACCTGGAAATGGGGGCCATAGCCAAACACTGGGGTATTGCGGAAGGAGCGGCCAATGCTTTCGAGGCCGGCGCCGATATATTGCTTATCTGCGAAGATCAAAGGAGAGTTCTGGAAGGGATTGAACTCTTACGAGGAAGACTTCTTCAAGGAGAGATTTCGTCTCAGAGACTGGATCAGTCAAACGAGAGGATCATGAGACTGAGATCCGATTTGCTGGACCGCAGAGAGTGGGTGATGACAGCAAATATCAAGGAGTACTTCAACCTATAGACTCGCCTTAGCATGTTACATCCGGTCCGCGCGACGCCTGCTTCGAAGCCGTCTATCACCTTCCGGAGGAATCCTATCCCTTCCTTTAAGCATTAGACTGACAATAAGGATGATGATAAGAATGGCTTGGAACAGACCAAGCACGGCTTCAAGGATTTTCTGATTCATGACAATCAAGGCACTAAACCCTAGACATGTCGACATCGTAAGAATGACGAACACCGTTTCCTTTCGGGTAAATCCCAAGAAGAGAAGCCGATGATGTAGGTGATCCTTGTTGACGCATGTCAATAGCCCCAAAAGGTTTTCGGCCTTCCGATTTATAATCCGTGAAAAATTAACATAGACCATATCAAAGATGAGGATGCTGAAGATGAGGATAGGGGCTGTGAAAGAAACGAAATGACTTGTGTCGGACCATTCTCCTGATATGGCCAAAACGGCCAGGGAAAAACCTAGGAATGTACTTCCCGCATCTCCCAGAAAAAGCAGGGCTGATCCCCTTATTCTGAAATTATAGGGTATGAACCCGGCGCTTGCCCCCAAGAGGGTGACAGCGACCCAGCCCAAGGCAGGTTGATCAGTCTTAAAAGCGATGAGGCCTAGGAACAGGGCAATGACTACAGATATGCCGGATGCCAATCCGTCTATTCCATCAAAGAAGTTCAAGGCATTGGTTAAACCCACAATCCACAGCACGGTTAGAGGAATATTGATAACAGGGGCCCAAGGTTTGCCATAGAACAATGTGATGTGGATTTCTCCCCACACGATAACCAAAAGAGAAATCAATATCTGCAGAATAAGCTTCAGAGTAGCGGAAACGGGGCGAATATCATCCCATAGCCCCATAAGAAAGATGAGGGTTGCTCCAAACAAAAGGATCTTCATGTCTGGAAGAAAGACACCATTCACCAAAAGGGATACGGAGAAACCCAGGTAGACGGCTAGCCCGCCAAGGAGAGGAGTGGGTCGATCATGTATCTTTCGCCAGTCAGGATTATCCAGAATGTTGAATCGAAGGGCGAGTTGTCGACAGAAGGGGGTCAGGAAATAGGCAAAAAGGAAGGAGAGAAAAAGAAGGTATTGCCATCTAAGCCCTCCATTGAAAAAGAGTCTTCTGATCCACGGGCAGAGGAAAAAACAGAGGCAGATACCTATGAATGTATGCCAAATTATCTTAGTTTTCAATAGCAACCTCCTTCCTGGTCAAAAGTTTCTGATATACTCTGTCGATAGACTTTACCATGATATCAGCGCTGAACTGTTCCTGGATCCTTTTCCGTCCCTCTTTTCCCATTTTACTGGAAAGTACGCTATCACTGAGAATCTGTTCCAGAGCGTTAGTCAATCCTATCACATCTCCGGGTTCCACCAATAGGCCATTGAGTTGGTGTTTAACCAGATCCGGAATACCCCCCACACGACTGGCTACGACCGGTTTTTCCATGGCCATGGCCTCCAGCAATACTCTTCCCATCCCCTCGAAAAAAGAAGGTAAAACAGCGACATCAAAGGTGGAAACGATTTCGGAGACATCCATCTGAAAACCAGTAAAAAGAACAGAGTCAGAAAGCTCATTTTTATCTACAGACCTTTGTAACTCCCCATACAGGTCTCCCTCGCCTACGATGACAAGTTTCACATTATGGAGTCGTTGCTTCAGTGCCATAAATGCTTCTATCAGGGTAATGTGCCCTTTCCCTTCCCATAGTTTGGAGACGATTCCAATGACCAGATCTTCCTCTTTCAGATTCCATTTCTCTCTATTTTTCATTTTGACATCCGCCGCTACAGGACGGAATCGATCCAATTGGATGCCGCTGTATATCTTTTCAATCTTTTCTCTGTTTGTAATCTTTTCTCTTAATGCCCAGTCAATAAGGGGCTGGGAAATAAAAATCATTTTGTCGCACCAATGGGAGCCCATGCGCTCCAGGTTTCGGAAGAGGCTTTGTCGCCAGAGAGGTTCCTGATCGTGAAAGGCAAAACCGTGAACCGTATGAACGATCACAGGGATACCAGCCAACGTAGCAGCCAAACGACCCAAGAATCCACTTTTTGAATTATGGGTATGAACGATATGATATGGGTTTCTCTTTAGGAAGAAAGTCAGGTCGAGAAGGGCCAGTGTGTCTTGCAGTGGGGAAACGGGCTGGACCAGGTGTTTAAATGGCCAAACCTTCATGTGGTTATTCTCGACGAGTTGAATAAGCCGCCCTCCAGGGGCACATGCTAATTCCACCTCATAGACGTTTTTGTCCATTCCTCTCATGCTGAGGAAGGTGTTGATTCCAGATCCGCTTATAATGGGCAGGGTGTGTATGTGGAGAACCCGAATCATTTTGTCATTGAGATTGCTTCAAGCCTTAGTGGCTTGAGCGATAACCAAATGCCTTTTCAATTCGCTCTATTATCCCTTCTAAGTCTATCATTCATTTCAGTCAATTGGAATGAAAATGCACAGTGAGCGCATTCCCCGTAGCTTGTCCATCCGTAGTCACGCCTTGGCGTGACGGAGGACGGGCTGCAAGGTTAGCGAGCGAATTACAATAAATACTTCCTTACATTTGGGAGATTCTCTGTCCCGCTTTCAGCGGGACTGCAGGGAGCTTCAATTTGTTTACAATATCAAGAAGCTGAGTGTCTTTTCGTCATGGATCTACGCATTTTTAAGAATAGTCTTGACTGTAACTACGCTTTTCCAAATCCGCTCCTAGATTTCTGTAGCCCAGGCCTTTACTTCAGCTCTCTAGCCTTGCCAAAAAAGCAAAGTATTCGTCCAGAATTGAAATAAGAGACTCAGAATCTTTGATCTTAGTTATCTCTTCTCTAAATCGACTACTATGGGCCAGCCCCTTGGTATATCGGAGTAGTATTCCACGCATAGATAAGGCCGCTTTATGCTCCCCCATGAAATCCGAGAGGAGTGAGAAATGGCTCATGATTAACGCTCGTCGCTCTGTAAGATCAGGTGTTTCTATTGGAAATCCCTTATCCAGTTGTAGAACCTGCCTGAATATCCATGGATTTGCGATGGCGGCCCGTCCTACCATGACTCCGTCACATCCGGTCTGGGCTTTCATTTCTATGGCATGGAGAGGTTCACGTACATCGCCGTTTCCAATGACGGGAATCTTCACTTTTGACTTGACACGGCCTATCATATCCCAATCAGCGCGTCCCGAGTATTTCTGAGTCACAAAGCGGGCATGAAGGGTGATGGCGTCTGCGCCACAGTCTTCCACAATACGGGCGACTTCACAGGCAACAGGTTTATCAGGGGACCAACCGGTTCTGATTTTAACGGTTAAAGGAACATCGCAGGCCTGACGAACAGCGGAGACGACCTTCTCAAGGTTCTTGAGATCTCGAAGAAGGCCCGAGCCGGCGCCGGTCTTAGAGACCTTCTTGACGGGACATCCCATATTGATATCCACAAGATCAGCCCCTGATTCTATCACAATCCGGGCGGCTATCGCCATGGTTTGCGGTTCTGTCCCGAATATCTGAACAGCAAGGGGTTTTTCTTCGGGAAGACTCCTAAGATAGATCAAAGATCGTTTGTTGTTGAGTGATAGGCCCACGGCGCTAATGAGTTCCGTAGACACAAGCCCTGCTCCCATGCGCTTGACCATAAGACGAAATGGCAGATTGGTGATTCCGGCCATTGGTGCCATAATGAGCCAGTTTTCAAGTTGTAATGAGCCAATTTTTATCATGGATATATGTCTACTTATATCTGAGAACATAAGCGAGAGTCATCGTGCAGGGAAGGTTCTTCACCTTTATTACAATTCTCCGATGACTCGATACTAAGGTCTTGTAACATGCTTACAGGCGTGAAGTGGATGCCGGTATTCTAACCAGAGAGCATGTTCATGAAAATGGAATAGACTGCAAGCCCCCATAAAACGATCGCCAGGGCTAGGCTCATCAATACAGCAGCACTACCCATATCTTTTGAGTGTTTGGCGAGTTCATTATACTCGGGTGAAATCATATCGACGATAGCCTCAATAGCCGAGTTGATCAGTTCAACAAGGAGGACGATTGTATTCGCAACCAACAGGATAATCTTGAAAAGAAGGGATATAGGCAGGAAAAACAGCAAAATCAGGAGGAGGATATAGAAGATTATTTCCTGACGAAAGGCTTCTTCATTCTTGAAGGCCAATCGCAAACCACTTAAGGAATTGATGAATGCCGCCCAGATTCTAGTCAGACCTGTTTTTTTTGATGGTACGTGGTTCATAATTATAGGGTAGTCCTTTGTATATGGTTCCCGCTCTTAACGAAAACCACATATGTTAAGCTTTGTCGCGGGTTGAGTTGCGACTTCAGTTTTACACAATTAGAGCGCTTCTTCATCACGCGGTCAGTTTTTTCGCGATCTTTGCGACATACTCGCCCTGGTATCGTGCGCCGGCAAGTTCATTCTTACTCGGAAAACGACTCCCGTCAGGTCCTGCGATAGTCGACGCTCCGTATGGCGAACAACCGGTGATATCATCGATTGTCATTTGACCCTGAAACGAATAGGGGAGGCCGGCAACTACCATACCATGATGCAGCAGGGTCAGGTGAAAACTCAGGATTGTTGATTCCTGGCCTCCGTGCTGGGTGTTTGAGCTTGTGACAACACTACCCACTTTCCCGACTAACGCTCCATTCATCCAGAGCTGTCCCGTTGCATCAAGGAATTGTCGCATCTGGCCGCACATATTGCCGAAACGGGTTGGTGTCCCAAAAATGATTGCATCGGCTTGGCCCAGCTCATCTACGCTGCAGACAGGAATATCGGCCTGTTGTTTCTGAGCTTCAAGAGCGCCCATCTTTTCCAACACATCTTCGGGCAAAGTCTCCGGAACTCGGCGTAGTATGGCTTCCACACCTGCTACCGACCGTGCTCCTTCTACGGCTGCTTCGGCCAGCTTTAGGACGTGCCCATACATCGAATAGTAAACGACCCATACCTTCATGAGAACCTCCTTTCTTGGCTAGAGGTTATAGACCAGTTGCTAAGAGCACCCATTCTTTACCTGCCAAATACTATTAAGACTTCGTTTGCCGGTTGAAGAGTTATTGTTTGGGCATGTCTTTCGGCAGAGGTATTTTCGGGCAGCCATTGGGACACAAGGTTATCACGTGAACGTAACGAAGCTTGTCTTTTTCCAGCCGGAACGTGTGCGCGTCTGGTAAACCATTGGCCCCGCCAAAGTCCACCTGGCCCTAAACCGCCCCCATATCGAGGTCGACAATTCATAGCTGACAATCATAGTATCCACGGCAAACGTCGAGACGACCTAATTGTCCGCCGCCTTCCCATAACTGGATAATTTTGCAATCTCTCCAATATTTTTCCACATTGTACTCACGAACATATCCGTAGGACCCCATCAATTCCATAGCCCTATTGGTGACCATTACGGCTACATCAGCGGCGTGCACCTTTGCGATACTCGCCCTTGAAAGCATAGTGTTTTCATAAGGCGGTCCGTAGATTTCGGGGTGATCGAACATGTAGGCCGCGTTGAGATAGTATGCTCTGGCCGTTTCAATACCGATTGCCATATCGGCTAACATGCCAGCACAAATGGAATGCTGCCGTATCGGCCGGTCTGCCACGATCCTGTCCTCAGTATATTTCAAAACCGTTTCAAAAGCACCTCGGGCATTGCCTACAGCCAGTGCAGCGGTATTAACACGGGCGGCGACTACATTTCCGTGAAGAAGCTTGGCATCGACACCGGGCCCTGCCGCCCTCCATTCCTTTGGCACCCGAACATCATCCAGGTACATGGCGCAGTTCCGGTCACCCTCCATGCCCGCTTTATTTTCGAATTTTCCGAAAGAAAGCCCCTTTGCGTTCGCAGGCACATAGATCAAGGCAATGCCTTCATCTCCAAGATTCGGATCTGTCGTGCACAGCACACAATAGACATCGGCGTCACCGGCGTTGGAGCCCCACATTTTTTGCCCGTTGATGACCCATTCATCGCCTTCCAGTTTGGCTAGAGTTCTGATTTTTTTCCCCTTCAATGTCGGATTCTCGATGTCACAACCCCCGCCGCCGTGGGAGCCGCCGGGTTCCGTCATGGCAAAACAGCCCATCCTCAGTTCGGTCCCGCAAAAGTCCGGTGCAAAGCGATCCAATACGGCCTTGTTGCCGGCCATAATGGCAGGCATAAAAGCCCAAGCAGATACGGTGGCCGCGGTGCCGATACCGCTGTCACCCCTTCCCAACTCCTCGTGCATCATGGAGGCGGGGAGTGTCGATGTCATATTGGCCCCACCATATTCTTCGGGAAAAGGGGCTTTCTGATGCCCCATATCGTTCATAGCCTGAAGGATTTTCTTGATCAGGTTATGGTCTTTGTCATCATCAACTAGGTGCCTAACAGGCATGATCTCCTTGTCCACAAATTTTCTATAAGCCTCGGCCACCATTCTATGTTCATCAGTAATAAAAGGTTGATCAAACATATTTCCCTCCTTTCATTGAAAATGCACAGCGAGCGCATTCCCCATAGCTTGTCCATCCGTAGTCACGCCTTGATGTGACGGAGGACGGGCTGCGGGTTTAGCGAGAGAATTACAATAAAAAAAGATCCTTACATTTGCAAGATTCGCCGCGGCTTGCCGCGGGGAGCTTCAATTCCGGTTTTCTATTTTTTGGTGTTTTAAGATA
The DNA here is from genome assembly GCA_016930795.1 of Deltaproteobacteria bacterium. Lineage (GTDB taxonomy): Bacteria > Desulfobacterota > DSM-4660 > Desulfatiglandales > HGW-15 > JAFGFY01. The sequence goes on from JAFGFY010000029.1 coordinate 10,378, forward strand.
CTGTGTATGCTCCTCCATCGCTTGATGATTAATCAAGATGGCAGCATTTGCCTTCACCCGTTCATCGACTGCAAAGTGTGTTTGGACGAATAGGCGCTTCCTTTTTATAGTGTGAGTCTATGGGAATATTGACTTATATGTCAATGGAAAATGAGGGAAAAGCGTTTTATTCTCTCTCGCCCTGTCCGGCTGAATTGATCTACATTCGGCCCAAGCTTGTGGTCGAGGACAGGGCCATAGATGGAAAGTTTACGAAGTGAAGGATTTGGTATAATCGAGATTTAGCTTTGAGCAGAGCTTATTAAAACACGGATCAATTGTGCCTTCGTGTAATCTTTTCAAACATCACAAGCATTCCTGTCCCGTAGTGAAATCCTATAGGTTGGACGCCGGCCCGTGTAATTGAAGCTCCCCGCGGCAAGCCGGCATCAATTTTTCAACTATTACGAAGCCGTTCTTTGATTTCCTCTGCGTGCTCCTTTCCCTTGAGCCTATATATCTTATCTATGACATAATGCTCCGCATCAAGATGTTCTCGCACAACAACCTTGTCATAGCCGGATGCGATACTCGCGATATTCGATGGTGCTTGATGAAAACCGCTTCTATCGGAATCTCTACCTTGAGAAATGACTCTCTGAGCGCTGTAGGCCCGATCTTTTGAAGCTGTGTTGTCAATAGTTATTGACAGTTGTGAATACCGTGTCTCTATCGGTCGACGCAACACGAGCAGAAAATAATCATCCCTATTGACTTCAAGGATAATAGACTGGTAATCGACTAATTCACAATCTATGTCCCTAAATGCGGATATTTGCTTGACTTCTTCAAGCTCATTATTAAGGTTGTATTTTTCGGGCAAGACGTGTGATGTTGTAGAACATGAGACCACCATAATAAGAAAAACAAAAATCGAGGAAGCCTTTATCATTATTTTCATTTATCCATCTCCTTTTCGCTGGTATTTATACATATAGGATAATTGCATAGACTTGGGCATCGCAAGACTGTAAAATGTCTTCCGAACCAGTTTGTATATTGGTAAAAGCTTTATCATTTACCAGTCAGGAGCTAGCAAGTGTAACTCGAAATTGATAGGCACCTGACAAGGATCTTTCAAAGCCCATATATGACTCTCAATCTTCGCTAAACCGTTCTTTAATCTCTCTTGCCTGCTCCTTTCCTTTGAGCTTGTATATTTTATCTATAACATAGGACTGGCTACCCGAAGAAGGACTGACATAAACCCTGTCAATCCCGGATGTGATAGTAGATATTGTTCTTGAAATACCGATTTGTGGATTTGAATACCTTGTGTCTATTGGTCGATGCAACACGAGCAGATAGTATTCATCCCAATTGGTCTTAAGGATAACAGACTGGTTATCGACCTGTTCCAAACTTGGTGCCTTAATTGTCGTTATTTGCTCGATCAATTCAAGGTCATCATCAAGATTGTATTTCTCAGGTAAGACATGCGGTCTTGTAGCACATGACACGAACATAACAGAAAGTACAAAAATAGGGAAGACCTTTTTCATCGCTTTCATCTTTCCATCTCCTTTTTGTTTGTGTTTAAACACAAGCGGAGCGTTTCCGCGACAATGACTCAACTTAGGTTTGCATTACACTACAAGTGGAAATCGGGTAAT
>JAFGFY010000030.1 GCA_016930795.1 Deltaproteobacteria bacterium
ATAACATACGGGCCATATCCCTAAGCCCGCCATTACCAGCGATAATGGGCAAAAGCCTTGTTCGCTTCAGCCATCCTATTTTTCATGGAGCCCACGACCGGGATCGAACCGGTGAACCTCATCCTTACCAAGGATGTGCTCTACCTACTGAGCTACGTGGGCTAAAAGGAATCTCTATTTCTTAGGTCATATTTTTTCAAGACATTATCCCTTTCAGCAACACATAATGCCCGAACCGAACTCCGATCACATTTTGCTGGGATATTCTCGCGAAATATCGATACATCAAAGCCATTATGTCGTGGAGCGGGAAACGGGATTCGAACCCGCGACCCTCAGCTTGGAAGGCTGACGCTCTAGCCAACTGAGCTATTCCCGCCGATCATTTACGTCATAGGTTCAGAGCCGATGTGCGATTAAACATGGGAAAGAATAATCTGAAAACGCGTTAAGGATCCAGTTCATCAAACTTTTCTTGCATGTTCGCGAGACAGCCTGAATGGTGGAGAGGGGAGGATTCGAACCTCCGAAGGCTTAGCCGGCAGATTTACAGTCTGCTCCCTTTGGCCACTCGGGAACCTCTCCTTCTTCGACTCATATGGAGCCAGCGAAGGGAGTCGAACCCCCGACCCACTGATTACAAATCAGTTGCTCTGCCAACTGAGCTACGCTGGCCTGCTCTCTTTGCAAAGAGCTAATCTTTTAAAATAGTCCGTTAGCAAATATTCTTCAATAACGAAAAAAGATGATTATCCGCAATTATCCATTAAAATATTGAGATATTATCGTTAAGCTCCATTTTACCCCAATTTTTGACGATTTAATTCGAATATCGACTTACTATGCCTAATCGTCATATCTTAAACCTTTCGCTGGAAATTGCAAACGAAATCGATCTATTTCAGTGAAAATCCAAGTAGTTCGCCTTACATCAAATTCGTGATATGGGCAATTCGCTACCGCCCACATTCTCAGCACAATGTGGCTATCTTGTTTGACCCTATGGAATGACCGTTACAGGTTTCTTTCTCTCTACGCCTATGACTTTTCATCCGCGGGTTTCATGGAAAGGAGGGCGGGTTTTTCAGGACTCAAAACCTTCCATTTTCATCAGCGTTCTTTCAATGTATCTGAAGAATGATCAAGCGCTCCATATGATGTTTGAATAGGGATGAGCAATGCAAAATTCTATTTGACTTTTTAAAAAGAATCATTAATCTTCTATTATATTTCTTTTCAGTGCCGGTGCGCTCGATATATCATGCAAGAGTCAATACTGACTAGAAAGTGATAAATTCTAAGGAGGGATTAAAATGACGGCTTTGCTTGCGGGGGTGGGTTCCTTAGCTCTTGGGATTATTTTACTCGTATTCAGCTGGGATCAGTTTGTCAATCTTTTGAGGGGAGGGATTCCCATCATGCTCATTCTCGGAGGCGCTTTGGCCGCTTATCTGGGATATGAGGAGATGAAGGAGAAGAGCGAGTCAAAGAGTCTCGACACTGAAACAAGCGATTTAAAGAATGAAGTGGAGAGTCTCAGAGAAAAGGTCAAGGAGCTTGAAAGCGAAAAATCGGGTACAGGGAAGAGCGAGGAATAGAGGCCTTGAACTCGTGAGATTCCCGAATCCCGGAGTCCATGATTTATCGAAGTGATTATAGATTTCCAGCGCAGCCCCGGAGTGTAAGAATCAGGTTGCTTTCCCGGCTGCGCATTTTCTTTCATAGGGAGGAAGGGCTGCTCAGCCGGCGACGATTTCCAGCTCACTGAAGAAATAGTTGATCTCAAAATCCGCTGAACTCTCAGAATCAGATCCATGGACCACGTTCTTCTCTATGTCTGTGGCGAAGGCCCGTCTGATAGTCCCCTCTTCAGCCTTGGTGTAATCGGTTGCCCCCATAAGTTTTCGATACTTTTTAATCGCATTATCTCCCTCCAGGACCATCACCACACAGGGACCGGATGACATGAAATCTATAAGGCTTTCAAGAAAAGGTTTTCCTTCGTGTACTTTATAAAATCCCTTGGCCTCCGCCGGCGCCATCTTGATCATTTTCATGGCCACGATGTTCAATCCCGCCTCTTCTATTCTTCGAATAACCTCTCCGATGACATGTCTCGCAACACCGTCCGGCTTAATAATGGATAGGGTTTTCTCTTTCATAAATGCGCATCCTCCTAAAAATAAAGCAATGTAGGTTGATACATAGAGAAATTCCCTATCATCAGTCAAGAAATTTGTTATAGTAAATGATTCATATGACGTAAATCATAGATCTGCTCAATACAGTCTGAAAGGAACGTGGAATATCCATATGAACGAACAAGACCTGAAACAGAGAAAAGAGATGGATCTCAGGATGGATCCGGAACATATCTTCAAGTTCGACTGTTCCAAAGATGTGTCTTGTTTTACCAAATGTTGCCAAGACGTTACTATCGTCCTGACCCCATATGACGTCTTACGCCTGAAAAACGGACTGAGTATCTCTTCAGATCAATTTTTGGATGATTATACCATCATTCGCCCTCAACCCAGGCGGCTCATCCCCCTTGTTATCCTCAAAATGAACGATCAGGACAAGAAATGCCCCTTTGTCACTCAGGAGGGATGCACCGTTTATCAAGATCGGCCTTGGCCTTGCAGGATGTATCCCCTGGACATGAATGACGACGGGACGTTCCGCCTCATGACCGATGCGTCGCGCTGTCTTGGGTTAAAAGAGGAAAGATCATGGAGAATATACGAATGGCTTATAAGTCAGGAGATCATCCCCTACGATGAAATGAACGATCTCTTTTCTGAGGTTACCTCGCCGCTTAGGGCCCAGGAATTGGACATCGATAACCCTGATATCTCCAAAATGATCGTCATGGCGTTATACAACTTAGACAAATTCAGAGAATTTATATTCGATAGCAGCTTTCTAGATAGATTTGACATTGATCCAATTAAAATTGTTAAGTTGCAGAAAAGTGATGAAGAATTATTAAAATTTGCATTTGATTGGATAAAATTTGGAATTTTTGGACAAAAAATCCTAAGAATCAAGCAACAACCGGATAAAAAGGCACAGGAATAAGCTATAAGGCGATGAGACGCCTATCCCAAATCCCTGTGGAATCGATTCATGGCCGTGAACGACACCCAGAAAGAAGTCGTATTCAAACCGATTACTAACCTCACGTTTCATTTCCAGTGCCACAAGGGCATTGCATGTTTCACCCATTGTTGCGCGGCCCTCAACTTGGTGCTGACCCCTTATGATATCATACGCCTGAAGCAACACCTGAAGATCTCTTCGGATGAATTCTTGGATAGATATACTGAGACAAAATACACCAAAAGCCATCGATTCCCGCTGATATATCTCAAAATGAATCAGGATGAAGGCGCCAAGTGCCCATTTGTCACCTCTGACGGATGCAACGTATACCCGGATCGGCCGGGGGCGTGCCGGATCTATCCCTTGGGAAGGGCGGCATCAAACGCCCCTATCAGAACAGGGCGTCAGGAGAAATTCTTTATCGTTGAGGAAGAACACTGTCTTGGGTTCCAGGAGACACGAGAATGGTCTGTTGAGGAATGGCTGGCCAATCAAGGGGTAAATGAATACAATGCCATGAACGACCTATGGTCGGAGATCCTCACTTCTACAAAAGACCTCGGACCTGCCAAAGACATTCAAAAAAAGATGCAGATGTTCTCTATGGCCTCCTACAATCTGGACAGGTTCAGAGAATTCATTTTCGAAAGCAGATTCTTTCAGCTTTTTCAGGTGGAGGAAGAAAAGAGGGAGGTTTTGGCCTCTGAAGATGTGGAACTCATGAAATTCGCATTTGAGTGGTTAAAATATAGTCTCTTTGGAGAGAAGACCATAGAGCTTAGGGAGAAAACCCTGGACAGTGAAGATCCACGGAGGAGGGTTTAGCTTAAGCTTACCCCTCAAACTTGTCTGGGAAAGACTAGTGTGACATCGCGATCAATGATCCGAGATTATCTCGAAACCGTGCCGAAATTATCCAAGAAGGGAATAGACTCGTACTATGTGATAAGCATAGCTCAAACGGTTCGCGCATAAACGGAGACCGGGTGATGCGCCAGGTTCTCCTGTATTCTTCAGAGCCCCTGAAGTTCGTCATTATTTCAGTAAAGAGTGATTTCAACCCCTTCTGAAAGTCTATCAGTCTTTCACGACGCGCTCCCCGATATACCCTGGAAGATCGCGAATGAGGGCGTTGATCTCCTGGTTTTTCTCACCCAGAAACTTGAATATTTGATCAGATCTTGATTTCAAAATCAGGCTGTTACTCTCCTCGATCTCCTTCCCCTTTATCAGCATCCCATTGTCATAGAGATAGGATATGATCGTATCATCGGCATCTTGCTGTATATTAAACCTCCTACTGAGATAGGTGAGCCAGTAGCCGAATTCTTCCGGATGCTCCAGGTGGTCGACGGGGATACCTGTCTCGAGAGCGAGAGGGGAAAGTGAGCCGGGCATAATCTTAGAGCCCGCCAGATAATCAAAGACGTGGGACAGCTGATGGGTCAGTGTGGAGTCATCAATATCAGGTGATATGGCAAGATAAATGTGATCCGGATCCGTCTTCAGCGTCTTGTACACATTGATAAAGAGACCGCCGCTCATCTTCTCTTTGGATATCTTGGATTGAGGACTCCCAAAGATCTTCAGATCCGCGTATTTTTTCAAGTCTACAAACTTGACGCCTATATGGTTCCCGGTCAAATCTTCAATATCCAGAGCATCTACGATCTCTTTTGAGCGCCCATAGCTGACTTCAGCGAGACCTGTGATCCTCGCGCTCATCTCATCAGAGATGTCGTCTAATCCGTAGAGCGCCAATTCATCTTCTCTACCCATGTGGCATTTCTTAAACTTCTTACCGCTGCCACAGGGACATGGCTCATTTCTTCCAATCTTCATCATATGTTCCTAAATGTTTAAGACAAAAAGCGCAGGTTAAAAGGTAAGACGTCTACTCCTCAATAATCTGGTCTTTGTGTGCTTTATGGGACCAGACAGGAAGCGGGCCGGTTGCCCCTGTGTCCGGGTCTAAACGATGCCTGTAGGAGGCCTTCACTTCCTGGCTTTTCATCATCCAATCCCAGCCGCGGACAAAATAGGGGCAGTCATCATTAAAACAAACCCACTGCCAAGACGAACTCCAGGTGGAGTTTTCAGGGGTTCTCCATTTCTTCATGTCTTCATTGCAATGGGGGCATTGGGGAGTTTTTTTATGACTCACGGATAACTCCTGTTCATTTTTCATTGCTCATCGCTGTTGTTCAAGGTACTTCTCTTTGACACTCGTGGCGTAGAGGACCACAGGCCGATACATCATATGAGCCCATTTTGCAAAAGGGACTTCCAGAACCAGCATGGGAACGGCAATCATCAGGTGAACCACATTGAGGACATAGGTCGTCATAGGCCAATTCAACAGGCGCGCGAAATGGATAAAAATTCCCGTCAGCACAGTGAGTTGGAGGAGAATCAAGAACATCCAGTCCGTGGAATGGGAGTTCTTGTAAGGGGCCTTGGTCTTTTTGATTCGGCCGATCAAGGCATAGGTGGTTCCGTAAAGCAGTGCGGCCGTCGCATAGTATCCCAGGAGACGGACCGGATGCCAAAGGGGATAGATCACGTCCCTCTGAAAAGCGATGGGTTCCCATGCCAGCCCGATGATCTCCAATCCGCCCGCTAGTAGGACAATCACCAGAAACATCATGGTGACATATCCTGTCATAATAGACAAATGGACGAACCATTGCATTCTATCCGTGCACTCCCCGAACTTCCTTTGAGTCAAAAAGTGGACGACAAATTCTTTGGCCTGCGTCACATAAAGCCCTAATGGAACCTTTGCCTTCAAATCACCCATTGTGAAACTGAAACAGCGCCAGGTGTTCGTGAGAAGGAAAAAGGTGAGAACGGCCGCCATAATGAGGTCGGCGATTTCAATGGCCCCAGCCGGCCACACCGTATTGAGGCGGGCATGTGCCATGTCTGGATTTTCTCCATGAAATAGCCACATGGCAAGTCCCACGAGTAAACCCACAATCGTGATGGCTATAATCTCAAACTTCTCAGAGGTATAAAATTTTCGCGAAAATCCGGTCCAGTCATAAAGGGAGGTGAGATAACGCCGCATGACCATCATGGCCTCCCCCGGATCGGCCCCCCTCGGGCAATTGTCGGAACAATCCCCGCAATAGTAACAGAGCCAGGGTTCCGGACTGCTCAAGATTTTATCCCTAAGACCCATCTGGGCGTATTTCATCAGTTTCCTTGGAAACGGGTTCTCCGGTGTTGAAAGCGGGCATATGGCCGTGCAGTTGCCACAGTGAAAACACTTATTGGCGTCTTTCAGCCCGAACTCCTCGAGTTCTTTCATCAAACTCGGATCAACTCTGACACTCATACGTTCACCTCCCGATCACATCAGGTTTTCTATGTAATATTAGGGATTACCATCCCTTGAATGGATTCGCTCCTATTTCTTCCAGAGACTTTGCGAACTCATCCAGGAGTGCTGGTAGTTTATTGTAGTCGATGATGGAAATATTCTCGAATCGCACCCTCTCTGATTCCAAAGCAAGCCGATCCAGAGTCTCAGACACCTTGCTCAATCGGATATTCGACAACTCACTTCCCCGAATAAAGTGACACTGGTAATCGTCTCCATGCTGACATGCCAATAGCAGAACACCGTCGATACCCTTAGACATGGCATCCGCTATCCATACCAGATTCATGGAGCCCAAACATCGCAGGGGAATGACCCGGACCCAGGCATTGTACTGCATCCGGTTGAGGCCTGCCATATCCAAGGCCGGATAGGCATCGTTTTCACAGGCAAAAACAAGAATACGGGGTTTTTCCTCATCCTCTTCCGGCACTTCAATAGCCTTGAGCATATCCCCGATGATGGGAACGGAATAGTTCTTGAAGGAAATGATCCTCTCCGGGCAAGCCCCCATACAGACACCGCATCGCCGACAACGGGTCGGTTGCGGCAAGGGGTTGGCTTTATCATCCTCATTGATGGCGCCGAAGGGACATTCCACGGTGCATCGTTTGCATTGGGTACAACGTTGCATGGCAAATTCAGGATAACTCAAATCCCCGGCCCTCGGATGGACAGCCGCGCCCTGGGAAGTCAATTCAACACACTGGATCGCCTTCATCGCGGCCCCTGCTCCGTCTTCTTTGCAGTTGCCAATGCCCATGGGACGTCTCACGCACCCTGCCGCATAGACTCCCGTGCGACGGCTCTCATAAGGAAAGCAAATGAAGTGGGAGTCCGGAAAGTCGTCATGAAGCGCCGGGAGTTCAGGGCCCTGACGGTAATCTAGGTTGAGAATGTTCGATCGACGAATGACATCCGGAGGAACAGCCAGTTCATCCTTATCCTTCTCACCTTTACTCTCCTCCATTTGGGCCTTGGCATAGACGTCTTCGCCGATGGAGGTCACCGGCACCATCCCGGTGGCCAAAACTACAAGGTCCAGATTGTCAATCAGGACTGTTTCTCCCAGCAGTTCATCCTCAGCCTCCACGGTGAGGGAGCCGTTAGTCTTCACCTCAGGAGACTGGCAACGGATAAAGGTCACGCCGACTTCTTGGGCCTTTCGATAGAGATCCTCTGCCTGCCCAGGGGTTCTCAGGTCCTTATAGATGATATAGGCATTGACGTCGGGATCTTGAGTCTTGATCCGTATGGCCTGTTTCAAAGCCGTGATGCAGCATGTGGAGGAACAGTAGGGCAGATGCTTGGGATCGCGCTGACCGGCGCATTGGAGAAATGCGACGTTCTTGACATCATTTCCATCACTGGGCCGCGTAATTTTGGCGTCTGAGAAATGCTCTTCGAACATAGAATTGGTGATCACATTGGGTGACGCACCAAAACCAAATGCCGCGTCCAATTTGGTCGGGTCATAGGGTTGCCATCCGGCTGCCATGACGATGGCGCCGATATGATGCTCAGAGCTGGAACCGTTTTGTTTAATCGACACATCAAATATACCGGGGCCACCCTCCGTCCTTTCCACTGTGGCTCCGGTATAAACCGTAATCTTGTCATGCTCGTTGACCGCCCTGACCAGCTCATCAATGGTATTGTCCTGAAGGTCCTTGTAAGGGGCCGCGGCGATCTGCTTGACCTTGCGTTGAAATCCACCGAGTTCCATTTCCTTTTCCACTAGGACAACCTTGTAGCCGGCCTTCGCGGCCTCTAGGGCCGATGTCAACCCTGTCAGTCCGCCGCCCACGACCAGGATATCCTTTGAGTACTCCTGTTCCGGTTTGAACGGCTCGGGGAGTGTCATGCCACGCACCTTGGCCAAGCCCATTCGAAGGTAATCCTCGGCCATCATCTGGGTATCTTCTTCCCCAGGTTTCTGGCACCAGGCCACCTGTTCGCGGAGATTCACGCGGTCCACGATACAGTTTTCATAATTAAAGACATCATACATGACTCGAGGGGAGCAGGCCGCGATGACCAGTGTGTTGACGCCTTCGTCTGCAATATCCTTTTTGATCAAGGCCACTCCCTCCTCGCTGCAGAGATTGGAGTGATTCTGACATATCGGAACGCTGTTTTCATCGGTCGCTACTTTACTGAGCTGATCTATATCGAGGACATCTCCAATGCCGCATCCTGAGCAAATATATACCGCTGTCTTTTTTTCCATTATACTTTTACCTCCTCGCGATGGATTGAATGGCTTTCAGGGCCGCTGCCGTCCCGTCCTGGACACATTCTGATACATTCGTAGGGACCCTTGAACACCCGGCTCCATAAATGCCCGGGGTCACATCGAGAGTCGATATAAACCCGTAGTCGTCATAGGCGACCTGGGCGGGAACAGGATTGTCCAACGTATTGGGCTGCATCCCCGTGGCCAACACCACTAAATCCGCCGGAATTTCATGTAAGGACTCCTTCGTAGTGTCCTCTACCTTTAATATGAGCCCCTCTCCAGCTTCATCCGGATTAATCTGAGCCACCTTTCCCTTGAAGAACTCGATGTTTTCATCCTTTTTGACGTTCAAATAAAAGTTTTCCAATCGATCCGTGGCCCGGATATCAATGAAGAAGATGGTGATCTTGGCATCCGGATATTGATCACGGACGTAGGTCGCCTGTTTCATGGAGGCAAGGCAGCAGACACCGGAACAATAGGGAAGATGATTCTCGTCCCGTGACCCCGCGCATTGAACAAACGCCACATGCTTCGGGGCTTCGTTGTTTGATGGTCGCAGGATCTTGCCCTGGGTCGGTCCGGAAAAAGAGGCCATTCTTTCCATCATCACATTGGTAATCACGTCCGGGTACTGTTCAAATCCATAAGCCTCAAGCTTCGAGGCGTCATAGGGCTTCCACCCCGTTGCGTACACAATGGCGCCCACCTTCAGATTCATCGTCTTTGGAGCCATCTCCAAGTCAATGGCGTCATAAGGGCACGCCTCCTTAACCTTTTGGGCCTCATCACTTTCCACTAAAGAAGCGTCCAACACATAGCGAGGAGGATAGGCCATGTCATGGGGCAAATAGGCCGCCTTCATTTGATTCATGCCATAGTTGAAGGGGTTTTCTATCTCAATGTTGCATGCCTCTGCGCATTTTCCACATGCCGTGCATTTCTCATTCACATATCGGGGATTGAGTCTGATTGTCACGTCAAAGTTTCCTTCTTCCCCTGAGATGTTCTCCACCTCGGCCATGGTAAAAAACCGCACTCTCGGGTTCTGTCTCACCCGACGGAAGTTGATCTCCAATCCGCACAATGGGGGGCACAATTTAGGGAAATAGTGATGGAGTTGGGCCACTCTCCCACCCAGATATGGGTTTTTTTCCACAATGTAGGTGTCATACCCGGCTTCAGCCGCTTCGAGGGCGGCCGTAATCCCGGTCATGCCGCCACCAACCACCAAGATTCCCTGGGTCTCTGTGCTTGCCATACTCATCCTCCTAGACTATCTTGAATCTGTCATTTAATGGAATTCTTCTCCATCGGGAAAATGCAAACGATTTCCAAAAGTCAAAATGTACATCTTTCAATAGAGCCTTAACTCAATGGGGCCTATATAGAACGCATTTCGAGAATACGATGAAAGATTCTCAAGCTTCAATCATCTAAAATTCCACGAAAAATCCGGCATTCTCTCATTAAATCATAGAGTCGAGTATTTTGGGCCGCCTTCTCCCTCCGGCGGGACCCATCTAATATTCCCAAACGGATCCTTCACGTCGCAAGTCTTACAATGTAGGCAATTGGAGAAATTGATCATCAATTTGGGATCGCCTGTCTCTTCATCAGTCTGCATCTCATAGACGTTGGCCGGACAAAATCGAACACATGGGTTCTGATATTCCTCCAGGCATGTTGTATAACAGATACTGAAATCTCCGATCTTTAGATGAGGGGGTTGCTGCTCTTCATGGGTCGTTCCTGAATAATAGACATCCGTATCTTTATCAAAGGTGCGCTCTCCATCATACTTCATATCGCCCTTCTCCACACTCGTCGGGTCGGGCTTTCCGTAGTACTCCAGAACGCTCTTCAGGTGTGTATGATCCGGTTCGGCCGTCAATCGGGACTTAAGAATGCGTCCGCCCAAAAGGTATTGAAACCCCATTTTGATGAGACCCATCCACAGACCCTTTTGAAAGCCCTGATGATAATTGCGTGCTTTGTAGAGGTCTTTTCCGATCTGACTGCTAAATACGGCCTTTTTATAGGATGCGAGCTGATTGGCTGATACGTCTTCCTTCAACAGCGCCTCCAGGATTGTTTCCGCGGCCAGCATGCCCGACTTCATGGCGCTGTGCACACCTTTTATCTTATTACTGACAAATAGGCCGCCCGCATCTCCTATGATCATGCCGCCATCAACAACCAACTCGGGAATGGCAAAATATCCCCCAACCGGCGCTGTTTTTGCGCCGTATTGGATCAACTTTCCGCCCTTTAGGAGTTCCACCAGAAAGGGGTGGTTTTTGAGTTTCTGAAATTCACGATGGGGGTCCTTGCACGGATCTTCATACTCAAGTCCTGTGAGGAGCCCAACGGCCACCTGATTCTTTCTCATCCCATAGATAAAACCCCCGCCATAGGTCTTACTGTCATGGGGATAGCCCATGGTATGAATAACGTCACCTGGCTCAATCCTCCCTTCCGGGACCTCCCAGACCTCTTTGACGCCTATCACATATCCCTGAGGATTCCGATCCTTGTCCAAACCAAACTTCTCAATCAGGGTCTTGGTGAGGCTTCCGCGGGACCCTTCTCCAAAAACCGTCACCTTGGCCTGCAAATCAATGCCCGGCTCGAAATTGGAACCCTTGTCCCCTTTTGAATCAAGACCCTTGTCTCCGGTTCTCACGCCGATGACACGATTACCCTCGTAAAGGATTTCCGTCCCTGCAAATCCGGGAAAGACGTCCACCCCCGCCTCTTCCACCAATCTTCCCAGCCATTCCGTGAAACGGGAAAGAGAGATGACGTAATTCCCGTGATTTTTCATGGGCGAATACATGGCCATGAGGAAACCGGGAATGGTGATTTTCATATTTTTCGTCAGCAGGCAGACATCCTCTTTGGTGACTTCCCCCTCCAAAGGGGCCTCTTTTTCAAGAAAATCCGGCACAAGTTCCTTTAAAGGAGCCGGATCCATGACGGCGCCGGAAATGGCATGAGCCCCTATGTAGGCGCCCTTTTCCAAAACACCGATCATGACCTCATCCAGCTTCTTTCCCTCCCCAGTCTGTTCCACGCTTTCATTGTGTCGCTTAATGAGATTGGAAAGATGAAGCGCGCCACTGAGACAGGAGATACCGCCCCCCACAAAGATGACGTCCATCTCCATGATTTCTCTTTCTTCATCCATGATCAGTCCTCCTCTCTATAAAGTCCTCTTGACACGGAGTGATTATTGGTTTTTTCTGCTTTCTTCCCAGGAAAATATCCGAGGAGTATGCTCAAAAAACTAAATTGTTTTTTTTAACACATTATATGATCAACCTGCAAGCGTTTTTTGTGAAAACTCTCACAAAGTTTTGGCTTTAAACGTAAAAAGAATGCCATGAAAATGGCCAGCGAGCGCATTCCCCGAAGGCTTGTTGGAGCGAAGCAGAAACCCCGCTCACTGGGGCTGCGGGGTTAGCGAGCGAATTACAATAAATACTTCATTACATTTGGGAGATTCCCTGTCCCGCTTTCAGCGGGACTGCAGGGATCTTCAATTTTCAGGCAATGGGTGATCAAAATGAAAAGTCGTAATCAGGAGAATCTTATTGAGCGCAATAACAACAGATCCAGGCACGAATAGGCCTGAATCTGTTGTCAATCATTCGATCGAAGGCTATCTTTTTCTCTCTCCTGCTCTTTTCCGAGCAGGTCTCTTCCTTGTCGATTTCTTCTGTGCCGCCGCGTTAAGGGCCGATTGGGTCGCTGCAAGTCTCGCGATGGGCACCCTGTAAGGGGAGCAACTCACATAATTCATCCCCACTTTGTAGCAAAATTCCACGGAAGCCGGATCACCCCCCTGCTCTCCACAAATTCCTACCTTGAGGTTCTTGTTGGTCGCTCGACCTTTGGTCACACCTATCTCAATCAACTGACCGATACCGTCTTGATCAATGGTCTGGAACGGATCGGCCGGCAGTATCTTCTTCTCCAAATAGTCACCCATAAAACCGCCGATATCATCACGGCTGAAACCAAACCCCATCTGAGTCAAGTCATTGGTCCCAAATGAAAAGAATTCCGCGCTCTGGGCCATTCGTTCTGCCAGAAGACAGGCCCTCGGAATCTCAATCATGGTGCCGAACAGATGATGAATACGTCGGGTCTTGTATTTCCTGCAAACCTCCCTGTAGACCCGATCGATGATCTCCTTCTGATCCTCCAATTCACGGACTTCGCTTGTCACCGGAATCATGATCTCCGGCAGGGTCCTCTTCTTCTGTCTGTTCAGTTCCGCGGCCGCCTCGAAAATGGCCCGCACCTGCATCTCGGTCACTTCAGGGTAGGTCACTCCCAACCTGACGCCGCGGTGCCCCATCATGGGATTGACTTCGTGGAGGAGATCTCCTCTCTTCTTGACCTCATCTACTCCTATACCGAGGCTTCGTGCCAATTCTCTCTGTTTTGAGGTACTCTGGGGAATAAACTCATGAAGAGGAGGATCCAAAAGCCGAATGGTTACAGGCAATCCACTCATAGCCTTGAGTGTCTCCTTGATATCTTTCTTCACAAACTTGAAGAGTTTTTTAAGTGCCGCCTTTCTCTCTCTTACACCGTCGCTCAGAATCATTTGACGGAGCAGAAAAAGGGGTTCATCACTATGTTCCCCATAAAACATATGCTCTGTTCGAAAGAGACCGATCCCTTCCGCCCCAAAGCTTCTGGCCACACGGGCGTCTGCGGGCGTATCCGCGTTGGCCCTGACTCCCATGTCGCGGTATTTGTCCACCAGGGTCATAAACTTCTGAAAATGGGGATTTTCCGTGGCATCAATCATCCCTAGCTCACCCGCATAGACATGTCCCTTTGTCCCATTCAAGGTCATGTTGTCGCCCTGATTGTATGTCTTTCCGGCAATGGTCATGACCTTCTTAGCCACGTCAACCTTGATCATACCGGCGCCCACGATACAGCATTTGCCCCAGCCTCTGGCAACAAGGGCGGCGTGGCTCGTCATTCCCCCTCGGGAGGTCAGAATCCCTTTTGCCGCCCGCATGCCGGCCACATCCTCCGGGTTGGTCTCCTCACGGACGAGGATGACCGGCTTTCCCTTCTTTTCCCATTCAACGGCATCATCGGCCGTGAAGACGATCTGCCCGGCAGCCCCTCCGGGACCCGCCGGAAGCCCCTTGGCAATAATCTTGGCCCTCTTCTCCGCCGCAGGATCCACGATGGGATGAAGGAGTTCATCCAACTGCTCTGGCTTGAGCCTCTGGATCGCCGTCTTTTCATTAATCAGCCCCTCCTTGAGCATATCCATGGCCATGTTCATGGCGGCCGTTCCAGTCCGTTTCCCCACCCGGGTCTGAAGCATGTAGAGGGTGCCTTCCTGGATAGTGAACTCGATATCCTGCATATCTTTGTAATGGCGTTCAATCTTCCTTTGAATCTTGTCGAGTTGCCCATATATCTTGGGCATTCCCTTTTCCAGGGAATCGAGGTGCATGTTCTGCTCGTTCTTGGTCGCTTCGTTGATGGGATTCGGGGTTCGAAGCCCGGCGACGACGTCCTCGCCTTGGGCATTGGGAAGCCATTCTCCATAGAATTTGTGTTCCCCGGTTGCCGGATTGCGGGTAAAGGCTACACCCGTGGCAGAGGTCTCCCCCATGTTCCCAAAGACCATGGCCTGAACGTTTGTCGCTGTCCCCCAATCATCTGGAATCCCTTCAATACGTCGATAGGCCACAGCCCGCTTACCATTCCAGCTCTTAAAGACCGCGCCAATCCCTCCCCAGAGCTGCCTCATAGGGTCATCCGGGAAATGTTTACCGAGCACCTTTTTGATCGTCTTCTTATATGCATCACAAAGGGTCTTTAGGTCTTCCATCGTGAGATCGGTATCAGCCTCATATCCCTTTCTTTTCTTCAATTTCTCTAAAATATCATCGAGTTGGTTCCGAATCCCCTTGCCTTCGGCCGGCTCAATTCCCTCAGCCTTTTCCATTACAACATCAGAATACATGGTAATGAGCCTTCGGTAGGAGTCATAGACAAAACGCCCATTCCCAGTCTTCTTGATAAGACCGGGAATCGTCCTGGTGCAGAGGCCGATATTCAGGACCGTCTCCATCATGCCGGGCATGGACGACCGGGCACCGGAACGGGACGAAACCAGTAAAGGGTTTTCCGGATCACCGAAGGTCATTCCCATCTCTTTTTCCACAAATTCCAGGGCTTTCATGGCCTCTTCCTTCATTCCTGAAGGGAATTTTGCATTGTTTTTGAAATAATCATTGCAGCACTCAGTCGTGATGGTAAATCCGGCCGGCACGGGGATACCCAAACGGCTCATTTCCGCCAGGTTTGCTCCCTTTCCCCCGAGCAGATTCTTCATATCCGCTCTTCCATCCGTCTTTTTCCTTCCAAAAGAATACACGTACTTGGTCATAATCTCCTCCGACGATCCTCATAATTAATATTGGGCCACTTTGTTTTCAGGTGGGATGAAAAAACTGAATCTTCTGACTCATCACCCCTTGTAAGATTGCGGAATCATCCCAATTTGCAGGCAAAACTTAGAAATATTATCAATTTTCATGGCATATGTCACGTGGGATAACCCAATTTTTTTGTCTAAACAGTGTCGGTACCGACAACTGACAGTCAAGGCCATCCCACAGAAAATCCTTTGAGCCTGATCCTTCGAACCCTCAGAGACCTTCTTGTTCACTACCCTTGCATTTATGGACGATATTGGGCTATGTTAGAGTCGAAGTCAAACACCTTCGGCTGAAGCCTAAGGCTTGAGGATCCAAGGAGTCAAGGGGTCAAGTGAAAAAACGATTATGTCTTCCCTTGAATCCTAGAATCCTGGAACCCTGTCTGTCTAAATAATATCGAACTGGAGCCTTCGCCTAAAGGCGAGGGATTTTCTCCCATTCCCAGAATGGGACATTAATAAGGTTATAAACTTATGAACAAACAAGTCATCGTCCGTTTTGCCCCAAGTCCTACCGGGTACCTCCATATCGGAGGGGCGCGGACCGCGATTTTCAATTGGCTCTATGCTCAAAAGACCGGCGGCAAATTGGTCCTAAGAATCGAGGACACGGATGTGGAGAGATCCACTGAAGAATCCATCAAAGGGATTATCGAGGGGCTGAAATGGTTGGGTATTTCCTGGGACGAAGGGCCCTACTTTCAATCCCAATTTATTGAAGACCACAAGGCGGCTGCACAGAGGCTCCTTGAATCAGGGCATGCCTACCGGTGTTTCTGCACAAAAGAGGTCCTGGAACAAAAGCGCGAGGAAGCATACAAGAAGAAGACAGACGTGCAATACGATGGCACGTGTCGGAAATTACCGAAGGAAGAAGTTGAAAAAAATATAGAGAAAGGCCTTCCTTTTACAATTCGTCTGAAGGTACCTGAAGGGAACGGAGCCGTCCGGTTCTCAGACATCGTCTATGGGGATATCGAGAAGAAGTACAGGGATATCGAGGACTTCGTCATCCTCCGATCCAACGGACAGCCCCTCTATGTTCTGTCTAATGCCGTGGATGACATCAGGGACGGAATAACTCATATCATCAGAGGGCAAGATGGATTGGCCAATACGCCCAAGCAGATCTTGATCTATCAGGCCCTGGGGGTTCCCCTCCCGAAGTTTGCCCATATGCCCCTTACCCTTGACTCGAAAAAGGCCAAGATCTCGAAGCGCAAACACGGAGAAATCGTGGCCGTCCACTTTTACCGGGAGCATGGTTTTCTTCCCTGGGCCTTGGTCAATTTTTTGGCCCTCTTGGGTTGGTCCACGGTGGACTCGAGACAGATCTTTTCAAAGGAGGAATTATTGGATGCCTTTTCCCTGGAAGGAGTCAATCGCTCCAATTCCGTTTTTGAGATTCGAAGGGATGATCCCAAATTCTTCACCGACCCAAAGGCACTCGCCATCAACTCCCACTATATCAAGACCCTTCCCCTTGAAGAACTTGCCCCCTATGTCAAGATCGAACTGGAGAAGGCAAAGATATGGGATGAGGCCTACGAAACAGAGAAACGGGACTGGTATCTTCAAACCCTGGATCTGATTCGAAGCAGGTATCATGTCACCACGGATTTTATCACCCTGGGGCGGGCCTATTTTTCCGATGATTATGATCTTGACCCCAAAGCGCTGGAAAAAAATGTCCTCAAACACGAGGACCTGAAGGAGTGGTTGCCCTTGATCGCCGAGCGTCTTGACAAGTTGGATGAATATTCACTAGAAGAGACTGAACGGGTGATCCGTGAGGTGGCTGAAGAGTTGACAGTCAAGCCGGGGGTGTTGATCAACGGAATACGGACCGTGGTGACCGGGCAGGCCGTCGGACCCGGACTCTTTGATGTCCTCATGGCCATCGGCCGGGACCGGGTCGTGGCCCGTCTTCGAAAAACCCCTATTCTATGGGGTCAAGTCTACTCTTGACTCTTGTAGAGTCTAAGCTTTAACTCCTCAATACGCTTTTTAAGTTTTTTATTCCTTTTAATCTC
>JAFGFY010000208.1 GCA_016930795.1 Deltaproteobacteria bacterium
CCCCAAGCCGCTGGCCCCAAACCGCAAGCCGGATTGAATTTGGCATTTGTATTTGAATTTGATGGACAGTATTGACATAGTCGAGGGAGTGCTATAATGTATATACATTATAGCATGATAACGGAGGTTTATGATGTCTACTCAAATGATAGTCCGGGTAGATCCTGATCTCAAAGCTAAAGTCAATAATTTTGCTAAGGTAGAAGGGAAAAGTGTTAGTGAAGTTGTCAGAGAATTACTCGAAGAATATGTCAAAAATCGTGATATAGGTTCTTATATTGACAATCTCTGGGAGCGTACTGGAAATAAACTTTCGTCAGGTGGGTTTAGACCCAAGGATGTCGAGCGCGTTATTCGTGACGTGAGAGGCAAACATTGATCAGAGTAGTCATTGACACAAATATCTTCATATCTTCTTTCTTTGGTGGCAATCCACGAAAAATCATTGATTTATGGAAGTCCGGCCAGATTATTTTATGCCTTTCCCATCCCATCATTGATGAATATGTAGATGTACTCAGACGAATGGGACTACAGAATGAGCGTGAGTTGGAAGAGTTGTTGAGTCTTTTTGCACAAGGCTTTCATGTCTTATTCACCAACAAGACTCCGAATTTAAACATTGTTGAAAAAGACCCTGATGACGACAAATTCATTGAGTGTGCAGTGTCATTGAATTCGAAATTTATTATTTCTGGGGACAAAGCTTTACAAGAAATAAAGGATTATATGGGCATAAAAATACAGGGCCCAAAACAATTTCTTGATGATTTCGCGAAAAAGAAACGATAACCTCTTACTGAACTTGATGGGTTATAAAAGTGCCATTTTGATCGTCTGATATTTTCGACAGATATCTTTTCATAGAATTTTTTAGGAGTAAACCGCCCGCAAGTTAGTTCAGCTTTAGCCCTTAAACAGGACCTATATGTATGGAGAAAGGCGTTTTCTTTGATCTCGACGACACGCTTGTTACCCATGAGAAACTGGTCAGATCTGCCGTTGGCTGTTGTCCCTATGAATTTTCTATTCAAGGGATTTCCCTTGATGCCAATGATCGGGTTAATAGAGCCACGAAAAAAAGAGATATATACTCCTCTTCAAAAAAAGACTCTTACTCAACTGGTTGCATAGAAGATAAGAACATAGAATGAAGGTAAATCTATGAAATGCCCTATCACAAATACGCCGTTAATCGTGGTTGAACGTGATCAGATTGAGTTAGATTATTCTCCGGCCGCAAAAGGCATCTGGTTTGATGCCGGAGAACTGGAACTTTTTTTTGAGTCCCTGGGAGTTGATGCCAATCTGAGGCACATTTCATCCCTACCCGTATACAAAACAGATGAGAAGGCGTACAAAAGCCCACGCACCGGGAAATACATGGACAAAGTCAATCTTGGCGATGAAAACGATCCGATCATTATTGACCGGGATCGGGATGGCCTTGGACTTTGGTTTGATGCGGGAGAGTTGACTCGGGTCTTTGAGAAATACTCGAAAAAGGCCCCGGAATCGGAAGAGGGGAAAATCATCAAGTTTCTGGGCGAAACTTTTAGATTTTGAACAAAATCACACAGGAAATAAACTAAAAAAGAGGAGGTCTCATTATGGAATGGATTGTCCTTATCGTTATTCTGGCCGTCATCATTATTTTTGTCGGATGGCTAATCGCTATTTACAATGCCCTCGTTCGCCTGCGTAACGCGGTAAAAAACGCGTTCAGCCAGATCGATGTGCAGTTGAAACGTCGTTACGACCTCATTCCGAATCTGGTAGAAACCGTCAAAGGATATGCCGCCCACGAGAGAGAGACGCTTGAAGCAGTCACCAAAGCTCGGCAGCAGGCCATTGATGTTTCAGGCCTCGACAGTGTGCAGGAACGGGCTAGGGTGGAAAACATGCTGACCCAGACCTTAAAATCCCTTTTCGCGGTTTCAGAAAACTATCCTGATCTCAAGGCCAATGAGAATTTTTTAAAATTACAGGAAGAGTTGACCACGACCGAGAACAAGATTTCTTTCGCTCGGCAGTTCTACAACGATTCAGTCATGCAATTAAACAACAAGACAGAGATGTTCCCCAGCAACATTATTGCCGGAATGTTTAACTTCAAGCAGGCGGAGTTCTTCGAGGTAGAGGAAGAAGCGGAACGCGAAGCGCCCGAGGTCAAGTTTTAATGTGGGAGCAAATACGCTCAAATCAGCGAAAGTCGATCATTCTTGTCATTGTGATGGCGTTTTTTCTTCTCGCCATGGGTTGGTTCGGAGGTGAGGGGTTCTATGGCCCGGGCGGGGGAACCATCGGCCTGATGATTGCGATCATCGTCTGGATTCTTCTCACGCTGACCAGTTATTTCAGTGGGCACAGCATATTCCTGTCCATAAGCGGGGCGCGAAAGATCAAGCGGGAGGATCATGAGGTCCTATGGAATGTTGTCGAGGAGATGAAGATCGCCTCGGGCATGCCTAACATGCCGGCCGTCTATATTGTCGACGATCCGACGCCCAACGCTTTCGCGACGGGTCGAAGTCCTGATAAGGCTTCAGTGGCGGTCACAACCGGACTGCTGGAACGGCTGACCAGGAGCGAGCTGCAAGGAGTGATCGCCCATGAGATGGGCCATATTCAAAACCGCGATGTGCTCTACATGATGATGATCGGAGTGATGGTGGGCGCAATCGCGCTGCTGGCTGATATTGGTGTGCGCATGCTGTTCTACGGCGGTCGAGGCAGGAGAAGGACGTCATCGGGGGGAGGTCAAGCGCAGGCCATCATGATGATCGTAGCGATCGTGCTGATGATCCTCGCGCCGATTGTCGCTCAAATCGTCTATTTTGCCATCTCAAGAAAACGAGAATACCTTGCCGATGCCAGCGCGTCTCAGTTTACACGGTACCCTGAAGCCCTGGCCAGCGCCCTTGAGAAAATCTCGGGTTTAATAAGAAAACCATCAAAGGACGCAGATAAGGTCAATCGCATCATTGCGCCCAGCTACATTATCAACCCCATACCGGCGGCCAGAGGCAGTGGAGAAAAGGCAAGCCTATTCAGCACTCATCCTCCCACGAAAGAACGCGTCAGAATTCTACGCGCCATGGCCGGCGGCGCAGGTTTTGGAGACTATGACATGGCGTTCCGGAGGGTGACTGGAAAACCGGTCGGTGTCATTCCTTTCCGGTCACTCGAAGCAGCCGAGAAGGTCGAAATCAAGAAGCCGGATGACATGCCTGCTGAAAAGCATATTGATCGGGTGCGACAGAGCACCGATGCTCTATGGCGTTTGAACAAATATACCTTCATCCCCTGCGATTGTGGGACGAAACTTAAAGTTCCTCCGGAGTTGCAGGGCCAACGAATCACGTGCCCGCATTGCGGGAGAAAACACTAGGAAACGGCAAATGGGTCAGGTCTGCCGTTGACTGTTGCCCCCATAAAACCCCTATTCTTTGGATTTTCCAGGTTCCCTTATAAGATAAGAAAATATGCAGATTTGGTTTGAAACCCGGCGACCCTTATAATGAAGCTCCCCATAGCAAGCCGCGGGGTATCGAAGCGGAATTCGCCGAAACCAACCCGCCTTCGCACGGGGCTTCGGCGGATCACCGCGCCATTCTATCAAGCCGTAGCCTTGCATAAAGACTGATCATCCCTGCGGCAAGCCGTAGGGTATTCTGGCTAAAACGAATAAATATTCCAGTTTAAGACCTTATTTTTAAATTTAATCAAGTATTACATTAATTATGTAATATTTAAAATATATATATAAACTAAACTAGTTATTAATCATTTTAATAAAACCAATGCTATGACAACATTTTTTTAGCCGCATAAAAAGAAAAAATGTATTACGTTTTTACATTTAACAATTGACATTTATATTTTCCATATATATAATTGCCTGACTTAATAGGGCTTTCCACATTCTTCTACATGCTGCATGAGTGTTTAATCATGACTTTCACTGCCCTTCTAAGTAAAGAATTTTTAGAATCAAATCAAACTCATTTCTTAAGATTTCGTGTTTTATAGTTTACAAAACGAGAACTTGACCAGCGCTTTTTGTCTATAAAACGACAGGCTTATTGCCGGGTCGGATATGAGAAAAGGAGAGAATATTATGAGATGGGGAATGGTAATAGACCTGGTAAAATGCACGAGATGTCATGCTTGCGTGGCTGCATGCAGAATCGAGCATTTCCTTCCTTTACATGTTACCTGGCCGAGATTAATCGCCCTTGAAACCGACGTTGGAGGCAAACCGGAATTGACTACCTTCCCGGTGCGCTGTAACCAGTGTAAAGAAGCCCCTTGTGTGGAAGTATGTCCAACAGAGGCGACAACCAAAAGACCGGATGGGATTGTCGTCATCGATGCAAATAAATGTATCGGCTGCCGATATTGCGTTATAGCCTGCCCATACCAGAACCGCACCTTTCTTTCAAAGGATAAAGATCCGGGCTATTTCCCCGGATACGATCTTACCGGGTTTGAAAAGAAGGGTAAAGAACTCTATCCTCATCAGGTGGGAACAACAGAAAAATGCAACTTCTGCGTTGAAAGAATCGATGCCGGTATGGCAAAGGGCCTTGTCCCCGGAAAGGATCGCGATGCGACACCGGCATGTGTTAATACCTGTCAGGCACGCGCCATGACCTTTGGTGATCTTGACGACCCTGATAGTGAAGTCTCAGTCCTTATCAGGGAACGAAAGGGTTTTACACTTCAACCGGAATATGGAACCGAACCGTCGGTATTTTATGTTGACGGAAAGATCGGCGGAAAGGAGTCCAATATCGCCCCTGAGAATGCCCGGACAGGCAGCCACATTCAACACCTGAGCACAGTCGATGTTGAATCGAAAAAACGGATAGATGGTTTGGTTGAGGAATAGGGAGGTAAAATATATGCGTAGTCATACGTCTCGTCAATGGATGGTAACCCATGAGTGGATGGTCAAACCAATGAAGCAGACCGAATGGATTGAAAAAAAGGGGCTTCTTGTATGGTTGGCCGAAGTCTTTTCCGCGCTTGGTACCGGCCTTTATCTTATAGCCATATTTGTTGATAGCTGGTGGGGCGCGCTTATTGGTTATCTTATAGTAGTTCTTCTCAAACTCCCCCTCCATCTTCTTTATCTTGGTAAACCTTTAAGGTTCTGGAGGACAATGCCGCCTTTTTCAGGCGCCTGGAGAACTTCCTGGATAGCAAGAGGGGTTGTTTTTAGCGTGTTTTTCAGCATGGTTGGTTTTGCTCAACTCGCAACATCATATTTTTTATTAATACAAAGCGACATGCTCGCGGGACAGCTCCTGAATATCGTATATGTCGCTGATATCATATTAAAGGTGATTGCCGGCATCTTTGTAATTCTTACCGGGATATACTGTGGTTTTATGATGAGTTACTGTAAAAGCGTTCCATTCTGGAACACGGAACTGCTCCCCATAGTTATTTTTAACGCTGGAATAGCTGATGGCCTGGCGTTGTTGATGGCCACGGGTCTATTTACCGGTGGCGTTGATTTTCACGCCATTGAATACGCGAGCCGAATTGTCTTGGGCATAAATGCCATACTTCTTGGGATCTATCTACTGACTGCCTCACGTAAATCAACGACCGCTGAACTCTCCGTCAAGGAACTCCTGGTAGGACGAGTAGCCATCATTTTCTGGCTGGGAATCGTCCTCTTCGGTATTGCCATCCCCCTGGTCATATCTTTTGCGAGTATGTTCACCGGCGCGGCAACCGAACCTATTCTTATAGCCGGGATCATTTGCCATACCGCGGGGGCATTCGCGCTTAAGTACTGCATCCTGAAGGTAGGCATCTATAAACCAATATTGCCTCAAAGCATTGTCTATTAGGGTCTAAGACATAAAGGAGAAATAAATGGGTGAAAGAAAAGTACATTATACGACCTGCATTAGCTGCCATGGCGGTTGCGGTGTAAAGGTTACAACAGAAGACGG
>JAFGFY010000209.1 GCA_016930795.1 Deltaproteobacteria bacterium
GATGTAGGGGAAGTACTTGTCAAGGATTATCCTTCTGTGAGATACTATCTTTTCGGTTTACTTTATAGTACAAATATGTATTATATTATAAATAGCATCCATCCAGAAAGGGCTCTTTTCCGCAATCTTTTCGTCAGATTCGGATTTTAATCCTCGAAATATCTTAATATATTCCTGTGGTTAAAATCCTCATCTTCCTTGACCTTGGGAAAAATTCTCCTTTCTAAATGGACACTAACTCATTATGAAAACATATCATGAAATTTATATCCGCACGGCTGAGATTGCCCAGCTTATTGTACTGCACCAGCTTTATGCTCAGAAGGAAAGCCGCCATCTGATTTTTCAGGGTGGCACGGCTATTCGCTGGTGTTACGGCGGAAGTCGTTTTTCGGAAGATCTCGATTTTGTGACCCCACTTGCGCCAGTGGACGTTCAAAAAATTCTACATGCCGCCGTTAAAGGCGCTGGGAAGCTAATGATCCCTCACTTTGGCGTGGGTTCGGTCGCGCTGAACGAAAAAAACCCGTACAGGAAACGTGAAATGCTTCGTAGATTTTCATCCGGACGGTGTTCGGGAAAAGATTTCCATCAAGCTTGAGTTTGAGGGATTGGACGCGGGTAAACTGCCGGTCACCCAAAATTATGTTCTTTCCCTTATGAGTTCTGTTGCGTATTTAATCTCCGCGGGGGAATTCAGAGTACCGCGCCCCAACACGGTTATTATCGCGCAAACACCAACAGAGATTCTTTCCGACAAGATCCGCGCCCTTCTGGAACGTCAATATCTTAAAGGCAGAGATTTCTTTGATCTTTGGTATCTTTATGTCATTTTAAAAACACCTGTGGATTTGGATATAGTCGAAAAAAAATTCACCCTTTATCGCGCGGCCTTCATCTCCAGAAGACCCGCTGATTTCTTTATAAGGCCTTCAAAGAAAGACAAAGAAATGATGCGTGAAGCCATTGAACAGGATTTGTTACGTTTTCTGCCAGCCGAAGTTTTGTCTGTCCATCCGGTAGAAAAGTATAGAGCGTTCCTAGACTCGGTTCGTTCCATCTTCAGTGAGATAAAGGAAAAGGGGGTTCACCTACCATGACGTCTGTTTCCATCCTAAGGCAACTGCCTCACCTTTTCCGCTATGCCGACGTCGGGAAGTTTACTAAAAACGCCAATGTCTTTCTCACCAGGGCGCTGGCCAAAGGTTTCGTACGGCGTGTGATGCGAGGTGTTTATATCAATCTGCTTCGCGAGCCGGTGCCCGTAATTGAAGAAGTAGCCTGCTTTTTACGGACACCTTCTTATATTTCCTGTGAGTGGGCTCTCAATCACCACGGCATTCTACTTCAATCGCCTATGGTCTGCACTGTTCTGACACTCGATACGTCAGTCGGAGCTTCCAGGAATATCCAGTTTGGTGGCGTAACAATCGAATTTTCACGCATCGCATCCGACCTGTTTAACGGTTTTGAGACAAAAGACGGCTTTAACCTTGCCGTGCCCGAAAAGGCCCTGCTTGATTCGATTTATCTTCGCAAACACATTCCGTTCGAGGATGAATTGGAACTTGAAGATATCGATCACGCACGATTAATGTCCCTGGCCGAAGCTTTCCCTGCGGTCGTCAGGAAACGCCTTGTCGATATGATTAAATGAGGAAATGCAAAAAGAGAAATATCTACATTATTAAATGCCTGCCATGAACGCTATAGCATTGGTTTTATAATCGAAAGCTCTCCTGGCATATCAATCACACACAAAATCATCATCACTCACTGGATGACAAAGATCGGGCCATCCGTATTCTTTCCAGTAGTCTACCAGGCCAATTTCTCTAACGAATTTTTTAAATCGTGGGAGTTGTCGCAATTCATGAAATACTGGAAACCAGCAAGACAATATATCAGTTGAAAACCTAGCCCCTTTTTCCATGGCATCCAATGCAAACTCAAGGTCGCCAAAATATGCTGCCATTATAGAAATTCTAGTAAGATCAGAGGAGCTTATATTGTCATCACTTCTATAAATTCGTCGCAGTTCCAAAAGTCCTTCTTCTGGAGAGTCAAGGTATTCCTTTCCTGGGATATAGATCGGATTAGAAGATATTATCTCATCACTGGACAATACATCTCCAGAGCCAAGGCGCACAAGTGTTATGCCATCATCATGCCAATCAGAACTACCCTTTGACATGAATTTGTTTCTGCTCTTATATTCGTCTTCGGCTCGCTGCCTATCACCAAGTAAACCATAAATAAAATAATACCATGCGAGAAATCCTTGATTGATTGGATCGTTTCGCTTCATCTTCTCTAAGAGTTCATGAGTTCTTTTGAATTTACCTACCGAAAGAAAAAAAGGAATAATCTCACTGTGATCATCCGACAATGATTCATTGATCAGTTCAAGAGCCTTACGATAATAAAGTTCTGCCTCAAGCCATTCGTTTTTTGACATCTTTATCCAGCCCAAAGATACATACGCATCACCTGAATTCGGTTCAAGTTCAATTGTCTTTTGTGCTGCGCTTAAACAAGCATCTGCCTCATCTATAGAGCGGCTGGCAGGCCCCGTGAAGTTAAGCAAGAGATGCATTCGGGCCTTATATGCCCATGCAAGCGCAAATCCGGGATCCAGGACAATTGCTGCATTAAGCAGTTCCAGAGCGCTTTTATAAGCAAGGACATTATCACTCTCTTGTACTTTCCCTCGGGCAATCAAATATAGTTCATAGGCTTCTATATTCTCAGTTCCACCCAACTGCTTGAGAGATCGTCTAACCCCAAGTGTTATTTTAAGCTCATCGGCAACTGTCGTAGCTATGTCTTCCTGTACCGCAAAAATGTCCTTGAGTTCGCGGTCATATGTCTTTGACCAGAGATGGGATCCATCATCTGCTTTAATTAGCTGAGCAGTGATCCGCAGAGCGTTTCCAGCCTTCCTCACACTGCCTTCCAGAATATGGTCAACTCCGAGGTCACTGGCAATTTCTTGAATCTTTTTGTTGGTTCCTTTGAAGGAAAAAGATGATGTTCTTGCTATGACGGTCAGATCTGGTATCTGAGCAAGGCTATTGAGTATTTCTTCTGATAGTCCATCAACAAAATACTCCTGATCTTTTTCTGGTGAAAGGTCTGTAAATGGTAGGACTGCAATAGTTTTTGGTGCTTCTTCCACATTGCCGACTATAGGTGTTTGACGAAAAGAGAAATTCCAGATCGCGAGTGCTGCAATAAACAGAATAATCGTCCCTACTGTACCCAAAGCAATCCCTTGCCAGTTCTTCAACTTAGTCTTCTTTTCATCTTCCTCCTTGGGAAAGGCCATCTTCGGTCCCATAGGAACCCGGTATACCTTCAATGGTTCAGCAATGTTCTTGACGGTATGCTCCCCGATATACTCATACCCCAAAGCCAACTTGTTCTTGATCTGCTCATGGGTGCTCCCTGAGATACAAATCCCTCCAGGCTCTGCCAAACCCTCTAACCTGGCCGCAATGTTGACCCCATCACCATAAATGCGATCTCCCTCTTCAATCACGTCCCCAAGATTCACGCCAAAGCGAAAGAGCATTCTGCGGTCTTCAGGCAATTCCTCATTTTTGGCCCTGATTACTTCATGAATCTCAACAGCGCATTGCACGGCATCTACGACACTGGAAAACTCCGACAACAGGTTGTCTCCGGGAGAATCCACTACTCTACCCCGGAACTGCTCAATGAGATCAGACATCACTTTCCGATATGCCCCTAAGGTCCGCACCGTCGAGACCTCATCCTCTTGCATAAGGCGGCTATACCCCACCACATCGGCACTGAGAATGGCGCTGAGTTTGCGTTTCACACGTTCTTCGGACATGGGATGACTCCCCTTGAAATTTTGAAGGTGGTGAACCCTACAAAGCAGGGGTTGAATAGGGTTTTCTCCGTTAAATTCCGCATATAGCGGACCCTACATCGCAGGGATTTAATCGGATTTACCCCGTTAAATACAACAAATAGATGACCCTGTGAAGTGGGGATTTAACAAGGATTATCCCGTTAAGCTCCGCCGGTGGTGAATACTGCGAACTAGGGATTTAACGGGGTTAAAAGGTTTGTGGTAAAAGTCGTTGTTTTTTATGAGAATTTAAGATATTTAGATATGAATTGTCAAGACAGTCTTTTTTATTAGGACACCTTGAACCGGATTATGACTATAAGTATTAACCTTCATTTTTGCCAAAATATAGACTGCCCCAACAACTCATATGCTAAGGCCCTTGCTTCGATTGGCCTTTCGCATCCTATCTCAAAAAGTGATATTATATATCGAAGTCTTCCTCTTAGGGTAGCGTTGCAAACGATGGATCAGTGGATGTAGTCTTATCTTAGGTTATTCCGCTAGCGCTTCAGCCTCCGCTATGCAGTCACCACTTGGTCCAATATTTTTGCCACGAACAGTTTCCAGTTCAGTTCTAGCGGCTTCTATATCGGCTCGAAACTCGGGCTCGGAATGTAATCGGGCAACAACGGCCGCACCGACAAAACGACCTTCAATCACATCACTTTGCCAATGAACATTGCAGACGACTCGGCTTTGACCAAACGCCCTCCCACGAGCGAGAATCGCATCAGTATACTCGGGTGCTATTTCAGTTAAAATAAGAGCACAGGCCCAACCACAGGCCGTATGCCCCGAAGGATACGAGCCGTTTCCACTCAACCATTCTTGAACCTCTGGGGTACATATCGGTTCATTGTTCACGATGAAGGGACGAGAACGCTTGTATTTCTGCTTTGTTTGAGAAATAGCTAAAGCCGCATCAATAGAAACACGTCGCAGCAACATATACAGTAGGGGTGTGTCCTTTTCCGTTATCGGCGCGTTTAGTGCGCAGGAAAAAGCCTCGACTACTTGATTCGCGTCCTCGGTAGCCAGCTGCCAGCGAGAAGTCCCTTCTAAGGCAAGGTTCTTTTTACTGACTTCCTCATCATAGGCAAGGGCAGCTGAACCAGCCTCAGGTGGAGGAGGAATCAGCTCATGAATCTTTGGAAGTGAATCAAGAGGCAGATAGCCTCTGATCATTGCCCTCTGGGGTTTCAGCACATTAGAGGTTTCTTCAGCAGCAATTATACTTACGCATTTCATGCCAATCAAAATATACACCAAAGCCAGAATAACTCTCGCTAATACAGCATTACGCATATGATCTATCATTCGAAATTCTCCATTGATGAATTGGTAGGCTTGTTTTTCAGCCTGTGAATATAGGAAAGTCTTGACTTGTATGTCAAGAAAAACATGATCACACGATTTTGTGACCGGTTATGACTTGATTATGTAGTCTTTACTTTTCCCGAAGTATAGCCTTAACAAGTATCGCCGCAAGATTTTTCAAGATAATCGCTTCCTGGCAGATTGTGCTTCTGGTTATACTGATAATATGATCAAAATGATAAAATTGATACTCCTCTCGGTAAGCCGCGGGGAGCATTCAAATGTAAGGACCTTTCCTTTATTGTCATTCTCTTGCCCCATTAAATCCCTTCGGGTGCGTGAAGTGCTATTTAACGGGCCTAGATAATCCCGTAGTAAACTGCGGGATTAGTGCTCATCGTGCATTTTCAAAGAGACATCGTCTAAATTGGCAGGACTAAATAAACCGGGTTAAGTCCCCATTTCCCAGGATGAGAGATATTTTTCCTGCTCAGGGGTGAGGGTGTCGATTTCCGCCCCCATGGATGCCAATTTCAACCGGGCAATTTCTTCATCAATAGCCTTTGGAACGGGGTAGACCTTGTTTCTCAATGCCTTGCTTTCGCCCGCCAAATAGGCGGCGCACAAGGCCTGATTGGCAAAGCTCATATCCATCACACTGGATGGATGTCCCTCGGCCGCGGCCAGGTTAATGAGCCTTCCTTCTCCAAGGACATAGATCCGTCGCTCGTTGTTCAGGACGAACTCCTCCACGAACTCCCTGATTAACCTTTGCGATGTGGAAGATGACTTTAGACCGGGCAGGTCCAGTTCCACATTAAAATGTCCCGAGTTGCTGACAATGGCCCCGTCCTTCATGATCTGGAAGTGTTCCTTCCGAATCACGTTGATGTCTCCGGTCAGTGTACAGAAGAAATCTCCCAGGGGGGCGGCTTTGGCAATGGGCATCACCTGAAATCCATCCATGACAGCCTCAAGGGCTCGGAGGGGATCTACCTCACAGACGATGACATGGGCACCGTGTCCCTTGGCGCGAAAGGCTACACCCCTGCCACACCAGCCATATCCACTCACCACAAAAGTACTGCCGGCCAGTAAACGGTTGGTGGCCCTGATAATGCCGTCCACAGTGCTTTGACCTGTGCCGTAACGGTTGTCAAAGAGGTGTTTTGTGTTGGCGTCATTGACGGATACCATGGGGAACTGAAGCACTCCGTCTTTTTCCATGCTTCGCAGCCGGATCACACCGGTGGTCGTCTCTTCCGTGCCGCCAATGACGAGAGAGAGGAAGTCTTTTCGTTCACCCTCTGATAGACTTCTGCCCCATTTGCTGATTCCCGCATTCAGCTCGCCCCATTTTTCAAGGGCCATGAAATGGATGGAGCTGACCAAATCAGCCCCATCATCCATGGTCAGGTTTGGTCTGTGCTTTAAGGCCGAAAGGATATGGTCATAGTAAGTGGAATGGTCCTCCCCTTTGATGGCGAACACGGGGATTTCATCGTCTGCCACAAGGGATGCGGCCACGTCATCCTGGGTGGAGAGGGGATTGGAGGCACATAAGGCCAGATCGGCCCCTCCAGCCTTCAGCGTCTTCATCAGAGCGGCCGTCTCCGTGGTTACATGGAGGCAAGCAGACAGCCGAAGACCCGACAAGGGCCTTTCTTTGGAGAAGCGATCCCTGATATTCCTCAATACGGGCATGCTCATTTCAGCCCACTCTATTCGTAGACGGCCTTGCTCCGCCAAATGGATGTCCTTGATGTCGCAATTCATATGGTTGACCTCTTTCTTTATTGCAAATGCACTGGGTTTATTTGAACGCCCTTTTCAAGTCTTCCACCGCATCAGTTCTTTCCCAGGTGAATTCAGGGAGTTCACGACCAAAATGGCCGTAGTTGCATGTCTTTCGATATATGGGTCTTCGAAGGTCCAGTCTCTCGATAATCGCGGCCGGTCTCAGGTCGAATTCTTTTTTCACCATCTCGGTCAATTCGACGCTGCTGACCAAGCCTGTTCCGGAAGCCCCCACCATGACGGATACAGGTTGAGCTCGGCCAATGGTGTAGGCGATCTGTATTTCACATTTTTCTGCCAGTCCGGCCGCGACGACGTTCTTCACAATATAACGGGCCATGTAGCAGGAGCTCCTGTCCACTTTGGAAGGATCTTTACCCGAAAAGGCTCCTCCACCATGGTAGCCGAAACCTCCATAGGTATCCATGATGATCTTACGGCCGGTCAATCCACAGTCACCCAAAGGACCACCCACCACGAATCTGCCCGTTGTGTTGATAAAATACTGGGTCGCATCGTCTATCATCTCTGAGGGGACGACCTTCTTGATGACTTCTTCAATGATATCTTTACGTAGAGTATCATAGTCCACGTCAGGATCATGCTGAGCGGCGACAACGACGGTATGCACCCGAGACGGCTTGCCATTCACATACTCCATGGTTACCTGCCCTTTGCCATCAGGTCTGAGCCAGGGCAATTGCCCTGATTTCCGGACCTGTGTCAGTCTCTCCGTGACCCTGTGGGCCAGATGGATGGGCATCGGCATGAGCGAGGATGTGTCGGAGCAGGCATATCCGAACATAAGACCTTGATCACCGGCACCTTGTTCTTTAAAAAGTCCTGCCCCGTTCACGCCTATGGCGATATCAGGGGACTGTTTGTCTATGGAAGTGATTACCGCGCATGTCTCCCAGTCAAAACCCATGGAGGAATTGCTATACCCGATGTCTTTAATGGTCTCCCGTACCACCTCGGGTATATCGACGTAGCAATCTGTGGTGATTTCTCCCGCAACTATGGCCATCCCCGTGGTGACCATCGTCTCACAGGCCACACGGGCAAACGCGTCCTGCTCCAGGATTCTATCTAGAATGTGATCTGATATCTGATCCGCGACCTTATCCGGATGCCCCTCGGTCACTGATTCAGAGGTGAATAGAAAATTCCCGCCTTTCATTTGACTCTCCTTTCCTTGTGCTTAGTGTATTCTAAAACGTAATAAAATTGCTGGATTGATAAAAATGGCAACTCCTGGTTGCCTTGATTCCGTTTTTTTCTCTGTTGTTTCAAAAAGTATATACGCCCACCGTGGCTAGTATCGTGTCCCAGAAATAACTCAAAATAACTCTGGGTAGATATTATGATACCTGGGGAGTATGGGGGTCTCTTTTCAGTTCCACCGCCCAAAAGACGCCCGAGCCTGTTATCGCCCCCAAAGAGGACAACGTTCGGTGGACAGGCACAAAGAATGCCCGTCGCTGTGGAGACATTTTTTGTGGGGCTGCTTCATCATATGCAAAATTATGGTGCCGTTCCACGACCTCTGGATAGATGGTGGTGAAACTGAAAAGAGACCCCCATGCTCCCCTGGATCTGAATTTGGAACTCTCAAATTCAAGTTATTTTGGGGACACAATACTAATAATCCGCTGATAGAACGGAACGATAGAGGTTGAGGGTCAAATTCTTTTCGATCTTAAAAGATCGATCTTCTATCATCGTGAAACCGTTGGGGCCCAAAAAGCCCAGAATTTCATCTTTGCTAAATCCAAGCCACCTGTCTCCGTAGGTCTGTCGAAGGCTTTCATCATGATGCTTATCAAAATCAGCAATGACTAACGCCCCGTTATTCTTTATCACACGACTCACTTCAGAAACAAACCGATCGGGTGTAGCAACGTGATGAAGCACCATGGAAACCACGGCGCAATCCGCTTCTTCATTCTTTAAAGGTAAATGCTCCAATTCACCCAACCGGAGATCCACTTTCTCTCTATCCGGATAGACACGTTTTCTCGCCAGCTCAATCATTTTTGAAGAGCTGTCTACCCCGATGACGCGCCCTGCGATGTATTGCAGTTTTTCCACCAACTCACCGGTTCCGCAACCCAGGTCCACAACCACATCGGACGGGGGCGTGGCTTGTATAACGGCTTCGTTGAGATCAAAATCACCCAGGATTTCCCTCTTCAACAGGTCCCATCGGGACGCGATATGATCAAAGAATTGCACGGACCTTTCTTTTCTGGCCAGGACGAGATTTTCAGCGCACGCCAAATCCTGTTTGAGAAGAGGTTCATCTTCCATCAGGTATTGAATTGCCTCGATGATCTCGCGACCCGGCCCTTTGGCCGGGACCAGATAGAAGGAGGATTTTCCATCCCTTCTGCACTCAAGAAGGCCGGCATCGGTCAGGATCTTCAGATGTCGGGAGATTCTCGGTTGACTCATATCCATGAGATAGACGATTTCATTGACGTTTAACTCATGGTTCAGCAGGATGTTTAGCACCCGAATCCTGGTGAAATCCGACAGGGCCTTGAAATAGTTTAATATTTCCATATCTATATATAAAAATATATTTATATTGTTATATATAATCGTGTTTGTCAATAACTTTTTTGGTTCTTCTCCCAATTAGTTGGGAGAAAGGAATCAAGGATTCTAGGGTTCTAGGATTCAAGTGTTTGTTTTCAATCGATTTATCAAC
>JAFGFY010000031.1 GCA_016930795.1 Deltaproteobacteria bacterium
AACAAAACCTGTAGGATTCACCACCCGTCTCTTTTATGAGTTCCAGTACCTCTTCTAACGGCGCTACTGTCTCCACAATTGCTCCTAGATATTGTAAGGGGTTGAGGGGTCAAGGGGTCAAGGGGTCAAGGACTTCCCAATGATTTTTTGACATCTCACTTGAACCCTCGAATCCTCGAACCCTCGAATCCTTTTCTATTAATCCTTCGACAACCGTGTGAAGGCATCCATGACCTTTTTCTTCCCATATTTCTTTGCCAACACCTCGAACGCGATCTCTATATCCCCACGAGTCTCTTGTTCAGCCTTTTCCTCTTCCCTTTCTTCGTACGTCAAGGCACCAAACGTGCATGCATCTACACACATAGGTTTTTCCAGCGGCGGGTCACTCTCGCACATATCGCATTTGAGCGGGAGACCTGAATCAGGTTCTCTGAACGCACTTCTTGATGGGCAGGAGGCCGGGCAAAAGGTACACTCATCATACTCCTTGCCGTCGATCATGTAACGGTTTCTCCCATTGCATTCAGCCTGTGTATATTGACCGGCCCGTATCGGCACAAATATATCTCGGAATTCGTCCATGACGACCATGATCCGGGAACGAGCGGTATTCACCGAACTGTATTTTGGTATGGTGTGGAATGCGGAGCACGCTATCTCACAGGCCCTACAGCCCACACATTTACTGGTATCCACGATGATCTCTTTGACTGTTTTTACTCTCTTCTCGTTGCGCTCCACGATGAAGCCCCCTTCCTTTATTCCTTCTCTTTATTGGCCCTGGGATCCTTCAGGGCCGTGACTTCATCACCGGTCAGAACGTTATTCTTGATGAGGTCTTCTGCCACGTAGCCCAAGCTCAATTTCTCCAGCGTCTCTTTGGTTGGAATCCCATCAAAGGTCCAACCCTTGAAGTCATAGTATTTAGTCAGAAGTTGCTGCTCATATTCCTCATCCCTTACGGCCCAGTGATCCTCCGGCGGCCTCTCCATTTCTCTTCTCAGACCTCTTCTATTATTCAGGGCTCTGGCTAGAGTCCGGATTCTCTGGAAGCATTCCCATAGCCTGTCTTTATCAGATTCAATCCCTGCCACGAGGGTGATGAGATCCGGCATGTTCCATACATGATATCCCGTGGTACCGCCAAACTGGCCTCTAAATGAGGAGACGAATCCACAAAGCCCCAAGGAATCATCCAGGTAATGCATACACTCGTTCCAGTCACTGATTTCGACCATAGCCTGGTCAGGCAACTGATCACGCTTTTCCCACTGCCTGAACCACTCATGGAACTTCCTGTCCGGGACAGCCACCCAGTTATTGATGAATTCCTCCTTCAGCTTCGGATCAGTGATAGGGTCCTGCGGAAAGGAGCCTTCAGTCTGGGTGATAGCCATTTCCTCACCTGTGGCGATCATGAGAAAATAGGCTGGATTGAGTTTGCCCAGCTTAATAGGTAATTGTTCGAATTTTTTGACCGTGTTGTGATCAAATTCCTCGGCGCCATGACCAATAATGGTCGCTGCACCGGACACGCCGTGGGCGAGTACATCTCCTATACCATCTCTGTATGCTATTTTGTGAAGGAGATAATAGAACTTTTGCCTTATGTCGGAGGGCATATCGGGAAAGTCTTTTTCCGTCAGAATCCCGGCGTCCAGGAGTTCAAGCGCAAAGGCGATGACCTGCGGTGTTGAATAGGAGTCCAACCCCAGGTCCATGGCTATGGGGAGTATTTCGTAGGTGAAGTCCAGCTCCTGAAAGGCGGCCATGTGATAGGTGTCTTTTCCGTAGCATTTGTAGGAAAATCTTCTCCGGTTCGGCCATTTAATGAGATTGTGGCAAGCCTTTGGGCAGTTCCAGCAGCCTGTCCAGCGGCTCATGTGATCGTACTTGAGGTTCCGCCATCTCTCTTCGAGCTCATTGCTCCAGAAGGTTTTTCTCCGTACACGGGCATTGCCCCAGGAGAAATTGTTGTGATGGAAGCTGTCATCTTCATCAGTGGCCATCCAGTCACCGATATTGGGGTTTAAATCCAGTTCCTTTCTCAGGCGTGAGCACATCTCCCAGGCCTTTTCAGGATTGGCGATATACACATCTTTTGTTCCCCGGATCGCAATCGCTTTCAGATTCTTGACCCCCATGACCGGCCCGGGTGTTCGAGCAGCGCTCGAGTTTCCACAATCGATCGAGGCCATTATGACCCTGTTTTCACCAGCCGGACCAAGAGCAGCTACCCAGGCCCTTTTGTCGTTTAACTCCTGTTTGATCAGGGTCTGTGTTTCATCCATCAATCTTCCGCGGAGATGCCCGGCGTCACGGATTTCGACTTTATCGTTGTGTATCGCCAGGTAGACCAGGTCGGGGGCCTGGCCCCGGATGACGATTCTGTCATAACCGGCCATTTTCATTTCCGCCCCGAAAAACCCGCCCATCAGGGAATGTCCCAGAAACCCGTTCACCGGGGCAATGGTGTCGACCGACACGCGGTTTGCGCCTGGAACAAAGGTGCCGTTCAGAAGACCATTACCGAATATAAGCAGATTGTCTGGAGACCATGGATCAGTACCCGGAGGAACCCGATCAAATAACAGCTTCAAGTTCATACCGAGCCCCCCGAGCAGCAATGCCGTATCTTCGGGATCGGTCTCCACCTTATCAATGCTCCCTTTTGACAGATCAACCTCTAATTGGAAGCCTGTTTCGGCATACCTCATCTTTTAACCCCCTCTAAATCTGTGCACAGCCTGATGTCGGACTGCTCAGGCTGTTCGTATTTCACGTCTTTCCAGCGTTCCTTTTAATGGCGCGCGGTCATCGAACCGTGTCCGCCTTTCTTTTCCTTTATTTCGGGTCTTCCTGATTTTTCTCTCGCTGGAGGCGCCACAGGAGTCTCTGTGATTGGTAGCAGCCAAATAATCTGTTCAAGCTTATCCCTGAGGATTTGCCTAGCAGTCTCCTTATCCGGGGCTTCAATCTCTAATTGGTTACAGTAAACCCTGAAAAACATGTCTAAACCTCCTGTGATCAATCGCCAACTCACCCGTTAGGCTTTGAACGGCAGCTTTTCCCCATTACTGAAAACGATAATTGATCTCTTCACTGATCCCTTTTAAAAACTCCGTCAAATCAGGAATCGATGCTTCAGGCACATGGTGTGTCAGACCGACCGCCCAAATCGCGGCTTGAAGGTCCTTGCCATTCACCTTGATGGGTATCGCAAAGGCCACCATCCCTTCAATGTACTCTTCTCTGTCATAGGCGATACCTTGTTTTCGAACTGTAAGAATTTCCTCCCTGTATAGGGCCTTGTCGATAATGGAGTGGGATGTATATTTCTTCAGTTCGCTGCGAGCAAGAATCTCGTCGATATCTTCATCAGACAACTGTGCCAGCATGGCCTTAATGCCGGCACCCGCCAAAACGGGCATCTGCATGCCGATTTCTGATGACACCTTAATCCCATGGGCTGAATCCACTTTGTCGATGAGTATGGCATGTCGGCCGGAACGAAGCCCTAAAAAAGCAGAAAGCTTGGTCTGTTCGTTAATATTTTCCAAATACGAATGCGCGATCTGGATGAGATCCGAGCGCTTCCCCGCCATATTTCCAAGAATATAGAAGCGTGTGCCCAAGCGGAATTTGCTGTCAGACTGGTTTTCAAGGACATTGAGGTCCATAAGCGTATACACCATATTGAACACCGTGCTCTTATTCAATCCAAGCCTTCCGGATATGTCGCTGATTCCCAATGGTTTTTTGGTCTTGGCAAGCAGTTCTAAGATGGCGAAACACTTATCAATAGCCGGGACCCTTTTAAATGCTGGCGGCATGGCAATCACCTCATCTGTTCTCTATAAAAAACATACGTTTTATATAACAAACGAACGCGGTCAATGTCAATATAATTGTATGAAAAAGTGCTTCAAAAGATTGGGTAGAGTGATAAAGGGTTGATATTGCGGGGAATGCTTATCCGATAAGTCGAACTATTCTTTGATCTTGTAGGGCAGGCATATCATATAGAGATGAGGCCTTACGGCTTAATCGTCTTTAAATAAAAATCAGGGTTTCTACGGATAGACTCATCAGATCTAGCCCTATATGTTACTCGTTA
>JAFGFY010000210.1 GCA_016930795.1 Deltaproteobacteria bacterium
GACTTATTAAAATAGAAGACGGCAAAGTCGAATTTTGGTACAAGGATTATAAAAAAAAGAAAGTCATCTGTGAAAAGATGCGCCTGGATGCTCAGGAGTTTATCCGCCGTTTTATATGGCATGTATTGCCGCATCGCTTTCATAAAATACGGCACTTCGGATTTTTAGCGAACGGTCGGTGCAAGGCGGCTGTAACTCACATTCGACAATTACTCGAGAATTTAGCTGAAGAAGTCGAACGATCCGAAGATAGTATGATTGGAAAAAGCTGTCCGGTGTGTCGGCGGGGCATTTTGGTCCCTTTGTTTATCAAAGACGGTTTTGGCCGGATTGTCGCGATGTATTTGAATATTTTCAAAGAAAAATATCTTTTTAATACATCTTAGCAGCATGATAATGGAGGGGCCCTGTACTTTTCACCATAAAAATGGTGCCATGGTGAACAAAACTTGAACAAGACGTTCGAGCTGACAAACTGGATGAAGGCGGCAACTGGAAATTAAGAGCTTTTTAAGAAACACCGAATCATTTGTTGCTATATTTTTTTTAACCCGTTTGCAGCTCAACTCAGGGTTCGGCGGCGATAACATATGAAAATAAGAAAAGCATCCAATTCTGATAAGGGAAATATTTCGAGATTACATATTGCGTCAATCAGGAAACTATGCGGCAGCTACTATACTCAGCAGCAGTTAAATGCCTGGACCAGTGTTCTTGCTCCCTCAGTTTACGATCAAGCTTTGAAAGAAAAACTCTTTTTAGTTGCAGAAGATTCGCAAAAGGATTTGTTGGGGATAGGCATTTTAGATTTTGAAAACACAGAAGTCAGCGCAATTTATATTCATCCTGATGCCGTTGGAAAGGGAGTTGGATCTAAGCTTCTTAACGAGATTGAGAAGATTGCTCGAAACAACGGTATCTTTGAAATCACTGTTCATTCCACACTCAATGCAAAAGGCTTTTATATGGCTCGTGGATATTCAGAACAAGAATTGACCTTTCACAATTTGCCGAATGGATCAAAACTTGAGTGTATCAGAATGCTTAAAATTCTACACAAGTATGCCGAACAACGGCATTGAGGGCGACGGCAAGAAGCCGCCGCGCCTCATGCCTGAGCGTTCGCCCCGCCTGCGGCGGGCCGTTAGCTGTTGAAATAAAGGAGAATCAAATGTCATCTCTGAACCATGTATTACGACTAATATCTGTCGGAATTATTATTATCTTACTTTCTGCCTGTTTTCAAAAATCGAGCCTTGTTGATACAGGCTTCACAGATTCTATGCTGACGGAATTACGTGAAATGAAAGGAGAGTACCTATGGAATGATGAATTGAAACGCTATATCTATTCAGAAAAGAATCTTATCGAAAAAATACTGTCAACTATAGAACCAGAGCTTGCAGTTAATGTGCTTGTTAATTGTCTTGATGATCTATCGTTGACAAATTCGACTTTGCGAGGAAAAAGGTTGGTTACGGGGGTTATTTGCTACGAAGCTCTTTCTCAAACTGTTTATTATGAACCCACTACACAAGAAGGCGATATTGCAAAGAAATGGCCAGGACATATCTTGCCAACTGCAACACCAGATGAGTTAAGCGAAGCAAAACGGGCTTGGAAGAAAGTTATAG
Source organism: Deltaproteobacteria bacterium (assembly GCA_016930795.1). GTDB lineage: Bacteria > Desulfobacterota > DSM-4660 > Desulfatiglandales > HGW-15 > JAFGFY01. Next base: position 1,635 of record JAFGFY010000210.1, read on the forward strand.
ATTCAAAATCATATATACTTTTATAGATCCTGGAGGGAGGATATATCAATGCCAAACATACCAACATCAATAAATGGAGTTACAGTCGAATTTGCGTCCACTGTAAATAAGGAGGTTGAGCAGGTGATGATTAATGGATTGAAACATTGTATTAAAACCAATATAGCATCAGGGCATACCCTGAATAAAATATATATATCATCCGCATATGATTCACATACTCTTCCAAGTCGTCATATGCAAAAAAAGGCAGTGGATATTTCTCGAATAAATGGTACGAAGATGGCGGTGGGGTATCCACAAGGTGGAGCAATTAAGGCTATAGTTGATGCTATACAGGATGAGTTTGAAGGATTCGCCAATCGTAGGGAAAATTATGGCCCACATCTAAAAAAGAAACTTGGTCAGAATTGGACGATATCGGGTCATAATGATCATATTCACTTGTCTGTAAACTAAGACCAGCTAACAATCACATGCACGCGGATAGAAAAAAGCGCCGCTCCTCGTTCTTCGTCGCTCTGCTTTTTTCTGCCGGTGATGTGAGGCGTTATTTATATATATACGGAATCCGCTTAGCCCCGCCGTTGGGGTTGATTGAAAGAAGAACCGAAATGGAGGATTTAAGATGGTAAGAACGAAGCTGATCACCGCATTGGTATTGGTTGCTGTAGTCATCGTCGTCGTCTTCCAGAACACGCAACCTGTGGAGACCAAGTTCCTCTTCGTGACCATGACAATGCCACGGGCAACCCTTCTGGCTATCACGTTGCTCATCGGCATCGCAGTAGGAATACTCGTTGCGTTTGGCCTGTCGGGCAAAAAAACCAAAAAGGACTGAGATCCCCAATCGGGTAGCCGGGGATTTTCTCCCCCAGCCCCCACCGCACATAGTAGCGTCTAAGGAAGAAGGGATAGGAGCAATCCTGATTTGTGATCATAAAGGCCGGCCCCACAGACCAGAGCAACCAATTGAACCGCCGGGGCAGATGATCCAGGTAGGGAGTGTGGGAGGAGACGAGGGCCTTCCTGTCACGATTAGCCCTTAAAGGGAGACATCTTGGAAGAAGTCGAGTATTTCAATAAAGCCGGAGATTATCTCTTGTCGCTGGAAGGTGTGACGGAGGAAATGATTGATGCGCACCTAAGCGATTGGAAAAATCGTAAACCCAGGAATATTAGCGGATTGTTTAGGGCGTTCCTTCTCCATGCGCAAAATCGACAGGGGATGCCAAACAGTATCGGCAATATTGATAAGTTGGGATTTTTGCTCTTTGATTTCCAACCCCGGAAGGTGGCTGACAGCTACACTTCTTGGGAAAATCTTTTTGATGCGCTAACGGAGAGTGGATACAAGCCTCCGGGTCCCTTAGATAAAGGTAATCCAAAAAGCTACTGGGTAATTTACTGCAAGTCGATTATCTCAATAGCAAACTTTCTGGCGAGCTACCAAAACATGGATGAATTCAATACATTCGTTGCTGGATTTCTTACGAACGAGTTCTCTCGCTTGGCACTTCCATTGCTCCTCAAAGAAGAGCTATTTGGGTTCGGGTTTGCTCTCGCATGCGATTTTTTCAAAGAAATCGGATATACTGAGTTTGTGAAACCAGATACGCATCTCAACGATATTGCACGAGGACTTGGTATCAGCCAAGCACAGACCGATTTTGGAATATTCAAGGACGTTGAAGCATATTGCAAAAGGATCGGAAAATTGCCATACGAAGTGGATAAACTTTTCTGGCTTGTTGGTAGCGGTCGATTCTATAATATCAATGGTTTGGTAATTTTTTTCGATTTACAGCTTATAAAGCTATAATTACCTGAAATTACTATGACGTAACTTTTGATATGGTTTCCGTAACCTATTGAAATAAAGGAGATAACCACAAATGCCATGGATAAATAAAGAATTGTGTACGGGATGCCAAACATGCATCGATGAATGTCCTGTAGGGGCGATTTCAATGGAAGAAGACATCGCCTTTATAAATGAAGACGAGTGCATACGATGTGGGACTTGTCACGATGTATGCCCGGAAGATGCAGTTCGTCATGACGGAGAACGAATTCCTGAAGAAGTGCAATCTAATTTAGCTTGGGCCAAAAAGTTTCTAACGCATGAATATTATTCCAATGATAAGATAAAACAAAGACAGCTTATCGATCGTCTGCAACGCTTTTTTGCTAAAAATAAAAAGGTTGCAGAAAAAACCATTGAGCAACTTGGGATTTTGCAGAATACGGAATATGTAGATTAAACTAAAATGGGAAATAGTTTTTTTATAATCGGATAGCTGAGGGTTTATCCTATCCCCACAGAACAATGTCAGACATCATGTTAGCCTAAAACGGATAATAAATGTTAATATTCAAAATTATTGTAATGTCTTATAATAACAGACTATTAGTTATCGTTCATACTGAAAAGGAAGACAATATAAGGATTATTAGTGCCAGAGAGGCAACAAAAAAAGAAAGGAGAAATTATGAAACCAATGTCTAATGATCCTGATATGTTGGAAGAATATGATTTCAGCAAAGGAATAAGAGGGAAGCACCGGTCTGATAAATTGGGAGAAATCGAATAAAAATTACTAAATTTTACTACACTAATAAAATTAGCTTTTTAATTATTTTCAATGAGTTATAAATAGAAAGGTAGCTTAAAGAGAAGATTCCGGTATGAATTACAACTATTACGATTTTAATGAAAAAAAATCAGAGATAAAAGACTCATTAGATTTAATAGATGAACTTAAAATGCGGATTGATGGTAAGAAGTCTTTACAAATAGAATACTGGTCAGCAATTCAGGAAAAACTGCGAATTGACTGGATATACGATTCCAATGCGATTGAGGGCAGTTCTCTTACAAGAGGTGAAACTCTGTTTTTTTTGAAAGAAGGGCTGACTGTTGAAGGAAAACCCTTTAAAGATTTTCTTGATGCCAGAAATCATGCCGAGGCAATTGACTGGCTCTATGAGGTGATAAAAGACAATCGATCCATAACTCAGGGACTTATAAGAGAGATAAATGCCTTACTTCTGTCAGGCGTAAAATATACTCTTGCGATAAATGAAACCGGTCATAAAGTCCGAAAACCTGCAAATCCGGGAAAATACAAGATTCTGCCGAATCATGTTCTGAAAACAGATGGAACCATTCATTTTTATACTGACCCGATTCATGTATCCGATGAGATGGAAATTCTGTGCCGGTGGATTAATGAAAATATTGGAAAAAAGCATCCCGTTGTTATCAGTTCAATAGCTCACTATAATATGGTAAGAGTTCATCCTTTTGATGACGGTAACGGTCGTGGTGCAAGAATACTTATGAATCTGATTTTAATAAAAAAAGGCTATCCGATTGCAATTATTAAAAATGAAAATCACCGAAAATATCTTGCTGCATTGAATAATGCAGATAAAGGTGATATTTATCCTCTTATAAAACTGGTTGCCGACTCACTGATTGACACGGAAAAGATCATCATTGACGAATTGCAAAGATTATCAGAGAAATAGAAAAAATAAATTGTGTACTTTAAAAGTGTTGCTGTTGATTCAAAGTTTTGCTTTTCCTCTTTCCGTGTGAAGTCTACGAATGATAACAGACTGAAATTACAAATAAGTAGACGGTCTAACCCGTTTTTGTTTCGAAAAGAATACTATGGATTTTCTATCTTATCCCTTATTTCACGGAATATTTTACCGATTTCCTCCGCATCGGCCACAAGTTCCATAAATCCTGCCTGCTTGGCATAGACCTCCGGTGGAATGGCTTCTTTTACCTCCGGTTCGAGGATATGGTAAACGGGGAGTCTCAACGAGACTCCTGCCAGTGGACCTGCGAAACTGGGATCGCCGAACGTTACGGTTTCCGCCGTAACCTGAGCCACTTCCGGATCGGCTGCCCCGATGACCACCACCAGGTCTTCGGTTCCCATTTCATTGGCCAAATTTTTGATAATGGTCTGTTTCTCCGTGTCCACTGCGCCTGCCGAGGTTCAGACAAAACACTCGGTTGCGGTGAAAATCACCTGCGCCCCGGCCGCCTTCATGCAGGCTTCAATGGCCGGACCCGGCACCCCATCCCTGTCGCCGAAAATGATGACCTTCTTTCCTTTAAACATGACTTTTATTCTTTCTTTTAAATATCTTCAATCCTTCTGTCCCGGGTTCTTCTCAATAAGAAAAGACAAGCCGTCCGAAAGCTGGGTCATCCTTCCCAGAAAGAGGCTGCCCCGGGCCACAAACATGGCATTGTTTATTTCTCCCCGTTTAATCGCGTCAACGGCATGGCCCAGAAAGGGCACCGCCGCCGGTATATGACCCTGGGTAGGGGAAAACCCCGGCATGCCGCGTTCCAGAACGAACCGGTCGATTTCCGCACGCTGAATCTCCTTGCGCAGGACCGCCAGGGCGCCGATCATCCGGTAATTGGCCAGAGGTACATTGCCGCTTCCCGCCGGGACGGTCACTTCCGGATTCTGCAGTTCCACGGCGTACTTGTCCACATCAATAATCTTCATTCCCATGCGGTCAAGCGGTTTTAGAACCAGCGATTCCATAATGCTCTGTTGCGACGATCCGGAGCCGATGTCGTGCTTGCCGATGCTGTCCAGGCGGACTATAGGACTCTTTCCGTCATCGTCGGTAATCAGAAAGGCAATACCGCCCAGCAAATCTTCCAGTATAGGCATGTCTTTGGCAAGATGTCCCTTGAATTTCATTCCCAGCTTGGCCATCGATCCCCCTCCCACGACGGCAATTTTTTTAAAGATGCCCGATTTGACAAGAGCAAAGGCATTTACAAGTGCATATAGCGAGCCGACGCAAAAGGCCTTGATATCGCAGCCTGTGGCTGAGGTACAGCCGCACATTTCTCCGATGGCCTTGGCAAGCCCGCCGCCCCCCCGGTTATAACGGTCTCCCACGGCTTCTTCCGAACAGTTGAGAAGAAGGTCTATTTCTCCCGCCTGGATATCGGCCTTTTTCAGAAGATGCCTCAAAGCCAGCGTGCCGGAGGCCTTGGTCATGAGATTTTCCATCAGTACCTGAGCCCTGAGGTTTTCGTCCTGCTCGTGATGGCGATGCATGCAGCCCACAACCCGACCATGATGATAAAGGGGCAGCGATTCCTGATTTTCGATCCTCTCGCTAATGTGAGCGAGGTCAACACCCCCATCGATTTTTTCCAGATCCGCATCCTTCCAAAGGGGATGTGCTGCAAGCGCACTTTTGAGCATTTGTACGGATTCTTTTTCGAGCCAGATGAGATCGAAATCGTCGGCGAGTTTCAGTAACCCGAGAACCTCTTCTTCCGGCATAATCTCACCATATTTTCCATATCGGGAAGCGTCCTGGAGCGGATGCCGGTGCCAAGGTTGCTCAATATCGTTCAGACGATCGGGGGTAAGGTTGCCGATAAATACCTGGTTGGGCGGATATTCCACCGCATCCTCAAAGCTCCGGAGATGGGTTTCTATGGAAGGTAGAACAGAGGCGGCATCATCATTTATTTCCCGGGTCGGTTTTGAGCCATAGCGTACAAATCCGGGGACATGGGTGAGAATATAGGAACACGCTTTGATGACGGGAGCTTGCATGCCGGCCTTTCAAAAGACGGTTTGTTCTTCAATCTTTGTTTCCAAAGCCCGCAAGGCTTTGTCCAACAGCGACCTTCGCAACTGCTTTTCCTCATCTTCAGATTTAGCCGGGTTACCCAAAGGATGGGGAATGGCAATGGCGGGGACAATCCGGTTTGCGCCCACGGTTTTGGAGATAGGTACCACCGTACAGATATGCACTGTTGGAATTCCCGCTTTTTCTATTTCCTTGGCCATCGTTGCCCCGCAACGAGTGCAGGTTCCTCACGTCGAAGTGATGATGACGGCCCGGACATCCGAAATTATAAGGTCTTTGGCTATTTCTCCGGCGAACTGACCGGCCCTTGCCACCGATGTGCCGTTTCCAACCGTGGCATAATAGTAAGGATGGAGCCTGCCGATTTTCCCTTCCCGTTCCATATCTCTTGCGGCATCCAGGGGCATTACACGGTTGGGATCTTCATTAGCATAGGTGGGATCATAACCACCGTGTGCTGTTTCATAAAATTCCGGGCTCAAACGCTGCAATGCACTGATATCGTACTTTCCATACCGCGTTGCGCTGGAGGATTCAATCCGGTCCGGATTACCCTTGGGAACAATTCCCCCGCTGGTAACAAGAGCAAGTGTTGCTTTGCTCATCCTTTCAACAGGAGGCAGCGGCGCTACGCGATCAAAAACCGGCATGGGATACTCAGTTGTAAATGTCTCGCCTTTCATCTTCCGAAGGAGCATGGTTATAGCCCTCGATGCACCGTTTTCTGCCGCAAAGTAGTTCCGGCGCAATCCACGGGGCAGGTATCCCTCCTCTTCAGGCAGACCGACAGGTTCTTTCCGGGCTAGCTTTAGGACAAGGCGACACATTTTTTCGGCTGCTTCTCTCATCCCGACGGTAGTAGCCTTTGTCTTGACGATATAAACGGTCTTGCGGAAGGATTCAACACCGGGATTTTCCGGAAACATTCCTGTTACCGCCGGAATCCCCTGATGTTTTGCAACCGCTTCACAGACGGCTCCACAGGCCATCCCGTATCTTCCGGCATTAAACGCCGGTCCGGCCAAAACCAGATCGGGAGCATAATCGGCAATCATGGACAGCACTTTTTCCGTCGCTTCGTCGATATGTTCCGCAAAATAGTTGTCGCCGCAGATAACCGTCGCCGCTATTTCCACCTGTGCACCAAAGAGTTCCCGGAACAGGTTGCCGGGTCCCACCGAGCCGTTTTTGACGAGCGGTTCCAGGTCGGCTTTGTCTTCTGCCCCGATTTGTCCAAAAAACTGATTGAGATAAAGGACAGCTCGCATGTTTCCCCCTATTCATCCCGTGCGGTTAAAAACTCAAAGCCAAGTTCGTTGGTTGCTCCCATAATTGTCTGAAGTTCAACGGTAATACCTTTTTGGGAAAGGCTGCCGGCTTGTCCTCCAGCCATTTTTTCGATAACCCGGATATCTCCGATCACTTTATCCATGTGAGGCAAGGCGATGGGCTCGTTGGCATTTCCGGTACTCACCACGGCATCGGCCTGTGGAGTCGTATCGGCCAGAGACTGAGACGCTCCGTCCACCCCGGCAAATTCATCGGAGATGATGACGGTACGGATCCCTTTTTCTTCCAGCCGGGCGCAATACATCATGGTATCGGCATCGGGATTGCCGAAGCCCTCCTTGGTAATGACGGCACCGTCGGCTCCCAGCATATGAACCAGTTTGACCGCATACCGGGCGGATCGCGTCTTGTCCTTAAGGGTTACATTGCAGTTGGTTACGACGGTTCCTAAGAAATGCAGGTCAATGCCGTCCCGATTTAAGAGCTCACGAATGACGGGATTGTTTTGGTGGTGATAGGTCGTATTTTTGTCGCAGGCGGAGACGCAATTTCCGCTGACAATGGCTCCATCCATAACCTCGGTGGGCATGATGAGGGTGGGAAGCAAGTTTTTCATGTCCTGTCCATACAGGTACGAATCATGGAGTAACCCCTGGCTCAAAAGCATGTAGAGATAGACGATACCGGGGAGATCGTCGCCTTTCGATCGAAAGGGCGGGCGCATCTCGAAGCGCTCCAGATGCGCCGGCGTTGCACTGCGTCCTACTTCGCCCAGATAGGCAGCGGCCCGCAATCCGGCCAGACGTATGGCTTCCTCATGCTCATGATGGGCAATACCGTTCTTGACGTCAATGCAAACAACTATATTGAGCAGTTTGGAAAAGGTGGAATAACGGGCTCCCGGACCACTCATGTCGATGATGCCCTCCTGGAATCCCACGATCTGTCCCGCGGTGACCACGGCACATCCCTTAAGCACGTGCGTTCGGCCTTCTCCAACAGTGTCCACGCCGGAAATCAGGCCGGGGAATACTCCCCCTTTCCCGTCGATCTTGACCCGTGGTTCGATGACATCCTTAACAGGAATAATGCGAACGCTCTCGCCGGGCTTGGCAATGTCGGCCCTGACGGAGGTGATGCGGGAATCGTCACCTCTCGTTTTTTCGAGAAGTTTTTCCCTATTGATTTGCAGAAGAGTTCCTTCTACTGAGGTTTTTTGTCCCCAAGCGATTTCTTCAATGGGTATATGGCCAAGTTCATATTTCATCATCATATGCTCTCAAGCAGATAGTCGATGTCTTTTTCGGTATACTCTGCCGAAATTTGAAAGTGGATCTACTCTGCCTCTTTGGGCACGAGGGAATAGCTAAGACCCGTAGTCGGAATATTACGCTCAAACAATTACTGGATCAGTTCTCCAATTTTGTTGATAATTGTTGAATAAAAGCAGATAAGAATTCCCTTTTTAAGGAAATAATAAGGGAAAATTCAAAGTTGTGTGCTATATGCTATAAACTGCATAAAAATTTTATAACAAATATCGATTTTATTTTCAAGACGGAATTTAGCATCAAAATCAGCTGAAAATAGATGATTAAGCTATCGTTTCCGACCATACAAAATATTAATTGACGGAATGTATCCATCTGGATACAATATGGTTATGATTGAAATTCGCAAAACCGAAGTCTTTGCCAAATGACTTGATGGGTTGAATGACATCCGTGCTCGTGCTCGAATTTTAGTTCGTATAGATCGATTGGCATCTGGAAATCCCGGAGATGTCAAGGCAATTGGTGAAGGCGTGTCAGAGATGCGGATTAATTATGGACCCGGCTATCGAGTGTATTACAAAAAACAGGGACAGAATGTGACGGTTTTGTTGGCCGGCGGTGACAAGGGTACCCAAGCCAAGGACATCAAAACCGCCCTGCGCCTTGCTAAAAACTTGTAGGAGGATATCATGGCCAAAACTAAAACTACCAGATATGATGTAGCCGAACATCTTCGCACTCCGGAGGAAATGGCCGCTTACCTTGAAGCTTGTCTTGAAGAGGCAAACGGCGATGCCGCATTTATTGCGAAAGCTCTTGGTGATATCGCCCGCGCCAAGGGTATGTCGCAAGTAGCACGAGATGCCGGTCTGTCGCGCGAGAGTCTTTACAAAGCACTTTCGGGAGAGAGGACACCTGGATTCGATACAATTCTAAAGGTTATAGGTGCACTCGGCTTGAAATTACACGCAGAAGCAATTCACGTAAATAGCTCGACGGCCCAACAAGCGAACGATCCCTGTTGACTCAAACCGCCGTTTAAAGTAGCATATTTTTTAGAAATCGGCTTCAACCTGAGAAAAAAAGCCTGAAACTTACAACCCGAGCGCACATGGAACAGCATCCTGTCATAAAAACCTCTCTTCCGGGACCGCGGGCGAACAAACTCATCGAAACGGACCGACGTTATGTGTCGCCTTCCTACACCCGCATGTATCCTCTCGTGGTGGAAAACGCCAGAGGGTTGTGGGTGAGAGACGTGGACGGCAACATCTTTCTGGATTTCACTTCAGGCATTGCCGTATGCACCACGGGCCACTGTCATCCCAACGTGGTTGAGGCGATCAAAAAACAGGCCGATCGATTGATACACATGTCCGGAACTGATTTTTACTATGGTCCGGAGATTCGTTTGGCTGAAAAGCTGGCGTCCCTCGTTCCGGGAAAGGACCCAAAGAAAGTCTATTTCGGAAACTCCGGTTCCGAAGCGGTGGAGGCCGCTTTTAAACTGTCCCGCTGGCATACCCGCCGAGAGCTGACCATCGCTTTTTACGGCGCCTTCCACGGTCGGACCATGGGAGCGCTCTCCCTGACGGCCAGCAAGACCGTTCAGAAAAAGCGCTACAATCCTTTAGTACAAGGCATTACTCACATTCCTTACGCTTACTGCTTCCGGTGCGCCTACAACCTCACCTACCCCCGGTGCAATATGGCCTGCGTCCGCTGGGTGGAGGAAACGCTTTTCCGCACCACCACCCCCCCGGAGGAAGTGGCTGCGATCATAGTGGAACCTATTCAGGGAGAAGGCGGCTATATAGTTCCGCCTCCTGAATTTCACCGGGAGCTTTACCGGATCGCCAAAACTTACGGCATCCTCTACGTGGTAGACGAGGTTCAGTCCGGAATGGGACGCACCGGGAAAATGTTCGCAATGGAACATTTCGGCGTGATTCCGGATATGACCGCTATTGCCAAGGGAATTGCCTCCGGCATGCCGCTGGGCGCCTTAGTGGCTCCTGCTGACATCATGGACTGGGAAGCCGGCTCGCATGCTTCGACTTTCGGCGGCAATCCGATTTCCTGCCAGGCGGCTCTGGCCACCATTGAATTGCTCGAAAAAGAGCTGATCGCCAACGCCGCTTTGCAGGGAGAACGACTGCTCAATCAACTGGGCAAACTCCAGGAAATCCATGAATGCATCGGAGACGTGCGCGGCAAGGGACTGATGGTCGGCATCGAGTTGGTTGAAGACCGCTCTACCCTGAAACCCGCCGCCAAATGGAGAAACGGCATTATCCGCAAAGCCTTTGAAAAGGGCCTGCTGCTGCTCGGATGCGGCGCCAACAGCATCCGGTTTTGCCCGGCCTTGACCATAACCAGCCATGAAATCGATCTTTGCATCTCGATTCTTGATGAGGCGATTCGAGATGTGACCGAATGACTTTAGCCATCCAATCTGGAAAGGAGGCGTCATGCAGAAACTGTTGAGCCGATTGGGATTGACTGAAACGCTTTCCGGTGTCGGGTCCGGCACCTGGCTACCCGGACAAGGCTGCGAGGTTGCGGCGGTTTCACCGATCAACGACAAGCCTTTTGCAACGGTCAAATGCGCCGCTGCACGCGAATATGATCAGATCGCCGATCAAGCGACCGAAGCCTTTTTGAAGTGGCGAATGATTCCAGCGCCCAAACGCGGTGAAATCGTGCGGCGCATCGGTTTAGCCCTCCGCCAGGCCAAGGAGGATCTGGGCGCTTTGATCAGCCTTGAAGTGGGAAAAATTCGCTCCGAAGCCGAAGGTGAGGTTCAGGAGATGATCGACATGGCGGATTTTGCCGTCGGTCAATCGCGGATGCTCTACGGCCTGACCATGCACAGCGAAAGACCGGGCCATCGCATGTACGAGCAATGGCACCCGCTGGGACCCGTGGGCGTAATCACGGCATTTAACTTTCCCGCGGCCGTGTGGTCCTGGAACGCTCTAATCGCCCTGATCGCCGGAAACACGGTGGTATGGAAACCCTCCTCCAAGGCGCTGGTCACTGCAGCGGCCATTGTCAACATTGTCTGGAAAGTACTGCGGGAAAACGATCTTCCCGATGGCATTGTCAACCTGGCAGCCGGAAACCGCAATGATGTGGGCAAACGATTGCTCCAGGACACGAGAATCCCTTTGGTGTCTGCAACCGGAAGCGTTGCCATGGGCCGTCAGGTGGCCCGAAGCGTGTCTGAACGCCTGGGGAAAACCATCCTTGAGCTCGGCGGCAACAACGCCGTTATCGTCACAAAAAGCGCTGATCCGGATCTGGCGGTGCGCGCCATTGTCTTCGGGGCCGTGGGAACCGCCGGCCAGCGCTGCACCACCACCCGCAGAGCGATCATTCATGAAAGCGTCTTTGAAGCCCTGTCCCGGTCGTTGATTCAAGCTTACCAGCAGGTGCGCATCGGCGATCCGCGCAAACCCGAGACCTTGATGGGCCCCTTGATCGATAAAGCAGCGGTCGACCGCATGCAGGATGCCCTGAAAGTTGTCCGGAACCAGGGGGGCCGGATTCTATACGGCGGAAAAAAGCTTTCCGGAGAAATATTTGACGCCGGAACCTATGTTTCTCCTTGCATCTGTGAAGCCGGTCCGCAAATGCCCATAGTCGGCGAGGAAACCTTTGCCCCGATTCTTTATCTGATTCGCTATTCCACGCTGGATCAGGCCATTGTCATTCACAACTCTGTTCCGCAGGGACTTTCCTCGGCCATTTTCTCCAATGACCTGCTGGAAGCCGAAACCTTTCTCAGCTGTGCAGGCAGCGACTGCGGCATTGCCAACGTCAATGTCGGCACTTCCGGCGCCGAGATCGGAGGGGCTTTCGGCGGAGAAAAGCAAACCGGCGGCGGCCGCGAAGCCGGCTCCGACGCATGGAAGGCATATATGCGTCGACAGACCTGCACCATCAATGCGTCCGGAATGCTTCCCCTGGCCCAGGGCATCCGTTTTCAGGTTGATCCGCAAGAACCGACTTGAAAACACTTTTAAAAATCAGTACAATCTTGAGCCTTTATATAAAAATTATAAAATTCTAAAGGGAAAATATGGAAGTTCAAGAAAAAATCGCGATGGTAAAAGACAGGGCAAGGAAAAATTTTTCAAAGGGATTCAATTGTGCCGAATGCGTCTTGGAAGCTGTATTGGAACATGTGGATACAGGGCTTCCCAAAGAAGCCCTTAAGTTGGTAACAGGGTTCGGCGGCGGTGTGGGGTTGTACGGGGACACCTGCGGCGCCATTATCGGTGCGGTAATGGCTGTCGGAGCGGTTCACGGGCGCACTGACCTTCCTGAAGGTGAAGACGGAAAAGCGGTCGCCAAAGCAGCATCCAGACAGCTTTACGGAAACCCCGGCCTTTACAGATTGTTTAACCAGCTGCCCAATATGATCAAGAATAAATACGGCAATACACTGTGCAGGGAGCTTTGCAGCCAATGGCAAGATAAATGGTTTTGCCGGGATCAGGCGCTCCACTGCCGTGAAATCATTACCGACATTGCCGAATTTGCGGCAACCCTTATTTATAGTGATAAGAATGAGATCATGTCAAAATCCTTCGGAGATAATGTGGAAAATCTGAAGGATGCCCCTGCAACTTGCGACGCTAAAGGCTGAGGGTTGACTTAAATTAGGAGTTTCCTAATTAGAACCAACGGGTGACAATCCGAACCGTATTTCTGATGCTCAAAAATGATTTTTGAGCGTCAATGGCAAGAGCATACAGGCATTTAATTGCCGGATACATTAGTAACAAAACCCGCTTGATTTCGAAATATTTTAAAAAATAACAAATAATTAGCTTGCTTTCTTTTTAAATAAAGATTATTGTATGTTTAATCAATTAAGTCCTGTTTAATTTGCAGGAAGGTTTCTTTCTGAAGGAACAGTCCATTTTTCAAAGTGGCACCCTCCAGTTTGCGACGTTGAAATTTTTTAAGAAAGGAGGATGTTATTATGGCTAATGGAATTGTTAAGTGGTTTAGTGACCGAAAAGGATTCGGATTTATTGAGCAGGAAGACGGAGCAGATGTGTTTGTCCATCATTCGGCAATCAATGCAGACGGTTTTAAATCCCTCAGTGAAGGTGATCGAGTTGCATTTGATATAGAGCAAGGGCAAAAAGGCCCTAACGCTGCAAATGTCACTGTGATTTAACTTATATTCTGAATAAAAAGGGCATTCTTTCTAATATTGAGGGGATGCCCTTTTTTTTGGTTGAATTTTTATACCTTCACAATTTACCGTCATCAGCTCTTAAACCCCAAAAAAATCTGCTAATAGATCCTTTTCTTGTTGTCATTACAAAAAATAACAGCCGGGGAGATCACAAATTTTTTAAGATCAAATTACCAATTTAATAACCGCATCCGGTAGCAGGCCTTTTCGCTTAAAAGCAGGTTCATGGTTGTGATATGGTCGATCTATAAAAAATGAGAATTCGTTGATAAGTGAAAAAGAGAAAATAGCAGACACTTAACACATCGGATAAATTAAACTGACCTTTCAAGAGGTTATGGTAGATTTCGAGCGTGATAACGATGTATAAAGGGGAATGGTTTAATAGTATTAGCCATCTGATTGGTGCAGCGTTGCTATTTCTTATTGCTGTTGCTCTGGCTTATCGAAGATTTGTGTTGAATCTTCCCTTTTCTACTCGCTTACTGTTTGTCCTTGCCGGCGCTATCTATATCTTGGGGGCTTTGGTTTTCGAATCTATTAGTGGTAAAATTGCAGAGATATCGGGAGAGTCCGGATTTGCATATAATGCGATAGTAACCCTGGAGGAGGCCTGCGAAATGTTGGGTGTTATTATATTTATCCTTGCGCTCTTACACTATTTGGCTAAACATTTTGGTGTATTCCAAATCAGTTTCAGGCCTTTTTCCAAGTAACAATCATTTTGTGAGGATACGGCCTTAGAAAATATTTAGATTACTATGGTTGGCTTATGGCTGGGATCGAACCATGATAAGGTATTGAAGTAAAATCAATTAATTCAAAAAAGACCCCCTGAATACAGCTTGGCGTGCACATTTCGATAACCAAAAACGACTTCTAAGAAAACGGGTGACAATCCGAACGGTTTTTCTGATTTTCAAAAGGATTTTTGAGCATCAATGGTCGGAGCATACAGACATTTCATTCCGGGATACATATGGCACATCACTGACCGATATCATAAAAAAGAGTTTTTACTGAAATTCGGCCGATTCTTTAAAGAGAGGCGGTTTGCCCAGCGCTTTGCCAACGATCTTGAAACCATTCGCGAGGCCGGATTCGATTTCACCATTGCAGTCAGCTCATCGCCTGTCAGAAAATCGAAGTAAGCAGACCTTTTTCTGACGGACAGGGTGCCATTGTTCTGGAGACACTGTTGAATAAACAAGTCAATCAGGCGGTCCGGCATATCGATAATGTCCTGAATCGCTTTTTTGGTGTTGTCATAGTTGGCAAGAAAGCTGAGCTCTTCAACAAGTTCCTCTTCGATCGTCTTGTTTACAAATTCATACAAGGCTTCAGCCTGTGCCGTCATATCCATATACTGATACCAGCACGCGGTCTCGTTTTCGACGGTCATTTGCCCCATTTTATCCAGTATGTATTCAACCTGCTGAAGTAAAGGCCGCGAAAAAGCTTCCAGAGAGGCATCATAGTCCGCCGGATTTTTGAGCATTACTGCCGACACAGGAAACATAAGCCCTTGTGGCACCATTCCCTGAATCGAGAGAATGTTATGTATCAGGAATCTGTGAATTCGACCGTTTCCGTTACAAATCGGTATTTCTTTGTAAAAATAATTACACACACCGCCGATGTATAAAGACCTTTCTACGTTGCAGAATGACCGAGAAGCACTTTTCTACAGCCTAAACAACTGTTATTTATGCTCCACTCCAATACCGGCAGGTACGAAATAACGCTCCGGTACCGCTATGGTCTGAGCCATATGAGGATATGAAACATGCTCCATGTGAATCCGGAAACCGGGCACAATTCAAACGGGATGATGATGCCGAGGTCCTCGAAGGTTGGATAATTCGAGGGATATCTGCAATCGAACGCGCCTGGAGACTCGGCCCTGAGATAACAGAGAATGCCAACCCAAACTAAGAATAAAAATGGAGAAAATCGGATGGTTTGTAAGAGGTTCCGGAAAGATGTGAAACCAGTACAAACCCTTTGAAAACAACGGAAAAATAAAACCCGTCACCCCGGAGAATAACCCCGGAAAAACGGGTTGTCTTTTTCAAAATGGTGGAGGACATAGAGCCTTACCCCCAATTCATTCTCCAAACCGCAAAACATCCATAAAATAAGTTTATTCAAAATTTTACGAAACATTACACCCCTTCAGATTGCCGGACTCCGAGAGAAATTTAATTCTCTACATTTTCCCGAAACAGAGAACGGATGCGGGTTCGATTCACGCTCGAATACCCGGCGGTGTGTTTTACAACTCATGTCTGCACGGATCTATTCTTGATCATCTTTCTTATTTTCCAACTGCTTCAGCATCCGGTCGAAGTCACTTTCAAAAAGTCGGTTTGAACTATTAAGTATTTCTTAACAGTTGCCTCCCGCGTCAGTTCGTTGTCCGAAAAAATACGCTTCAGATGCTGGTTAATAGCGGGCACCGAAACGTCATAAAGGGCAGCCATCATCTTCTGTGTCAGCCAGATATTCTCGTCCTCATAGCGCATTTCCACGCTGGTTTCCGAGCTGCCGCTGGCTGCAACAAAAGTCAGATATTGCGCCGCAGATGAACGAACAATGGATGTCTCTTTTTTTTTGGACTTCTGTATTTCTTTGTTTTTATCCTGTTTCATTCAATTCCTCCCCAGTTTTGATACCTGTCCCGGGACCAGCGCAGATATTTCATCAACTCCCAATTGACGGCATCGGCATCAAAGCTTTCGCTATCGTAGTCACCACCCGACCATTCCATATAGCTTTCATGCTCTTCATGATTCGGATCCTTCAGTGCTTTGCAGAATTCAAAGTAACCGGGCACTCCGCCCACATCTTCAGGCGGGCAGGCTCGTTCACCTTCAAGACAAGCCAGCTCCGTTCTCAGGTCCGGATTGAAATAGCGGCTCTCCTCGAGAACAAGTTCATGCTCCCAGCTGTCACCGAAGTCATAAAGATAGCTAAATGTGCGGCCTTTCTGCTTGATCAGATCCCCAAGGCGATATCTGCCACACGCAAGCCCGTCTTCTTTGGATTCCGGATATTCGGTGTACTGTTTATTCCCAATTGTAAACTCGTGAAGATGGCTGTCAGTCCATCCCATGACAATCTGGATGACATCATGCAGCCGGTCCAGTGTGATGCCGGCAGGCACCACAAAACGACGCCAGATTGCCTGTTCGATGTCAAGCAGTTGTATTTTCAATAGATAAAATCGTTCGTTCATTTTTATAATTCCTCTTTTTTAACAACCTTGCTGCATCCCGGCCCAGCCAGTGTGCTTTTACCACCTGATTCAGGTTTTATGGTGATTTGTGTGCTGATCCTTTCCTTCATTGCTGAGACGTGAGAGATGATTCCGATCAGTTTACCGTCCTGCTGAAGACCGGATAATGTTTCAAGTGCGGTCTCCAAGGCATCTTCACCCAAGGTGCCGAAACCTTCATCCAGAAGAAAGCCTTTTTGTATGAATTCCGTAAGCTTTTGTATAGCCCATATTCTAAAACGTGTCCCCTATTACAACGTATTACGTGCCATCACAAGCGCTGTCGTGAGTTTGTCGAAAGTTCCCGTTCTCACACCTAAGTATGCCTTTGCAGCCATCGGTGGCCCTTGCGTGTCAATCGATAACGCTGGGTCGGACTACGTGGAGAATCGGGCTGGGTGCGTTCGATCCACTCGGCATTCATGGCCGGGTTTAGGTAGTTTTCCCGGAATGTGGGCCGATGGGATAACCCCAGAGCCTGCATCAAATCATTGCTGCCCAACTCGCCGTTTCCGACCGCCCGGATCAGCGCGGCTACTTGGTCGTTTACTTGGTCGCCTACTTGGTCGGTGACAACAGCCTCGCGGATAGCATCGCGCAGGGCGCTGAGCATGAACTCGATAAACGGAGTGGCGTCTGCCCGCTGATCGGATTCGGCAAGTACATGGTAATAGGCCTCCTGCCGTTCGCGAATAACGGTCTCCACCTGCAGGTAGGCTAAGAGCGGTTTCCAGTTGCGCAGGATCAGGGTTTGCCACAGTCGCCCCATACGGCCGTTGCCATCGGCAAAGGGGTGGATGAATTCGAACTCGTAGTGAAAGACGCAGCTGGCCACCAACGGGTGCTCACTGGTGTTTTCGAGCCAATCCAGCAGGTCGGCCATCAGATTCGGCACACGGTCGGCAGGCGGGGCCATGAGCACCAACTGTTCTCCCCGGAAGATGCCGACACCGCCGGAGCGGTAGCGGCCAGTTTCGTCCACCAGCCCACGCATCATCAAATCATGCGCCGCCAGCAAGTCCTGCTCGGAGCTTGCATCCCATTCTTCCATGGCCTCGTAGGTGGCAAAGGCGTTGCGCACCTCTTGAATTTCGCGGGGGTGCCCCAGCACCCGTTTACCCTTGATGACCGCCGTAACCTGTTCCAGCGTCAGGGTGTTGTTCTCAATGGCCAATGAGGCCTGGATGGTGCGAATGCAGTTTTCCAGGCGCAGGCGAGGCGTCAGGTTCTGCCCGGCCAGCACGGTGTAGCGGCCGATGGTTTCACCGATATCGGCGACCAGGTTCAGAATTCCCGGGGTGATGGTGTAGGGCGGTTGATACTTACTCTCGCTGGTCATGAGTCGTAACCTCCTTTGGCAGTGGCTTCCAGCTGCTTCCCCTCCTGACGAACCGTCAAATATTTTTGGAGTTCACCCGCCGCTTGTCGGCCCCGGCCTTGAGCCAGATCACCCCGTTCTTGTCGAAATAGGGCTTGTCGATCCCCTTGGGC
>JAFGFY010000211.1 GCA_016930795.1 Deltaproteobacteria bacterium
CTGGAAGGCCTTCTCAAGGAAATGGCTATGGAAAGACCTCCTATAGACCCAAGTGGAGAGAAGAAATAGGAGTAATCATACTCGAGCGAGGAGTTGAGGGAAAGGGGTCAAGGATTCTAGGGGTCTAGGGGTCACCCGAACCCTTGAATCCAGGAATCCTAGAACCGTTAACGTATTGTCATTTGATCCGAATATCTTTTTAGCTTTTGAAACGACCAGTTCATTCGAACATGATCCAGATTAAATAGAGGAGGAGAATCATGGTTTCTATGAACAATGGCAAGATGAAAGAATGGAATCATTCCACGCGAAGAGGATTTGTCAAGACTGTGGCAGCCGGCGGAGCCGTTATGGCCGTTGCGGGTACGCTCATGGATTGGACGGCTCATGCCCTTCCGGCCCCGCAGAACGTTTCCACCGATACTTCAGACGGGAAAACAAAATACGGGAAATGTCTGGTTGAATTGCCCATCCATAAGATGGGCGATATGTCGATGTTTTCGGCCGGAGCCGATATCCTCAACGGGTTTCCGTGTAATATCATCTATGCCTTTGGCGTGAAAGCCGGCCCGCTCGGATTGTCTACGGAGCCTCATGTCCACGATCATGATGAAGTCATCTATTTCATAGGATCGGAGCCCAAGGACATCGGCGATTTGGGCGCTGAGGTCAATTTTATGATCGGTCCAAAGGGACAGGAGGAAGACCACGTCTTTTCTGTCCCCACGGCCGTCGTCATTCCCAAAGGCGTATGGCACTGCCCGATGGTTACCCTGAAATTTGAAAAACCATTCCTGTGCATGGCTGTTTCATTAACTACAAAGTATGAATTCCATTATTCAGGAAAGGAGTAAGCGGAATCATCTGAATGTCGAGGTCCTTAAAGGTCATATGGGATAAAAGGAAGATCTTATCAACCGACTCAACAGTCAACAGGGCTAAAGGATCGGAGCCCCCTGCAAGCTTGTCCACCATTCACCAAAATCCACCATCAAATCTCTGTTTATCTGCCAGAGTTGGTGGCTTTTGAGGAAGCCCTGGCTTGCAGGGGGCTTCGATATCTTTGAGCATGATACGAATTACACCATCCATATCCATCAGAGAAAACGAAATCATGGAGGAGTTTGTCCTCGCCTCGGGACCGGGAGGCCAGAACGTCAATAAGGTGGCGACAGCCGTGAAGCTCCGTTTTAACGCGGCCCACTCCCCCTCTTTGCCGGAGGATGTGCGTGACCGGCTCATGCGCCTGGCCGGCAAACGTCTCACTGATGAGGGTGTCATTGTGATCCATGCCCGGAGGTTTCGGTCTCAGGATAAAAACCGCCAGGACGCAAGAGAGAGGCTCGCGGCCCTGATTCGCAGAGCGGCCCAACGGCCCAAGCCGCGCCGCAAAACACGGCCGACCCCGGTGTCTATACAGCGGAGGCTTGAAGACAAGCGCCGTCGCGGTCAAATCAAACGCGTACGACAGGCCCTAACAGGACCGGAGGAGTAAATCCCAACATTGCATTACTCCATACGGCTGTTCATGGGGACAGGCATAATCCTCCAGATCAGATACCGGATGCAGGATATGGAGTCAAAAAATATCAAGTACCCAGCATCAAGAATCCAGCATCTATCGCTACGACCATTGGTTTTCAGAGCTAAGATCGATTAGATTAAAAGGTTAAGATGATAAAGTTTGAAAGATGAGTCTCGTTGCAGCCATAAATGTCTCTCTGACCTACTCCTCAAGAACCCTTTTCAAGGATCTAGGCTTTCAGGTGGAGCCCGGCAACCGTATCGGCCTCGTAGGGCCGAACGGGTCCGGAAAGACTACCCTGTTAAGACTCCTTACGGGAGAAATCTCTCCACATGCCGGTGAAATCAGAGTAACCGAAGGCACGCGCGTCGGATACCTGCGTCAGGATATTCATGAAACCCTAACAGGAACAACGCTTCAATCCGTGGTTGATTCCATTCCGGGTCGCGTCCAATTGAGGAAAGAGATTCATAGAATCGAAGAAGCCCTCAAGGAGACCACTCTAGGAGATGCCAGGCAGGAGAAACTGGCCGTCAGACTGGCCGATGTCCATGAGCAAATAGCCGACCTCGACCGGCATTATCCGTCACACGGCGCGGAGAAGATCCTGTCAGGCCTTGGGTTCAAGCCGGATGACTTTGAGACACCCGTCTCCTCTTTGAGCGGAGGATGGAAGATGAGGGCCGCCCTGGCGTCTCTACTCTATCAAAACCCTGACCTGCTTCTACTGGATGAGCCCACCAATCATCTGGATATTCCCTCGGTGCGCTGGTTCGACCAATTCCTACAAGATTACAGGGGCGCCATGGTCTTGGTCTGCCATGACAGGGAATTTCTCAACAGGCAAATCAATAGGGTTATCAGTTTTGAACCGGAGGGGATGAGATCCTACAGCGGGAATTACGACTTTTACATAAAGGTTCGTGAGGAAGAACGAAAGATCCTTGAGGCCAAAGCAAAGAACCAGGAGCTGAAGGTCAAGGAGGCCAGGAAATTCATAGACCGGTTCCAGGCCAAGGCGACCAAGGCCAGGCAGGCCCAGAGCAAACTCAAGCTTCTCAAGAAAATGGAATTGGTTCAATCCCATCGGAAGGAAAAGGCCATTCGTTTCTCTTTTCCCAAGGTCTCCCGCAGTGGGAGAGTCGCGGTGAATATGGATGGGCTCTCAAAGAGCTTTGATCAAAACACCCTTTACAAGGACCTTGAACTGACTGTCTTGAGAGGGGAAAGGATCGCCATCATCGGCCCCAACGGCGCCGGGAAAACCACCCTTTTGAGAATGCTGGCAGGTGAGGTCCATCCGGATGCGGGTCGGATCTTTCTGGGCCATGAGGTGATCATGAGCTATTATGCCCAGCATCACTCTGAGATGCTGGATCCCAGAAAGACCATCATCGAAGAGGTCTACCAGGTCGTGCCCCATGAAAGCATCGGCTTTATCAGGGGAATCTGCGGGGCCTTTCTCTTTTCCGGAGAGGATGTGGACAAACCCATTGGGGTTCTCTCCGGGGGAGAAAAGGCGCGGGTATGCCTGGCAAAGATCCTGGTGAGACCAGGCAATCTCCTGGTGATGGATGAGCCCACCAATCACCTGGATATCATTTCATCAGAGATCCTGATCGACGCCCTGGCCGATTATCAGGGGACCCTTTTGTTCGTATCCCATAACCAGTCCTTTGTGAACCGGCTTGCCACAAAGATCTGGGACATCGAGGATGGTCATGTCACCCTATTCCCGGGCAGGCTTGACGAATACTACGAACACCTGGCCGCACCCGATACACAATCCACCCCGCTTGAACATCAAACCACCGCGGAGGTGAATAAGCCTCATGAATCCCCGGTAAATACCCCAAAGAGCCGGAAGGAATTACGCAGGGAAAAGGCGGAAAAGCGGCGGATCATGAACGCGATCATTCGGCCGATTCAAGAGGAGCTGTCCGGACTGGAGAAGAGGATCTCCGAATTGGAGAAGAGGGGAAAAGAGCTGGAAAAAATCCTTGCAGAGCCGGATATGATCAGAGATAAGGAGAGATACCTCCCGCTTCTCAACGAATACACGGCAGGGAGAAATGAGCTGAAGGCCTTGATGGAGGTATGGGAAGCCAAACAAGAGGAGTTGGTCTCTGCCGAAAAAAAGTTTCAAGAAATCAGGGTTGAATGAGGCTACCTTGCTTCCAAGTGTGCATAGTCTATTTGCCACCCGGTCACTTTGTGACCTCGACTCACACAGATGGATAAAGACAGATTTTCAATGAAAGGTAAGATGATACAGAGAATTGCTATGCGGGGATTCTTAGCAATGACTCACCCGTGTCCGCGTGGGACTGCCGGGCCATCATCTCGGCGACGGTCGGTCTGTGGCAAAATGTTTTTCCTATCATATTAGATAACTTGAAAATATTGATTTAGATCAATGCTCTTAGACTTATGAAGGACCATTCATTGAACTGGAACGCAAGTGGACCTTGAAGAATATATATATACCATTAAGAACCACGTGGACTTTGGACCGTCCTTTGTACACCACCGGTACCTCCCCCCCACAGAGGCCATCTACGGGCCGGATCCGACTCTGCCGGACGAACTCCTTTCACTCCCTCAACACCTGGGCATCAAAGGTTTTTACAAACACCAGGTCGACGCGCTGCGCCGTATCAGGGAGGGGGCGAATGTCTTGGTGGCCACACCCACGGCAAGCGGCAAAAGCCTGATCTATAATCTCGCCGTCCTCGATGCCGTACTGAAAAACAAAGATTCAAAGGCCTTGTATATCTTCCCCCTCAAGGCCCTGGAGCAGGATCAATTGAAGGGTCTTTCTCTATTCACCAGAGAGATCAAAGGGGAAAAGATCTCCGCCCAGATCTATGACGGGGACACCACGGCCTATCGGCGAAAACAGATCAGAAGCAAGGTCCCCGAAATACTCTTCACCAACCCGGATATGCTCCACGCGGGGATTCTCGCCTATCATGAGAACTGGCAGGCCCTTTTCGAGAATCTCTCCTATGTCGTGTTGGACGAGATCCATACCTACCGGGGCATCTTCGGATCTCACATGAACCAGATCATCAGAAGGCTGCACAGGGTCTGCAAACTCTATGGATCTGACCCCCGATTCATCCTCTTATCCGCCACCGTGGAAAACCCAAAGGAGTTCGGTGAGACCCTGATCGGAAGAAAGGTTGAGGTGTTTGACGCCAGCGGATCACCCAAATCCGGACAGCACTTCCTGTTCCTCAACCCCGAGGCCAGCCCTAATTTCTCCGCGGCAAGGCTCTTCACCGATTGTGTCAGGGCCGGTTTCAGGACCATCGCCTTTACCCAGTCAAGAAAGGTGACGGAGTTGATCCATGTGTGGGTCTCCCAGCTATCCCCCGCCCTCAGGAACAAGATCAGTTCCTATCGGGCCGGGTTCATGCCTGAGGAAAGACGGGAGATAGAGAGAAGACTGGCATCCGGGGATCTCCTGGGGGTTGTGTCCACCAGCGCCCTGGAGATGGGCATTGACATCGGATACCTGGATATCTGTCTTTTGGTGGGCTATCCCGGGACCATCATCAATACTTGGCAGAGAGGAGGGAGAGTGGGTCGCTCCGGAAGGGATTCCCTGATCATCCTTCTGGCCAAACCCGACGCGCTGGACCAATACTTCATGAAGCACCCGGAGGACCTCTTTGGAAGGTCCTATGAAGCGGCCGTTCTGGACCCTCACAATCCTCATGTGGTGGAAGCCCATTTGCCCTGCGCGGCCTTCGAGCATCCCCTTACCCTGAAGGATAATACATTCTGGACCAAAGACCTCACCCCACACCTGGACAAACTGGAAGCGGAGGGGCGCCTTTCACGTACGGCGGATGGAGAGCCCGCCTGGTTTTCCACCCAGCGACATCCCCATCGCGAGGTCAACATCAGGACAGTGGGCCAGACTTACACGATTTTCGAAAGAGAGACGGGCCAGGCCATAGGGACCATCGACGGTCTCAGGGCCTTTACCGAATGTCACCCCGGCGCGGTCTATCTTCATCGTGCCAAGCAATACCTGGTGGATCATCTGGACCTGGAAAAACATGACATCATCGCGCACGAGACCGATCTCAAATACTTCACACGGGTCCGCACTGAAAAAGAGACGGAGATTCTTCAGGTCATTCGCACCAAACCGGAGGGGCAATTTCTGATCAAAGAGGGCCGGGTGAAAGTGACGGAATGGATCGTGGGGTTCGAAAAGCGCGCCCTGCCCGGCCAGGAGCTGTTGGGCGTGTCTGACCTCGATCTCCCGCCCCATACCTTTGAGACCGTGGGCTTTTGGGTGGAGATCGTGCCGGCCATCAACCGATTCATTGAGAAAGAGGGCCTCCATTTTATGGGAGGGATTCATGCCATTGAACACGCGACCATCGGGATGTTCCCCCTCTTTGCCCTGTGCGATAGAAATGATATCGGCGGTATCGCCTACGCCCACCATCCTCAAATCGATAAGAGCGCCATATTCATCTACGATGGGCATCCGGGCGGAGTGGGTCTCGCGCATCGGGGGTTCGAGGTCATCATCCCCTTGTTTGAAAGGACTCTGAGTCTCCTCAAAGAGTGTGAATGCGAAGAGGGATGTCCTTCATGCATCCATTCCCCGAAGTGCGGCTCCGGGAACAAACCCCTCGACAAGGGGGCGGCGGCGAAGATCCTGGAATTTCTCCTGGGCCACATTTCTCTGAGTCAGTTCTATGATGAGGAGAGCGGGGAGGAATCAGGACCGACTTTTTCCGAAAAGAAGGAGTCCGAGCCTGAGCCGACCGAACCGCGGATCATCTATTTTGACCTGGAGACTCAGAAGACGGCCCAGGATGTGGGGGGCTGGCAAAACTCCCATCTCATGAGGGTCTCGGTGGCGGTGATCTATGACAGCCTGGAAAAACGGTTTGTTACCTTTGCTGAGAACAAGATCGACGACCTGTTGGAACATCTGGAAAAGGCAGATCTGATTGTTGGATTCAACATTAAAAGGTTCGACTATGCCGTCCTGGGCGCCTACACCGGAAAAAATCTCAGGGACTTAAACACCTTTGATATTCTCGAGGACATCTATCAACGCCTTGGCTTTCGTCTTGGGTTGGACCATTTGGCCAAAGAAACCCTTGATAAGGCCAAGTCAGCCCATGGCCTCATGGCCGTGGAATGGTTCAGGGATGGTGAGATGGATAAGCTGACAAAATATTGTGAAGACGACGTGGCCATTACGAGAGATCTTTTCCTCCATGGCCTGAACAATGGGCATCTCATTTACAGGGCCAGGAAGAACGACACGAGACTGAGACTCCCTGTGGACTGGAAACTTGATGAGTTGGTTGGGGAAAAGAATTTGGATCAAGGATCCTAGGAGTCGAGGATTCCCCGTAAAATTCAACGCGATCTTCGACAAGTGTTTGCCTGTAGTCGATTGATCAGCAAGCAATATCATCCAGTTTGTCAGCCATATATTACCTTTAAAGGATATATATAGAACCTTCACTCGACCCCTGGAACCCTTGAATCCTGATCATCAATCAACTAAGCTGGCGATGATCCTATATTTTGGACATTTCAGACACGTTAGGGACTAAATACTCAATTATGCTAGCTTTCGAATGTACCAAATGCGGGACCTGCTGTTACGGAAAAGGCGGGATCTCTGTCCGCAGGGACGAAATAGAGAGGATCGCTGAATTCCTTGGAATTGAATCGTCCTCTTTCATCTCCCGATTTTGCGACGAAAAATATGGCCGTTTTTCCATCAAATCCGGAGAAGACGGCTATTGCGTCTTTTTTGACAAAGAAAGGCAGTGCACGATACATCCCGTCAATCCCACGCCCTGTTCCTCTTGGCCCTTTTACAACGCCTTGTTAAAAGACCCCGACAACTTGGACGCGGCAAAAGATGCCTGTCCGGGAATCAATCCGGATTGTTCGTTTGAAGATTTCGTAAGACAGGCAAAGGAAGAGGGTTACTAACTGTAAATAATCAATTTTATATTTTAAGGTCCCTCTTTTCAAATGTAGAAAAGAACCACTATCATCTAAAGGAGATAACTGTTGTCATGTCAACGAATAAGAGATCTATTAAAAAAGGCAATTCCGTTTTTTCTTTTTTATCAAATCACAGCAGGCGTGAATTTTTAGGCTCGGTTCCTGTTTTGTGTGGAGGTTTTGTTTTTCTTCAACATTCCGGACACGCAGAAACAAAGGAAGGTCTGTCAGGAACCCCTCTCGTAAAGATCCCGGAACGATCCATTTACATGAAACTCCCTGAATCCGCTCTATACGGAATAACTGTAGATGATAAAATTGAAATTACTCTGGCTGAGGTGATCAAAGTTCATGGATACTGTGTCGGCGGAGGGACATTTTCATTCAGAGCAGCACAGGAAGCCTTTGCAATTCTTTATGAAGATAAACTGCCAATACGGCATCAAATACAGGTTAAAACATCTCACCATTGTTGTCAGGCCGCAGCGCTTGCCTATATCACGGGCGCCAGAAAAGATTACGGGGCTTTTCATTCATGGGGGAATCTTATCCTTATTCCTGAGGAAGAAAAAAAGATAGTGTTTATGGATAAACCCAACAGTCGAACTGTTACCCTCCGACCTCTTTTCAATCCTCATGATACCTTTGAACCACTCTTTAAAAAGACTAAAAAAGATCCAGGGTTTGCATCTGAGGTATCAAAAATCATGAATGAGAAAATAGAGGAGTATCTGACAGCACCAAGGGAAAAACTTTTTGTCGTAGAGGGTTAATAAAACGAAAGATCCCAAAAAAATACTCCAGCATCTAAGAGATTTTCCCCCTTCCCTCAACGTGCTTCACAAATATGGAAATGTGATTCCTGAGAAGTAAGTGGCTATTTTTGAATAACCTAGATTTTCGAACATCAGCAAATAGTATGTGCTTTTTAAATCTAGCATTCTGAACAGATTGAGACAAAATATTTCTTTTTGTTTCAGAAGACGTGAACGGCGGAGGTCTTGAAGGAAATCTGAACGCCGGTGCCGAGGTCTAGGTTCAGGTTGAGAGCCGATCCCTTGGTGATATAGGACCTGAAGGTCAGATCCCGCACACTGATGTGAATCTCATATAAAAATCCCTGATCGACGATGCCCGTGATAACGCCCGCAAAGGAGTTGCGCATGCTCGATTCCAGAGGCTTGAGGCTGATCACGATATCCTCGGGCCTTATGGAGATGTGGCCGACGGCATTGCGATGCGGCTTCAAAACCTCGACGGAGAGCCCGCCGACCATGGCCGAAGTGCCTTTGAAGTCGGCCGGAAAGATGTTTTTCATGCCGACGAAATCCGCCACAAAGGACGAAGAAGGGCGCTGAAAGATATCCTGTATCGTTCCGGCCTGCACCAGGGAACCGCCGTTCATGACGGCGGCCTGGGTCGCCAGGGTCAGCGCCTCGGAAAAATCGTGCGTCACCATGAAGAAGGTGACGCCGGAA